>NZ_CP110395.1:3844318-4164678 GCF_029910215.1 Paraburkholderia sp. D15 | reverse complement strand
ACCGGTATTGGGGCTTCGTGCTGCGAGGACGCTCCGGCAGGCGGCGCGCGTCCGGCACGCGCGGATGCCCCGCGCCGACACTAAACCTATAAAATTGCGAATTGGCCGCGATTTGCGGCCTTCCTGCGTCCCCCGGTACTCATGTTACGTCTAAGCGAAATCAAACTCCCGCTCGATCACCCCGAGAGCGACCTCGAAGCCGCCATCCGCGCGCGTCTCGCGGAACTCGGCGTGGGCGCCGACGGGCTCATCCGATACACCGTGTTTCGCCGCGCCCACGATGCGCGCAAACGCGCCGACATCAAGCTCACGTACATCGTCGATGTCGAAGTCACGGATGAAGCGGCCGCACTCAAGCGGCTCGCCGACGTGCCGCATTGCGGCGTGACGCCGGACATGACTTACCGCTTCGTCGCGAAGGCGCCGGCGCAGTCGGATGCCTTGCGGCCCGTCGTGATCGGCATGGGTCCGTGCGGGTTGTTCGCCGGGCTGATTCTCGCGCAGATGGGCTTCCGGCCGATCATCCTCGAACGCGGCAAGGCCGTGCGCGAGCGCACCAAGGACACCTTCGGCCTGTGGCGCAAGTCGGTGCTCAATCCAGAATCCAACGTGCAGTTCGGCGAGGGCGGCGCGGGCACGTTCTCGGACGGCAAGCTTTACAGCCAGATCAAGGATCCGAAGCATTACGGCCGCAAGGTGCTCGACGAATTCGTGCAGGCTGGTGCGCCGGAAGACATTCTGTATCTGAGCCGGCCGCACATCGGCACGTTCCGGCTGGTCAGCATGGTCGAGAAGATGCGCGCGACCATTCATTCGCTGGGCGGCGAGGTGCGGTTCGAAACCCGCGTCGACGATATCGAGATCGAGCAGGGCAAGGTGCGCGGCCTGAAACTGTCGACGGGCGAGACGTTGCGCTGCGATCATGTCGTGCTGGCGGTCGGACACAGCGCGCGCGATACCTTCCAGATGCTGAACGATCGTGGCGTCTATATCGAAGCGAAGCCGTTTTCGCTCGGCTTCCGGATCGAGCATCCGCAAGGCTTGATCGACCGCAGCCGGTTCGGCAAATTTGCCGGTCACAAGCAGCTGGGCGCCGCCGACTATAAGGTGGTTCATCACTGCAGCAACGGGCGCGCGGTGTACAGCTTCTGCATGTGCCCAGGCGGCACGGTGGTGGCCGCGACGTCCGAGCCCGGCCGCGTGGTGACGAACGGCATGAGCCAGTATTCGCGCGCGGAGCGCAATGCGAATGCGGGGATCGTCGTGGGGATTACGCCGGACGACTATCCAGGCGGTCCGCTCGCCGGCATCGCGTTTCAGCGCAAGTGGGAAGAGCGGGCGTTCGAGCTCGGCGGCGGCAACTATATGGCGCCGGGGCAACTGGTCGGCGATTTCATTGCCGGCCGGCCGTCCACGTCGCTTGGCTCGGTGGTGCCGTCGTACAAGCCGGGCGTGCATCCGACCGATCTGAGCACCGCATTGCCCGACTACGTGATCGAGGCGATTCGCGAAGCGTTGCCGCAGATGGACAAAAAGATCGCCGGTTTTGCGATGCATGACGCGGTGTTGACGGGGGTCGAGACGCGGACGTCGTCGCCGATTCGCGTGCGTCGGCGGGACGATTATCAGAGCATGAACGTCGAAGGTCTCTATCCGGCGGGTGAGGGCGCGGGATACGCGGGCGGGATTTACTCGGCGGCGATCGATGGGATCGAGGTCGCCGAGGCGGTGGCTTTGCGGATGACGGGCCAGTCGGCAAGTTGAGCGTCGCAGCGGGGCGCGTGCTGATCGGCGCCAGTGCGCCCGCAAGCCGCCTCCCGCCTCCCGTCGCGCAACGCCTTGCCCGCGGCTTGGCCCTCGCCCTCGCCCTCGCCCTCGCCCTCGCCCTCGCCCTCGCCCTCGCCGCGATCGGTGCGGCATTCGTGCACAATGCACGTTTCGCTTCGAACCGATCAGCAGAATGACTCTCCGCACTCTGGCTGCCGCATGCACTGCGGCGCTGCTAGCTCAATTCGCCGTCTCCCCGACCACCTTTGCCGCCGATGCGCCCGCTCACTGGGTCGCTGCATGGGCTACCGCGTTGCAGCCCATTCCGCAGCGCGCGGACTTGCCGCCGTTGTATCGCGCGCCGGACGTCGCCGGACGCACCGTGCGCCAGATCGTGTATCCGACGCTGTCGGGACGCGCCGCGCGCATCCATCTGAGTAACGAGTACGGGAAAGCGCCGCTGGTGATCGAAGATTTGCGCATTGCCCGTTCGGCGGGCGGCGCGGCGTCGGTCGCCGGCGATGGAGCGCGCGTGACGTTCGGCGGAAAAGGCGCGGTGACGATCGCGGCGGGCGGCGAACTGGACAGCGATCCGGTTCCGGTCGAGATCGTGAGCGGCGCGCCTTATGCGATCAGCGCGTTCATGGGGCCGGAGCAGCGCATCGTCGCATGGCACCGGGTATCGAGTCAGGTTAACTACGTGTCGGCGCCGGGCAACCACACTGCGGATGCGTCCGCCGACGCGTTTCGCGGACGATTCACTCAATATGCATGGGTGACGGGGTTGTCGGTCGAGGCGGCGCCGTCGTCGGCGGCGGTCGCCGCGATTGGCGATTCGATCACGGATGGCATGCGTTCAAGCCTGAATCAGAACCGCCGCTGGCCGGACGCGCTGGCGCGTCGCCTGAGCGGCGGCGCGGACCGGTCGACGGCGATCGTCAATCTCGGCATCAGCGGCAACCGCTTGCTAAGCGACTCCCCCTGCTACGGCGACGCCCTCGTCAAACGGTTCGAACACGACGTGCTGACCCGGCCGGGTGTGAAGACCGCGATTCTGCTGATCGGCATCAACGACATCAACTTTGCGTCGATGCCCGCGCGCAGCGGCCTCGATTGCGATTTCCCCCACACGACGGTCACCGCCGCCGACCTGATCGCAGGGTATCAGCGGGTGATCGCGGCGGCGCGCCATGCCGGCGTCAAGGTGTTCGGCGCGACGTTGACACCGGCGTCGCTGCCCGCGGAACGGGAGAGCATGCGCCTCGCCGTCAACCAGTGGATTCGCACGAGCCGAGCCTTCGACGGCATCGTGGATTTCGATGCCGCCTTGCGCGACCCGACCCAGCCGGACCGCTTGCGACGCAATTTCGATAGCGGCGACCACATTCATCCGAGCGACGCCGGCTACACCGCGATGGCAGAGGCCGTCCCCGTGGGTGCAGTAGTAAATTCCACGCGTCGATAAGCCGCTAGAAATTATTTCCAGCTAACCCTTGCCGCATGGTGAAACATCGCCTATGATTCGCCTCCTCGTTTGCGAACGAGGGCCGCGGCAGAAACCAGCGGCCGTGACGTCGACAGGTTTTAAGCGAAAGCAAAAAATGCTGTTGACGAAACGAAAAAGAGCCTTCATAATCTCGTTTCTCTGCTGCTGATGCAGCGACGCAGGAAGAAGTGGGCGGTGCGAGCCACCTGAATCTTTCCGCGAACGATCTTTAAAAATTAACAGCCGATAAGTGTGGGCGCTTGATGCGGAACGCGAGCCGGATTCTCCGGAGTCTGGCGTAAAGCAAAAGTATCAAGTCTCACACAGTAATGAAAGGAAGGTTTGACCGTCGAAAGATGGATCGAACAATTCGTCAGTACGTTGAGTGAGCGACCGGGTTCGAAAGAGCCCGAAAAACAGTAACAGGTTTGAACTGAAGAGTTTGATCCTGGCTCAGATTGAACGCTGGCGGCATGCCTTACACATGCAAGTCGAACGGCAGCACGGGAGCAATCCTGGTGGCGAGTGGCGAACGGGTGAGTAATACATCGGAACGTGTCCTGGAGTGGGGGATAGCCCGGCGAAAGCCGGATTAATACCGCATACGCTCTGTGGAGGAAAGGGGGGGATCTTCGGACCTCCCGCTCAAGGGGCGGCCGATGGCAGATTAGCTAGTTGGTGGGGTAAAGGCCTACCAAGGCGACGATCTGTAGCTGGTCTGAGAGGACGACCAGCCACACTGGGACTGAGACACGGCCCAGACTCCTACGGGAGGCAGCAGTGGGGAATTTTGGACAATGGGGGAAACCCTGATCCAGCAATGCCGCGTGTGTGAAGAAGGCCTTCGGGTTGTAAAGCACTTTTGTCCGGAAAGAAAACCATCGCCCTAATATGGTGGTGGGATGACGGTACCGGAAGAATAAGCACCGGCTAACTACGTGCCAGCAGCCGCGGTAATACGTAGGGTGCAAGCGTTAATCGGAATTACTGGGCGTAAAGCGTGCGCAGGCGGTTCGCTAAGACAGATGTGAAATCCCCGGGCTTAACCTGGGAACTGCATTTGTGACTGGCGGGCTAGAGTATGGCAGAGGGGGGTAGAATTCCACGTGTAGCAGTGAAATGCGTAGAGATGTGGAGGAATACCGATGGCGAAGGCAGCCCCCTGGGCCAATACTGACGCTCATGCACGAAAGCGTGGGGAGCAAACAGGATTAGATACCCTGGTAGTCCACGCCCTAAACGATGTCAACTAGTTGTCGGGTCTTCATTGACTTGGTAACGTAGCTAACGCGTGAAGTTGACCGCCTGGGGAGTACGGTCGCAAGATTAAAACTCAAAGGAATTGACGGGGACCCGCACAAGCGGTGGATGATGTGGATTAATTCGATGCAACGCGAAAAACCTTACCTACCCTTGACATGTATGGAACCCTGCTGAGAGGTGGGGGTGCCCGAAAGGGAGCCATAACACAGGTGCTGCATGGCTGTCGTCAGCTCGTGTCGTGAGATGTTGGGTTAAGTCCCGCAACGAGCGCAACCCTTGTCCCTAGTTGCTACGCAAGAGCACTCCAGGGAGACTGCCGGTGACAAACCGGAGGAAGGTGGGGATGACGTCAAGTCCTCATGGCCCTTATGGGTAGGGCTTCACACGTCATACAATGGTCGGAACAGAGGGTTGCCAAGCCGCGAGGTGGAGCCAATCCCAGAAAACCGATCGTAGTCCGGATCGCACTCTGCAACTCGAGTGCGTGAAGCTGGAATCGCTAGTAATCGCGGATCAGCATGCCGCGGTGAATACGTTCCCGGGTCTTGTACACACCGCCCGTCACACCATGGGAGTGGGTTTTACCAGAAGTGGCTAGTCTAACCGCAAGGAGGACGGTCACCACGGTAGGATTCATGACTGGGGTGAAGTCGTAACAAGGTAGCCGTATCGGAAGGTGCGGCTGGATCACCTCCTTTCTCGAGCTGACGTGTTCAACGTTGAGCGCTCACGCTTATCGGCTGTGAATTGCAGCAGTCTGGATGGACAATCCTCAGTGCGCAGTGTTCTGTGAAGAGCAGAGTACTTCGCATTGGCGATTGAGCCAGTCAGAGCGGGACGTGGTTATAGCAACCACGCGATCGGCTGTCGTTCTTTAACAATCAGGAAGAAGTAGTAAAGAGATTCACGAAAGCATACTTAGAGATGGGTGTGCGAGTAGGTGAATCAGGGTTGTGATTGTATCAATGTATGAAAAGGTGATCGAAAGATCGCCTTGGAATACGGCGCAACACGAATACTCAACCTGTAACGATGTGGCGAAGGCCGTGTTCCGAGTGAATGCGCCGAAGACACACCCGTTATAGGGTCAAGCGAACAAGTGCATGTGGTGGATGCCTTGGCGATCACAGGCGATGAAGGACGCGGTAGCCTGCGAAAAGCGGTGGGGAGCTGGCAAACGAGCTTTGATCCACCGATATCCGAATGGGGAAACCCACTCCTTATGGAGTATCCGTAGCTGAATACATAGGCTACGCGAAGCGAACGCGGTGAACTGAAACATCTAAGTAACCGCAGGAAAAGAAATCAACCGAGATTCCCAGAGTAGTGGCGAGCGAAATGGGACCAGCCTGTACTCTTTATCTTCATTGTTAGTCGAACGCTCTGGAAAGTGCGGCCATAGCAGGTGATAGCCCTGTAGACGAAAACAGCGAGGAAGAACTAGGTGTACGGAAAGTAGGGCGGGACACGTGAAATCCTGTCTGAAGATGGGGGGACCATCCTCCAAGGCTAAATACTCGTGATCGACCGATAGTGAACCAGTACCGTGAGGGAAAGGCGAAAAGAACCCCGGGAGGGGAGTGAAATAGATCCTGAAACCGCATGCATACAAACAGTCGGAGCCTCGTAAGGGGTGACGGCGTACCTTTTGTATAATGGGTCAGCGACTTACATTCAGTGGCAAGCTTAACCGATTAGGGCAGGCGTAGCGAAAGCGAGTCCGAACAGGGCGATTCAGTCGCTGGGTGTAGACCCGAAACCAGGTGATCTATCCATGGCCAGGATGAAGGTGCGGTAACACGTACTGGAGGTCCGAACCCACTAACGTTGAAAAGTTAGGGGATGAGCTGTGGATAGGGGTGAAAGGCTAAACAAACCTGGAAATAGCTGGTTCTCTCCGAAAACTATTTAGGTAGTGCCTCGTGTATCACCTTCGGGGGTAGAGCACTGTCATGGTTGTGGGGTCCATTGCGGATTACTACGCCATAGCAAACTCCGAATACCGAAGAGTGCAATCACGGGAGACAGACATCGGGTGCTAACGTCCGGTGTCAAGAGGGAAACAACCCAGACCGCCAGCTAAGGTCCCCAAATATGGCTAAGTGGGAAACGAAGTGGGAAGGCTAAAACAGTCAGGAGGTTGGCTTAGAAGCAGCCATCCTTTAAAGAAAGCGTAATAGCTCACTGATCGAGTCGTCCTGCGCGGAAGATGTAACGGGGCTAAGCCATATACCGAAGCTGCGGATGCACATTTATGTGCATGGTAGGAGAGCGTTCCGTAAGCCTGCGAAGGTGCATTGAAAAGTGCGCTGGAGGTATCGGAAGTGCGAATGCTGACATGAGTAGCGATAAAGGGGGTGAAAGGCCCCCTCGCCGTAAGCCCAAGGTTTCCTACGCAACGTTCATCGGCGTAGGGTGAGTCGGCCCCTAAGGCGAGGCAGAAATGCGTAGCTGATGGGAAGCAGGTTAATATTCCTGCACCATTGTTAGATGCGATGGGGGGACGGATCGCGGAAGGTTGTCCGGGTGTTGGAAGTCCCGGTCCTTGCATTGGAGAAGGCGCTTTGGCAAATCCGGGCGCGGAATTCAAGGGTGCGAGGCCAGTGATCTAGGTCACGAAGCAATCGGAAGTGGTTCCAGGAAAAGCCTCTAAGCTTCAGTCTAACAAGACCGTACCGCAAACCGACACAGGTGGGCGAGATGAGTATTCTAAGGCGCTTGAGAGAACTCGGGAGAAGGAACTCGGCAAATTGGTACCGTAACTTCGGGATAAGGTACGCCCCTGTAGCTTGATGCGCCTGCGCGCAGAGGGTGAAGGGGTTGCAATAAACTGGTGGCTGCGACTGTTTAATAAAAACACAGCACTCTGCAAACACGAAAGTGGACGTATAGGGTGTGACGCCTGCCCGGTGCCGGAAGATTAAATGATGGGGTGCAAGCTCTTGATTGAAGTCCCGGTAAACGGCGGCCGTAACTATAACGGTCCTAAGGTAGCGAAATTCCTTGTCGGGTAAGTTCCGACCTGCACGAATGGCGTAACGATGGCCACACTGTCTCCTCCCGAGACTCAGCGAAGTTGAAGTGTTTGTGATGATGCAATCTCCCCGCGGCTAGACGGAAAGACCCCATGAACCTTTACTGTAGCTTTGCATTGGACTTTGAACCGGTCTGTGTAGGATAGGTGGGAGGCTTTGAAGCTGGAACGCTAGTTTCAGTGGAGCCGACCTTGAAATACCACCCTGGCTTGTTTGAGGTTCTAACCTTGGTCCGTAATCCGGATCGGGGACAGTGCATGGTAGGCAGTTTGACTGGGGCGGTCTCCTCCCAAAGTGTAACGGAGGAGTACGAAGGTACGCTAGGTACGGTCGGAAATCGTGCTGATAGTGCAATGGCATAAGCGTGCTTAACTGCGAGACCGACAAGTCGAGCAGGTGCGAAAGCAGGTCATAGTGATCCGGTGGTTCTGTATGGAAGGGCCATCGCTCAACGGATAAAAGGTACTCTGGGGATAACAGGCTGATACCGCCCAAGAGTTCATATCGACGGCGGTGTTTGGCACCTCGATGTCGGCTCATCTCATCCTGGGGCTGTAGCCGGTCCCAAGGGTATGGCTGTTCGCCATTTAAAGAGGTACGTGAGCTGGGTTTAAAACGTCGTGAGACAGTTTGGTCCCTATCTGCCGTGGGCGCTGGATATTTGAAGGGGGCTGCTCCTAGTACGAGAGGACCGGAGTGGACGAACCTCTGGTGTACCGGTTGTCACGCCAGTGGCATCGCCGGGTAGCTATGTTCGGAAGAGATAACCGCTGAAAGCATCTAAGCGGGAAACTCGCCTTAAGATGAGATATCCCCGGGGCTTCGAGCCCCTTGAAGGGTCGTTCAAGACCAGGACGTTGATAGGTCAGGTGTGTAAGCGCAGTAATGTGCTCAGCTAACTGATACTAATTGCCCGTAAGGCTTGATCCTATAACAGGTGTGTGTCGGCAGCCGTTAGTGCTTCAGCACTTATGGATGCCCCACCCTGCGCTACGCGCAGGGTCTTATGCAGACCACACACAGGTTGAGATCAGTGTTGTGCCAGATAAAACAACACAACCCCCGCCACTGATGTCACATCATCAGAAACTACTTCTTCCGGATTGGTCGTGATGCCCCAAAAGGCGCCACGGCAACAAGTCATGCCTGATGACCATAGCGAGTCGGTACCACCCCTTCCCATCCCGACCAGGACCGTGAAACGACTCCACGCCGATGATAGTGCGGATTGCCCGTGTGAAAGTAGGTAATCGTCAGGCTCCCCAGCAGCACACTGCAGCAAACAGAAACCCCACCCGCAACGGTGGGGTTTCTGCGTTTACGGAAGCGCTGATTCTCTCCCTATAAGTGAGAGCTGTGAGTTAGGAACGGTCAAGCAAGTCTTGACAATAAGCGGTTGTTCCCTCATAATCGTCAGTTCTCTGCGGAGGGGTGCCCGAGTGGCTAAAGGGGGCAGACTGTAAATCTGTTGGCTTACGCCTACGTTGGTTCGAATCCAACCTCCTCCACCAGAATGCAAGTTGTAGCAGTTGTTGGGAATCCATGATCCTTGCGGGTGTAGCTCAATGGTAGAGCAGAAGCCTTCCAAGCTTACGACGAGGGTTCGATTCCCTTCACCCGCTCCAGCAACACAGAAGTAGCGCCCATGTGGCTCAGTGGTAGAGCACTCCCTTGGTAAGGGAGAGGTCGGCAGTTCGATCCTGCCCATGGGCACCAGAAGTCTCGGTGATTGTTTGCGCGCGGCGCAACGTACGGATAAATCCTCTTAGGAGTCGAAAATGGCCAAGGGTAAGTTTGAGCGGACCAAGCCGCACGTGAACGTCGGCACGATCGGTCACGTTGACCACGGCAAGACCACGCTGACGGCAGCGATCACGACGGTTCTGACGCAGAAGTTTGGCGGCGAAGCGAAGGCATACGACCAGATCGACGCGGCGCCGGAAGAAAAGGCACGTGGTATCACGATCAACACGGCACACGTCGAGTACGAAACGGCTAACCGCCACTACGCACACGTCGACTGCCCGGGCCACGCTGACTATGTGAAGAACATGATCACGGGCGCAGCGCAGATGGACGGCGCGATCCTGGTGTGCTCGGCCGCAGACGGCCCGATGCCGCAAACGCGTGAGCACATCCTGCTGGCACGTCAGGTTGGCGTTCCGTACATCATCGTGTTCCTGAACAAGTGCGACATGGTGGATGACGCCGAGCTGCTGGAACTGGTCGAGATGGAAGTTCGCGAACTTCTGTCGAAGTACGACTTCCCGGGCGACGACACGCCGATCATCAAGGGTTCGGCCAAGCTGGCGCTGGAAGGCGACAAGGGCGAGCTGGGCGAAGTGGCGATCATGAACCTGGCCGACGCGCTGGACACGTACATCCCGACGCCGGAGCGCGCGGTTGACGGTTCGTTCCTGATGCCGGTGGAAGACGTGTTCTCGATCTCGGGTCGCGGCACGGTGGTGACGGGTCGCGTGGAGCGCGGCGTGGTGAAGGTCGGCGAAGAAATCGAAATCGTCGGTATCAAGCCGACGGTGAAGACGACCTGCACGGGCGTGGAAATGTTCCGCAAGCTGCTCGACCAGGGTCAGGCAGGCGACAACGTTGGTATCCTGCTGCGCGGCACGAAGCGTGAAGACGTGGAGCGTGGCCAGGTTCTGGCGAAGCCGGGTTCGATCAACCCGCACACGCACTTCACGGCTGAAGTGTACGTGCTGAGCAAGGACGAAGGTGGCCGTCACACGCCGTTCTTCAACAACTACCGTCCGCAGTTCTACTTCCGTACGACGGACGTGACGGGCTCGATCGAGCTGCCGAAGGACAAGGAAATGGTCATGCCGGGCGACAACGTGTCGATCACGGTGAAGCTGATCAACCCGATCGCGATGGAAGAAGGTCTGCGCTTCGCAATCCGTGAAGGCGGCCGTACGGTCGGCGCTGGTGTCGTTGCCAAGATCCTCGAGTAACGCCAGATAGTTCTCGTTGATCGGTAGTTTTCGGGGTTGGCGGTGTCGTCAACCCCAAATGGTTTAGGGGTATAGCTCAACTGGCAGAGCGTCGGTCTCCAAAACCGAAGGTTGGGGGTTCGATTCCCTCTGCCCCTGCCAACTTATGCGTCGTATGTGGCGCTTCGTTAAGGTGTTATGGCGAATCCTTCCGTCGAAACTGTAAATACATCCAGCGACAAGCTGATGCTCGTCGCGGGCGTATTGTTGGTCTTGGCCGGGTTCGTGGGGTTTTTCTGGCTGAGTGGCCAGGAATGGTACGTCCGCGGAGCCGCGCTGGCAGTCGGTGCGATAGCGGGTGTTGCAGTCGGTCTTCTCTCCGCGCCTGGCAAGGGTTTTATCGCTTTCGCCAAAGACTCATACAAAGAAGTCCGCAAAGTTGTTTGGCCGACTCGCAAAGAGGCTACCCAAACAACGCTCGTAGTGTTCGGCTTTGTGTTCGTCATGGCCATCTTTCTCTGGGTGAGTGACAAATCCATTGAATGGGCGATTTTCTCGGTGATTCTGGGTTGGAAATGATATGAGTGATACTCCGGCATCCCCGAGTGGTAAGCGTTGGTACGTAGTGCACGCCTATTCCGGCATGGAGAAGAGCGTGCAACGTGCACTTCAGGAGCGCATTGAGCGCGCCGGCATGCAAGACCAGTTTGGTCAAATTCTCGTGCCGACTGAAGAGGTGGTCGAAGTTAAAGGTGGTCATAAATCAGTGACCGAGCGTCGTTTCTTTCCGGGCTATGTGCTCGTAGAAATGGAAATGACGGACGAAACGTGGCACCTCGTAAAAAATACGGCAAAGGTGACCGGGTTCGTCGGCGGAGCGCGCAACCGCCCGAGCCCGATTTCCCCGCGGGAAGTCGAAAAAATCATGTCGCAAATGCAGGAAGGCGTTGAGAAGCCGCGCCCCAAAACCCTGTTCGAAGTTGGCGAAATGGTGCGTGTGAAGGACGGTCCGTTTACGGATTTCAACGGCAGCGTCGAAGAAGTCAACTACGAAAAGTCACGCGTCCGTGTTTCCGTTACGATCTTCGGCCGCGCAACGCCGGTCGAGTTGGAATTCGGTCAGGTCGAGAAGCTGTAATCAAAATCCCTACGGAGCGCACCAATCGGAGCGTTCCGTATTTCGCGCTTACGGTCCGCGTAAAGGCCGTTGAGGAGCGCAACTAGTCAGTCGGTATCGACGAACGCGCGCTACTACTCACCAGGCACTCGCTGCATCATCGCGGTGCTTCAAAGAGGTTTTCAACATGGCAAAGAAAATCATCGGCTTTATCAAGCTGCAGATTCCTGCAGGTAAAGCCAACCCGTCGCCGCCGGTCGGTCCGGCACTGGGCCAACGTGGCCTGAACATCATGGAGTTCTGCAAGGCGTTTAACGCGCAGACTCAAGCTCTGGAACCGGGTCTGCCGATTCCGGTCGTGATCACCGCGTTTGCGGACAAGAGCTTCACGTTCGTTCTGAAGACGCCGCCGGCTACGGTTCTGATCAAGAAAGCAGCGAAGATCGACAAGGGTTCGAGCAAGCCGCATACGGACAAGGTCGGCAAGATCACCCGCGCTCAAGTTGAAGACATCGCCAAGACCAAGATGCCCGATCTGACGGCAGCTGATCTGGACGCAGCGGTTCGTACGATCGCTGGTAGCGCCCGCTCGATGGGCATCACCGTGGAGGGCGTGTAAATGGCTAAGCTTTCTAAGCGTCTGCAAGCATTTGCAGCCAAGGTTGATCGTCAAAAGCTGTACGCGATCGACGAAGCTCTGTCGCTCGTTAAGGAGTGCGCAAGCGCGAAGTTCGACGAGTCGATCGACGTCGCTGTACAACTCGGCATCGACGCGAAGAAGTCGGACCAAGTGGTTCGCGGTTCGGTCGTTCTGCCGGCAGGTACCGGTAAGTCGGTCCGCGTTGCTGTGTTCGCGCAAGGCGAAAAAGCCGAGCAGGCGCGTGCAGCCGGTGCAGACATCGTCGGCATGGAAGATCTGGCAGAACAGGTCAAGGCTGGCAAACTGGACTTCGATATCGTGATCGCTTCGCCGGACACGATGCGCGTCGTCGGTACGCTCGGTCAGATCCTAGGCCCGCGCGGCCTGATGCCGAACCCGAAGGTCGGCACCGTTACGCCGGACGTCGCTACGGCTGTGAAGAACGCAAAGGCTGGTCAAGTGCAGTTCCGTGTCGACAAGGCCGGTATCATCCACGCGACCATTGGCCGTGCTTCGTTCGAGCCGGCGGCTCTGCGTAGCAACCTGAACGCTCTCGTCGACGCGCTGCAAAAGGCGAAGCCGGCAACGAGCAAGGGTGTCTACCTGCGCAAGGTTGCGCTGTCGAGCACGATGGGCGTTGGCGTTCGCGTCGACCAGGCATCGATCGCAGCACAGTAAGAAATTTTGTCGCCTAGATGAAAGTCGGGGCGATTTTATGGGCTTTGGGCGGTTGCAAGATGGCAGTCTGCATCGAGCAGCCGGTTGTCAAAGACCGTTGGCGGGCACGCATCAGGTAGGCGGGTCCTTAATGTAAAGCCAACGCAGATGGCGAACCCGAAAAGGTTTTGTAGTGATGAAGCTGGTTGATGTCAGCAGTAATGTGAGCATCAGGCGGTCGAAATACTCCTGACTGGTCGGACGCCGTTATTGAACGCGATGCACAAGGCGCACGCCGCGTGTATCGAATCTGGAGGTTAACCGTGCCACTTAACAAAGAAAGCAAGCAGGCCGTCGTCGCTGAGGTTGCCGCGCAAGTCGCGAAAGCCCAGACCGTGGTTCTGGCTGAGTATCGTGGAATCGCGGTTGGCGATCTGACCAAGCTGCGCGCGAAAGCGCGTGAGCAACAGGTTTACCTGCGCGTGTTGAAAAACACGTTGGCGCGTCGCGCCGTCGAAGGTACCCCGTTTGCTCCGCTGGCAGAGCAGATGACTGGTCCGCTGATCTACGGCATCTCGGAAGATGCAATTGCCGCTGCTAAGGTCGTCAACGACTTCAGCAAAAGCAATGACAAGTTGGTCATCAAGGCTGGTTCCTACGAAGGCAAGGTGATGGACAAGGCTGGCGTGCAAGCGCTGGCAAACATCCCGAGCCGCGAAGAGCTGCTCTCCAAGCTGTTGTTCGTTATGCAAGCACCTGTTTCCGGCTTTGCGCGCGCTCTGGCCGCGCTGGCAGAAAAGAAACAAGGCGAAGAAACCGCTGCGTAACGTACTTCAGTCGAGCGTAATTGATCGCTGGCTGTATCCGAATTCAATTTAGGAGTATTTCAAATGGCAATCGCAAAAGAAGACATCCTCGAAGCCGTAGGCTCGATGTCGGTTCTGGAACTGAACGAACTGGTCAAGGCGTTCGAAGAAAAGTTTGGCGTGTCGGCAGCTGCTGTTGCAGTGGCAGGCCCGGCAGGCGGCGGCGCTGCTGCTGCTGCTGAAGAGCAAACCGAGTTCACGGTCAACCTCGTTGACGTTGGCGCGAACAAGGTGTCGGTCATTAAGGCTGTTCGCGAACTGACGGGTCTCGGCCTGAAGGAAGCGAAGGACCTGGTCGACGGTGCACCGAAGCCTGTTAAGGAAGCGGTACCGAAGGCTGCTGCTGAAGAAGCCAAGAAGAAGCTGGAAGAAGCCGGCGCGAAGGCTGAAATCAAGTAAGTTTCAGCGCGTTGTGCGAAGGCTGGCGGTTTTTCACCGCCGGCCTTTTTGTGCTTTGTGGGGGCCGCGTTTTTGCATCGCCTTATCGGCAAGAACGTGATCCCCAGAAGCCAAAGAAAATCGCCTTTCGGCAGTATTGACCGGCGTTTCTCTTTGTCTTCTGAAGCGACTGCAGAAGGCAAGTTTGGTCGGGTAGCGGGCAACACAGGCATCCGCTGCCGTCAGCCAGCGGTTGGTAGCGGCCAACCACCAAGCTTCTAGGCTCGTTCAAGCCATCGGACGGCCATCGGGTCTCAGTCGGTGAACACTCGGGTTGTCTCATCAAGGTATCCTGCCTCGACAACAATGCCCGCCGTGATTCGGAGATCGTATGCAATATTCCTTCACCGAGAAGAAGCGTATTCGCAAGAGTTTTGCGAAGCGCCCCATCGTTCACCAAGTACCTTTCCTGCTGGCTACCCAGCTTGAATCATTCAGCACGTTTCTGCAAGCAGACACGTCATCGACGCAACGCAAGCCGGAAGGCCTGCAAGCTGCGTTTACTTCCGTTTTCCCGATCGTTTCGCACAACGGGTTCGCTCGTCTGGAATTCGTCAGCTACATGCTGTCGTCGCCGGCATTCAACATCAAGGAATGTCAGCAGCGCGGTTTGACGTATTGCTCGGCGCTGCGCGCGAAAGTGCGCCTGGTGCTGCTCGATAAGGAATCGCCGAGCAAGCCGGTCGTCAAGGAAGTGAAGGAACAGGAAGTCTACATGGGCGAAATTCCGCTCATGACGCCGACCGGTTCGTTCGTCATCAACGGCACGGAACGCGTGATCGTTTCGCAGTTGCACCGTTCGCCTGGCGTGTTCTTCGAACACGACAAGGGCAAGACGCACAGCTCGGGCAAGCTCCTGTTCTCGGCACGTATCATTCCTTACCGCGGTTCGTGGCTCGATTTCGAGTTCGACCCGAAGGACGTGCTGTACTTCCGCGTCGACCGTCGCCGCAAGATGCCGGTCACGATCCTGCTGAAGGCAATCGGCCTCACGCCGGAACAGATCCTCGCGAACTTCTTCGTGTTCGACAATTTCACGCTGATGCCGGAAGGCGCGCAGATGGAATTCGTGCCGGAGCGCCTGCGTGGTGAAGTCGCACGTTTCGACATTACGGATCGCGACGGCAACGTGATCGTCCAGAAGGACAAGCGGATCAACGCGAAGCATATCCGCGACCTGGATAACGCGAAGACCAAGTTCATCTCGGTGCCGGAAGACTATCTTCTCGGCCGTGTGCTGGCGAAGAACGTCGTCGACGGCGACACCGGTGAAGTCATCGCCAACGCGAACGACGAAATCACCGAAACCGTCCTCGAAAAGCTCCGCGAATCGAAGATCAAAGACATCCAGACGCTCTACACGAACGATCTGGATCAAGGTCCGTACATCTCGTCGACGCTGCGTATCGACGAAACCGCGGACAAGATGGCCGCACGCATCGCGATCTACCGCATGATGCGTCCAGGCGAACCGCCGACCGAAGAAGCGGTCGAGGCGCTGTTCAACCGTCTGTTCTACAGCGAAGACGCATACGACCTGTCCAAGGTGGGTCGTATGAAGTTCAATCGTCGCGTGGGTCGCGACGAGATCATCGGACCGATGACGCTGCAGGACGACGACATCCTCGCAACGATCAAGATCCTGGTCGAACTGCGTAACGGCAAGGGCGAAGTGGACGACATCGACCACTTGGGCAATCGTCGTGTGCGTTGCGTCGGCGAACTGGCGGAAAACCAGTTCCGCGCAGGTCTCGTGCGTGTCGAACGTGCAGTGAAGGAACGTCTGGGCCAGGCTGAAAGCGAAAACCTGATGCCGCACGACCTGATCAACTCGAAGCCGATTTCGTCGGCGATTCGTGAGTTCTTCGGTTCGTCGCAGCTGTCGCAGTTCATGGACCAAACGAATCCGTTGTCGGAAATCACCCACAAGCGCCGTGTTTCGGCACTTGGCCCGGGCGGTTTGACGCGTGAGCGTGCTGGCTTTGAAGTCCGCGACGTGCACCCGACTCACTACGGTCGCGTGTGCCCGATTGAAACGCCGGAAGGTCCGAACATCGGCCTGATCAACTCGCTCGCTCTGTACGCGCACCTGAACGAATACGGCTTCCTCGAAACGCCGTATCGCAAGGTCGTGGACAGCAAGGTGACGGATCAGATCGACTACCTGTCGGCGATCGAAGAAGGCCGTTACGTGATCGCTCAGGCGAACGCGGCGGTTGCCGAAGACGGCTCGCTGACCGACGAACTGGTGTCGTCGCGTGAAGCGGGCGAAACGCTGATGGTGACGCCGGACCGCATCCAGTACATGGACGTGGCGCCGTCGCAGATCGTGTCCGTCGCTGCTTCGCTGATTCCGTTCCTCGAGCACGACGACGCGAACCGCGCGTTGATGGGCTCGAACATGCAGCGTCAGGCTGTGCCGTGTCTGCGTCCTGAAAAGGCGGTGGTCGGTACGGGTATCGAACGCACGGTGGCGGTCGACTCGGGTACGACGGTTCAGGCGTTCCGCGGCGGTGTGGTCGACTACGTCGACGCAGGCCGTATCGTGATTCGCGTGAACGACGACGAAGCCGTGGCCGGCGAAGTCGGCGTGGACATCTACAACCTGATCAAGTACACGCGTTCGAACCAGAACACGAACATCAACCAGCGTCCGATCGTGAAGATGGGCGACAAGGTTGCGCGCGGCGACGTGCTGGCTGACGGCGCGTCGACCGATCTGGGCGAGCTCGCGCTCGGCCAGAACATGCTGATCGCGTTCATGCCGTGGAACGGCTACAACTTCGAAGACTCGATCCTGATCTCGGAGAAGGTGGTTGCCGACGACCGTTATACGTCGATCCACATCGAAGAACTGAACGTCGTTGCTCGCGATACGAAGCTCGGACCGGAAGAAATCACGCGCGACATCTCGAACCTGGCCGAAGTGCAACTCGGCCGTCTCGACGAGTCGGGCATCGTCTACATCGGCGCGGAAGTCGAAGCAGGCGACGTGCTGGTCGGTAAGGTCACGCCGAAGGGCGAAACCCAGCTGACGCCGGAAGAAAAGCTGCTGCGCGCGATTTTCGGCGAGAAGGCTTCGGACGTGAAGGATACGTCGCTGCGCGTGCCGTCGGGCATGAGCGGCACGGTCATCGACGTGCAGGTCTTCACGCGTGAAGGCATTCAGCGCGACAAGCGCGCGCAACAGATCATCGACGATGAACTGAAGCGCTATCGCCTGGACCTGAACGACCAGCTGCGCATCGTGGAAGGCGACGCGTTCCAGCGTCTGGCACGCATGCTCGACGGCAAGGTCGCGAACGGCGGTCCGAAGAAGCTGGCGAAGGGTACGAAGATCGAACAGGCTTACCTGGAAGATCTGGATCACTACCACTGGTTCGACATCCGCCTCGCGGACGAAGAAGCCGCAGCGCAGCTCGAAGCGATCAAGAACTCGATCGAAGAGAAGCGCCACCAGTTCGATCTGGCCTTCGAAGAAAAGCGCAAGAAGCTCACGCAAGGCGACGAACTGCCGCCGGGCGTGCTGAAGATGGTCAAGGTGTATCTGGCAGTCAAGCGTCGTCTGCAACCTGGCGACAAGATGGCCGGCCGTCACGGTAACAAGGGTGTCGTGTCGAAGATCGTGCCGATCGAAGACATGCCGTACATGGCCGACGGCCGTCCGGCTGACGTCGTGCTCAATCCGCTCGGCGTGCCGTCGCGGATGAACGTGGGTCAGGTTCTCGAAGTGCATCTGGGTTGGGCCGCGAAGGGTCTGGGCTGGCGTATCGGCGAAATGCTGCAACGTCAGGCGAAGATCGCCGAACTGCGCGAATTCCTGATCAAGATCTACAACGAGTCGGGCCGTGCTGAAGAGCTGGACAGCTTCACCGACGAGGAAATCGTCGAGCTGGCGAAGAACCTGCGCGAAGGCGTGCCGTTCGCTACGCCGGTGTTCGACGGTGCGACGGAAGAAGAAATGTCGCGCGCGCTGGATCTGGCATTCCCGGACGACATCGCGAAGAACCTCGGCATGACGCCGTCGAAGAATCAGGTTCGACTGTACGACGGCCGCACGGGCGAAATGTTCGAACGTACGGTGACGGTCGGCTACATGCACTACCTGAAGCTGCACCACCTGGTCGACGACAAGATGCACGCGCGTTCCACGGGCCCGTACTCGCTCGTGACGCAGCAGCCGTTGGGCGGTAAGGCGCAATTCGGTGGCCAGCGTTTCGGTGAGATGGAAGTGTGGGCGCTCGAAGCGTACGGCGCATCGTACGTGCTGCAAGAAATGCTGACGGTGAAGTCGGACGACGTGACCGGCCGGACCAAGGTCTATGAGAACCTGGTCAAGGGCGATCACGTGATCGATGCAGGCATGCCGGAATCCTTCAACGTGTTGGTGAAGGAAATCCGCTCGCTGGGTATCGACATCGACCTCGACCGCAACTAATCGGACTACGGAGAGAAGGCAATGAAAGCTCTGCTCGATCTATTCAAGCAAGTCCAACAACCCGAAGTTTTTGACGCGATCAAGATCGGTCTGGCGTCGCCAGACAAGATCCGTTCGTGGTCGTTCGGCGAAGTGAAGAAGCCGGAAACCATCAACTACCGGACGTTCAAGCCGGAACGCGATGGTCTGTTCTGCGCGAAGATCTTCGGGCCGATCAAAGACTACGAATGTCTGTGCGGCAAGTACAAGCGCCTGAAGCATCGTGGCGTGATCTGCGAGAAGTGCGGCGTCGAAGTGACGCTGGCGAAGGTGCGTCGCGAACGCATGGGCCACATCGAACTGGCCTCGCCGGTCGCGCACATCTGGTTCCTGAAGTCGCTGCCGTCGCGTCTGGGCATGGTGCTCGACATGACGCTGCGCGACATCGAACGCGTGCTGTATTTCGAGGCATACGTGGTGATCGATCCGGGCATGACGCCGCTGAAAGCGCGGCAGATCATGACCGAAGAGGATTACTACAACAAGGTCGAAGAATACGGTGACGAATTCCGTGCCGAAATGGGCGCGGAAGGCGTTCGCGAACTGCTGCGCGCGATCAACATCGATGAACAGGTCGAACTGCTGCGCACCGAACTCAAGAACACGGGCTCGGAAGCGAAGATCAAGAAGTACGCGAAGCGCCTGAAGGTGCTCGAGGCTTTCCAGCGTTCGGGCATCAAGCCGGACTGGATGGTGCTCGAAGTGCTGCCGGTGCTGCCGCCGGAACTGCGTCCGTTGGTGCCGCTGGACGGCGGCCGTTTCGCGACGTCGGACCTGAACGACCTGTATCGCCGCGTGATCAACCGTAACAACCGGTTGAAGCGTCTGCTCGAACTGAAGGCGCCGGAAATCATCGTCCGCAACGAAAAGCGGATGCTGCAGGAAGCCGTCGATTCGCTGCTCGACAACGGTCGTCGCGGTAAGGCGATGACGGGCGCGAACAAGCGTCCGCTGAAGTCGCTCGCCGACATGATCAAGGGTAAAGGCGGTCGTTTCCGTCAGAACTTGCTCGGTAAGCGCGTCGACTACTCGGGCCGTTCGGTGATCGTGGTGGGCCCGACGCTGAAGCTGCATCAGTGCGGTCTGCCGAAGCTGATGGCGCTCGAACTGTTCAAGCCGTTCATCTTCAACAAGCTGGAAGTGATGGGTGTCGCCACCACCATCAAGGCTGCGAAGAAGGAAGTCGAGAACCAGACCGCCGTGGTGTGGGACATCCTCGAAGAGGTGATCCGCGAACATCCGGTCATGCTGAACCGTGCGCCGACGCTGCACCGTCTTGGCATTCAGGCTTTCGAGCCGGTGCTGATCGAAGGTAAGGCAATCCAGCTGCACCCGCTCGTTTGCGCGGCGTTCAACGCCGACTTCGACGGTGACCAGATGGCTGTTCACGTTCCGCTGTCGCTCGAAGCGCAGATGGAAGCGCGCACGCTGATGCTGGCGTCGAACAACGTGCTGTTCCCGGCCAACGGCGATCCGTCGATCGTGCCGTCGCAGGATATCGTGCTCGGCCTGTACTACGCGACGCGTGAAGCGGTGAACGGCAAGGGCGAAGGCCTGTCGTTCACGGGCGTGTCGGAAGTGCTGCGCGCGTACGAAAACAAGGAAGTGGAGCTCGCCTCGCGCGTCAACGTGCGGATCACCGAAATGGTCCATAACGAAGACAAGTCGGAAGGTGCGCCGGCGTTCGTGCCGAAGATCACGCTGTACGCGACCACGGTCGGTCGCGCGATCCTCTCGGAAATTCTGCCGCCGGGCCTGCCGTTCTCGGTGCTGAACAAGCCGCTGAAGAAGAAGGAAATCTCGCGTCTGATCAACACCGCATTCCGCAAGTGCGGTCTGCGCGAAACGGTGATTTTCGCCGACCAGTTGATGCAGTCGGGTTTCCGTCTGGCAACGCGCGCTGGTATCTCGATCTGCGTCGACGACATGCTCGTGCCGCCGCAGAAGGAAACCATCGTCGGCGACGCCGCGAAGAAGGTGAAGGAATACGACCGTCAGTACATGTCGGGCCTCGTCACGTCGCAAGAGCGCTACAACAACGTGGTCGACATCTGGTCGGCAACGTCGGAAGCGGTCGGCAAGGCGATGATGGAGCAGCTGTCGACGGAACCGGTGGTGGATCGCGACGGCAACGAAACGCGTCAGGAGTCGTTCAACTCCATCTACATGATGGCCGACTCGGGCGCTCGTGGTTCCGCGGTGCAGATTCGTCAGCTGGCCGGTATGCGCGGTCTGATGGCGAAGCCGGATGGCTCGATCATTGAAACGCCGATTACGGCGAACTTCCGTGAAGGCCTGAACGTGTTGCAGTACTTCATCTCGACCCACGGTGCACGTAAGGGTCTGGCTGATACGGCGCTGAAGACGGCGAACTCCGGTTACCTGACACGTCGTCTGGTCGACGTGACGCAGGATCTGGTGGTGGTCGAGGACGATTGCGGTACGTCGCAAGGCGTCGCGATGAAGGCGCTGGTCGAAGGCGGTGAAGTCGTCGAAGCACTGCGTGACCGTATCCTCGGTCGTGTGGCGGTGGCTGACGTCGTCAATCCGGAATCGCAGGAAACGCTGTACGAAGCGGGCACGTTGCTCGACGAAGACGCGGTCGAAGAAATCGAACGCCTCGGCATCGACGAAGTGCGCGTGCGTACGCCGCTGACTTGCGAAACGCGTTACGGTCTGTGCGCGGCCTGTTATGGTCGCGACCTGGGCCGCGGCTCGTCGGTGAACGTCGGCGAAGCAGTCGGCGTGATCGCTGCACAGTCGATCGGGGAACCGGGCACGCAGTTGACGATGCGTACGTTCCACATCGGTGGTGCGGCATCGCGTGCGGCGGTGGCTTCGTCGGTCGAAGCGAAGTCGAACGGCACGGTGCGTTTCACGGCGACGATGCGTTACGTCACCAATGCGAAGGGCGAGCAGATCGTCATCTCGCGTTCGGGCGAAGCGATGATCACCGACGACCATGGCCGCGAGCGCGAACGTCACAAGGTGCCGTACGGCGCGACGCTGTTGCAGCTGGACGGCGCGCAGATCAAGGCCGGCACGCAACTGGCGACGTGGGATCCGATGACGCGTCCGATCATCACCGAGTGGGGCGGTACGGTGAAGTTCGAAAACGTCGAGGAAGGCGTGACCGTTGCGAAGCAGATCGACGATGTGACGGGTCTGTCCACGCTGGTCGTGATCGACGTGAAGCGTCGTGGTTCGCAAGCGTCCAAGACGGTGCGTCCGCAGGTCAAGCTGCTCGACGCGAACGGCGAGGAAGTGAAGATCCCGAACACCGAGCACTCGGTGCAGATCGGCTTCCAGGTCGGCGCTCTGATCACCGTGAAGGATGGTCAGCAGGTGCAGGTCGGTGAAGTGCTGGCGCGTATCCCGGTCGAATCGCAGAAGACGCGTGACATTACCGGTGGTCTGCCGCGTGTGGCCGAACTGTTCGAAGCGCGTTCGCCGAAGGATGCAGGTATCCTGGCGGAAGTGACGGGTACGACGTCGTTCGGTAAAGACACGAAGGGCAAGCAGCGTCTCGTTATCACGGATCTCGACGGTAATCAGCACGAGTTCCTGATCGCGAAGGAAAAGCAGGTTCTGGTGCACGATGGTCAGGTCGTCAACAAGGGCGAAATGATTGTCGACGGTCCGGCCGATCCGCACGACATCTTGCGTCTGCAAGGTATCGAAGCGCTGTCGCGTTACATCGTGGACGAAGTGCAGGACGTGTACCGTCTGCAAGGCGTGAAGATCAACGACAAGCACATCGAAGTGATTGTTCGTCAGATGCTGCGCCGCGTGCAGATCACAGACAACGGCGATACGCGATTCATCCCGGGCGAACAGGTCGAGCGGTCGGATATGCTCGACGAGAACGACCGTATGATCGCGGAAGACAAGCGTCCGGCAACGTACGAAAACGTGTTGCTCGGTATCACGAAGGCGTCGCTGTCGACCGATTCGTTCATCTCGGCGGCATCGTTCCAGGAAACGACCCGCGTGCTGACCGAAGCGGCGATCATGGGCAAGCGCGACGATCTGCGTGGTCTGAAGGAAAACGTGATCGTCGGTCGTCTGATTCCGGCGGGTACGGGTCTCGCGTTCCACAAGGCACGCAAGAGCAAGGAACTGTCCGATCGCGAGCGTTTCGATCAGATCGCAGCGGAAGAGTCGTTCGAATTCGGTACGCCGGAAACCCCGGCTGCCGAACAGCAGCACTCCGGCGAGTAAGTGGGAGCGGCGCAAGCCGCTTTTGCTGAACGCTGACAGAACCGCCCGGTTTCGACCGGGCGGTTTTTTTTCGCCCTCGTTTTTCGTTCTCGGTTTTTTCCTTCGGCGTGCCACGCGACGTAGGCGTGCGGTCTCGCGTGCATTGCGCGTTGCGTCCCTGTTAGAGCATGTCTCGACGCTCCGGGACTCGCTCGCCTGATTTCCTAATCCGAACGGCTAACGCGTGCAAACCTTTCGGGCGGTGCGCCCAGGGGTTGGTAAAATCCGTCCACCGGCATCGCGCTGTTCAACCTCTATCTCATGTCCCGTTCGCTCCAGATCCTCAACGAAGTTTTCGGCTATCCCGCGTTCAGAGGGCAGCAGGGCGAAATTGTCGAGCACGTCTCCGCCGGCGGCGATTGTCTTGTGCTGATGCCGACCGGCGGGGGCAAGTCGCTGTGTTATCAGATTCCGTCGCTAGTTCGCCGTGAAGCGGGATTTGGTGCGGGCATCGTCGTGTCGCCGCTGATCGCGTTGATGCAGGACCAGGTTGCGGCGCTGACCGAAGTGGGCGTGCGCGCGGCGTATCTGAATTCGACGTTGTCGAGCGCCGAGGCCATGGCGACCGAGCGCGCGTTGCGCGAAGGCGAGATCGATCTGCTCTACGTGGCGCCCGAGCGGTTGATGACCCCGCGTTTCCAGGAGTTGCTGGAACGCACACGTATCGGCCTGTTCGCAATCGACGAGGCGCACTGCGTGTCCCAATGGGGGCATGACTTCCGGCCGGAATACATTCAGTTGTCGGTGCTGCACGAGCGCTTTCCGAATGTGCCGCGCATCGCACTCACCGCGACCGCGGACGCCATTACGCGCGACGAAATCATCCACCGGTTGGCGCTGGACGATGCGCGGATTTTCGTGTCGAGCTTCGACCGGCCGAACATCCGGTATCGAATCGTCGAAAAAGACAACGCGCGTACGCAGTTGCTCGACTTTATCCGCGCCGAACACTCCAAACCGGATGGCACGACCGACGCCGGCGTCGTCTACTGCCTGTCGCGCCGGAAGGTCGAAGAAACCGCGGAGTGGCTAAAAGAAAAGGGCATGCGGGCGCTGCCGTATCACGCGGGTATGGAGTTCGAAATCCGCCAGAAGCATCAGGAGATGTTTCAGCGCGAGGAAGGCATTGTGATGTGCGCGACGATCGCGTTCGGCATGGGCATCGACAAACCTGACGTGCGCTTTGTCGCGCATCTGGATTTGCCGAAGAGTGTCGAAGGGTACTACCAGGAGACTGGCCGGGCGGGCCGCGACGGCATGCCGTCGAATGCGTGGATGGCGTACGGCCTGGGCGACGTCGTCCAGCAGCGGAAAATGATCGACGAGTCCGATGCCGACGACGCGCACAAACGCGTGCAAACCGGCAAGCTGGATGCGCTGCTTGGACTATGCGAAGCCGCGACGTGCCGTCGGGTGCGCTTGCTCGCGTACTTCGGCGAATCGAGCAAGCCGTGCGGCAACTGCGACAACTGCCTCGAACCACCGGACACATGGGACGCCACGCGCGAAGCGCAAATGGCTTTGTCGTGCGTATTCCGTGCACAGCGGGCCAGTGGTTTTCACTTCGGCGCCGGCCATCTGATCGACATCTTGCGCGGCAACCGCAGCGAAAAAATTCTGCAACGCGGCCACGAGAAGCTGACGACGTTCGGCATTGGCGCGGCGCTGGGCGAGCCGGAATGGCGCGCAGTGTTCCGGCAATTGGTGGCGTTCGGGTATCTAACTGTCGACCACGAAGGATTCGGCTCGCTGGTCCTTACGGAAGCGAGCAAGCCGGTGCTCAAAGGCGAGCAAAACGTCACGATGCGCCGCTACGTGAAGCCGACGCGCAGTCGGCAGTCATCCGGCCGCACGAGCGAACGCGCCGATCCGACCATCGGTATGGGCCCGCGCGAACGAGCGCGCTGGGATCGCTTGCGGGCGTGGCGCACCGAAACGGCGAAGAGCGACGGCGTGCCCGCGTACGTCATATTTCACGACGCGACGCTTGCCGAGATTGCACGTAACGGTCCCGACTCGATCGAGGACTTGCGCGGCATTCCAGGCATGGGCGCACGTAAACTCGATCGTTTCGGCGACGAATTGCTGGAAGTCGTGGCCGCGGATTAGCCGCGGCACGGCTCCGCGGACTCCGGAAAGGTTTGCGAACTGTCGCAACCTGTTGACTCCCTTAGTATTTTCGGAATATTATGCTAGGTTCCGGTTCTTGGAATGCCTGCGCGCGAAGTCAATTCGCATGCCGACACCCGGGGCCGGAAGTTCGATGCGCAGTCGTTTCTGCTTTGCCCAGAAACAGATGCGTCGATTTTGTTCAATTTCAGGAATAAACAATGCCAACCATCAATCAACTGGTTCGCAAAGGCCGTGCGTCGGAAACGACGAAAAGCAAGAGCCCGGCCTTGCAGGACTGCCCCCAGCGTCGTGGCGTGTGCACCCGTGTGTACACCACGACGCCGAAGAAGCCTAACTCGGCACTGCGTAAAGTTGCCAAGGTTCGTCTGACGAACGGCTTCGAAGTCATTTCGTACATCGGTGGTGAAGGCCACAACCTGCAGGAACACTCGGTCGTGCTGATTCGCGGCGGCCGTGTTAAGGACTTGCCGGGTGTGCGTTACCACATGGTTCGCGGCTCGCTGGACACCCAGGGCGTCAAGGATCGTAAGCAGGCTCGCTCGAAGTACGGTGCGAAGCGTGCCAAGGCTGGCAAGTAATTAGCCGGTCAGTCGTTTCAGGTCGCCTGCAAAGGCGGTATTAGCGGTGGTGCCGGATTCGCCGGTGCTGTCGAGTAAGTGGTCACCCGACCAGGCTGGTAAGTCGTTAGATGAATCGGGTTAGTTGGTGGCCGCGGGGCTAAAAAGCTCCAACTGAAAAGTTAAAGGAAGAAACATGCCGCGTCGTCGCGAAGTCCCCAAGCGGGAAGTGTTGCCGGATCCGAAATTCGGTAACGTTGATGTAGCTAAGTTCATGAACGTGCTGATGCTCTCCGGCAAGAAGTCGGTTGCAGAGCGCATTGTGTACGGCGCTTTCGAACAGATCCAGACCAAGGGTGGCAAGGACCCGCTGGAAGTGTTCACGGTAGCGCTCAACAACGTCAAGCCGGTGGTCGAAGTGAAGAGCCGCCGCGTTGGTGGTGCGAACTATCAGGTTCCGGTCGAAGTGCGCCCGTCGCGTCGTATGGCATTGGCGATGCGTTGGCTGCGTGAAGCCGCGAAGAAGCGCAGCGAGAAGTCGATGGCCCTGCGTCTGGCAGGTGAACTCTCCGAAGCGGCCGAAGGCCGTGGCGGCGCGATGAAGAAGCGCGACGAAGTTCACCGGATGGCAGAAGCCAACAAGGCGTTCTCGCACTTCCGTTTCTAAGCTGCCCGAATTCGGGTTTAGCAGAAAAAGCGGAAAGAAATTCCGGGCGGGTGCGCTTACAAAGCGCCTCGCCCGTTTGTGTTACAGCGCGATGGGTATTTTCTCGCATCGCGTCATCCCAATAGAGGATCAAAGTGGCTCGCAAGACACCTATCGAGCGCTACCGTAACATCGGTATTAGCGCTCACATCGACGCCGGCAAAACGACGACGACCGAGCGCATTCTGTTCTACACCGGCGTGAACCACAAAATTGGTGAAGTTCACGACGGCGCTGCCACCATGGACTGGATGGAGCAGGAGCAGGAACGCGGTATTACCATCACGTCCGCTGCTACCACGGCATTCTGGAAGGGCATGGCCGGCGACCGCGCCGAGCACCGCATCAACATCATCGACACCCCGGGCCACGTCGACTTCACGATTGAAGTTGAGCGCTCGATGCGCGTGCTCGACGGTGCATGCATGGTCTACTGTGCTGTGGGTGGCGTGCAGCCCCAGTCGGAAACCGTGTGGCGCCAGGCTAACAAGTACAAGGTTCCCCGTCTCGCGTTCATCAACAAGATGGACCGTACCGGCGCGAACTTCTTCAAGGTCTACGACCAGCTGAAGCTGCGTCTGAAGGCGAACCCGGTTCCGGTCGTGGTGCCGATCGGTGCGGAAGAAAACTTCACGGGGGTCGTCGACCTGATGAAGATGAAGGCGATCATTTGGGATGACGCGTCCCAAGGTACCAAGTTCTCGTACGAAGACATCCCGGCTGAACTCGTCGAATCGTGCAACGAATGGCGCGAGAAGATGATCGAAGCGGCGGCTGAGTCGAGCGAAGACTTGATGAACAAGTACCTCGAGGAAGGCGAGCTGTCGGAAGCCGAGATCATCAAGGGTCTGCGCGACCGTACCATCGCTTGCGAAATCCAGCCGATGCTGTGCGGCACCGCGTTCAAGAACAAGGGCGTGCAACGTATGCTGGACGCCGTTCTGGACTTCCTGCCGTCGCCGATCGACATTCCGCCGGTTACGGGCGAACTGGAAAACGGTGAAAAGGGCGAGCGCCGTGCGTCGGACGACGAAAAATTCTCGTCGCTGGCATTCAAGATCATGACCGACCCGTTCGTCGGCCAGTTGATCTTCTTCCGCGTCTACTCGGGTGTTGTGAATTCGGGTGATACGGTGCTGAACGCGACGAAGGACAAGAAGGAACGTCTGGGTCGTATTCTGCAGATGCACGCAAACCAGCGTGAAGAAATCAAGGAAGTTCGTGCTGGCGACATCGCTGCCGCGGTCGGCCTGAAGGAAGCGACCACGGGCGACACGCTGTGCGATCCGCAGCATCCGATCGTGCTCGAACGCATGATTTTCCCGGAGCCGGTGATTTCGCAGGCTGTTGAGCCGAAGACGAAGCCCGACCAGGAAAAAATGGGTCTGGCGCTGAACCGTCTGGCTCAGGAAGATCCGTCGTTCCGCGTTCAAACGGACGAAGAATCGGGTCAAACCATTATCTCGGGCATGGGCGAGCTCCACCTCGAAATTCTGGTCGACCGGATGAAGCGTGAGTTCGGCGTCGAAGCAACGGTTGGCAAGCCGCAGGTGGCTTACCGCGAAACGATTCGCGGCAAGGCGGAAGACGTCGACGGCAAGTTCGTCAAGCAGTCGGGTGGTCGCGGCCAGTACGGTCACGCGGTCATCACGCTCGAGCCGAACGAGCAAGGCAAGGGCTACGAGTTCCTGGACGAGATCAAGGGCGGTGTGATTCCGCGTGAATACATCCCGGCAGTCGACAAGGGTATCCAGGAAACGCTGAAGGCTGGCGTGCTGGCAGGCTTCCCGGTCGTTGACGTGAAGGTTCACCTGACGTTCGGTTCGTACCACGACGTTGACTCGAACGAAAACGCGTTCCGCATGGCCGGTTCGATGGCGTTCAAGGAAGCAATGCGCAAGGCGCAGCCGGTCATTCTCGAACCGATGATGGCCGTCGAAGTCGAAACGCCTGAAGATTACATGGGCAACGTGATGGGCGACCTCTCGGGTCGTCGTGGCATCGTCCAGGGTATGGACGACATGGTTGGCGGCGGCAAGATCGTTCGCGCCGAAGTGCCGCTGTCGGAAATGTTTGGCTATTCGACGTCGCTGCGTTCGCTGACCCAAGGTCGTGCAACGTACACGATGGAGTTCAAGCACTACTCCGAAGCACCGCGTAACGTGTCGGAAGCGATCATCAACGCCAAGTCGAAGTAATCGCGCGGCAAAGTCATTCAACGATTAACTTTTTGAAAGAAGAGAAACATGGCTAAAGGTAAATTCGAACGGACCAAGCCGCACGTGAACGTCGGCACGATCGGTCACGTTGACCACGGCAAGACCACGCTGACGGCAGCGATCACGACGGTTCTGACGCAGAAGTTTGGCGGCGAAGCGAAGGCATACGACCAGATCGACGCGGCGCCGGAAGAAAAGGCACGTGGTATCACGATCAACACGGCACACGTCGAGTACGAAACGGCTAACCGCCACTACGCACACGTCGACTGCCCGGGCCACGCTGACTATGTGAAGAACATGATCACGGGCGCAGCGCAGATGGACGGCGCGATCCTGGTGTGCTCGGCCGCAGACGGCCCGATGCCGCAAACGCGTGAGCACATCCTGCTGGCACGTCAGGTTGGCGTTCCGTACATCATCGTGTTCCTGAACAAGTGCGACATGGTGGATGACGCCGAGCTGCTGGAACTGGTCGAGATGGAAGTTCGCGAACTTCTGTCGAAGTACGACTTCCCGGGCGACGACACGCCGATCATCAAGGGTTCGGCCAAGCTGGCGCTGGAAGGCGACAAGGGCGAGCTGGGCGAAGTGGCGATCATGAACCTGGCCGACGCGCTGGACACGTACATCCCGACGCCGGAGCGCGCGGTTGACGGTTCGTTCCTGATGCCGGTGGAAGACGTGTTCTCGATCTCGGGTCGCGGCACGGTGGTGACGGGTCGCGTGGAGCGCGGCGTGGTGAAGGTCGGCGAAGAAATCGAAATCGTCGGTATCAAGCCGACGGTGAAGACGACCTGCACGGGCGTGGAAATGTTCCGCAAGCTGCTCGACCAGGGTCAGGCAGGCGACAACGTTGGTATCCTGCTGCGCGGCACGAAGCGTGAAGACGTGGAGCGTGGCCAGGTTCTGGCGAAGCCGGGTTCGATCAACCCGCACACGCACTTCACGGCTGAAGTGTACGTGCTGAGCAAGGACGAAGGTGGCCGTCACACGCCGTTCTTCAACAACTACCGTCCGCAGTTCTACTTCCGTACGACGGACGTGACGGGCTCGATCGAGCTGCCGAAGGACAAGGAAATGGTCATGCCGGGCGACAACGTGTCGATCACGGTGAAGCTGATCAACCCGATCGCGATGGAAGAAGGTCTGCGCTTCGCAATCCGTGAAGGCGGCCGTACGGTCGGCGCTGGTGTCGTTGCCAAGATCCTCGAGTAAAATCGCGGATTGACTTTGCTGTAAGTAGTACCCGGAGCCGGGTGCCAGCCCCAAGCGGGCGCCCGGCTCTTCGTTCTTTTACTCTCTGGCGGCGCAATACCGCCTCGCTCTTTCCAAGGAATTTGTCATGCAGAACCAAAAAATCCGCATTCGCCTGAAGGCTTTCGACTATCGCCTGATCGATCAATCGGCTGCTGAGATCGTCGAAACGGCTAAGCGGACTGGCGCGATCGTCCGTGGTCCGGTTCCCCTGCCGACCCGCATCCAACGCTTCGACATCCTGCGTTCGCCGCACGTCAACAAGACGTCGCGCGATCAGCTCGAAATTCGTACGCACCAACGTCTGATGGACATCGTCGACCCGACGGACAAGACCGTCGACGCGCTGATGAAGCTCGACCTGCCGGCTGGCGTTGACGTTGAAATCAAGCTGCAATAAGGCTGGCCGCGCCTGCTCGTTGAGCTAGGTGACGCTAAGTCATTGATTGCTTGCGGAAAACGAAAAGCCTCGCTATAATGCAAGGCTTTTCGCGCATTTGCGCAAAAAAGCCGGTGTGCTGCAGCATGGTTTCATGCCCGAAACGGCACTGGCATTTTGTAAATTAGCCCCGACCAATCGCAGTCGGGAATGGAGAAAACGATGAGCCTTGGACTCGTAGGTCGCAAGGTTGGCATGACCCGTATCTTCACGGCAGAAGGGGATTCGATTCCCGTTACCGTGCTGGACGTGTCCGACAACCGCGTGACGCAGATCAAGACTGTTGAAACCGACGGCTACACGGCCGTGCAGGTTGCATTCGGTACGCGCCGTGCATCGCGCGTGACGAAGCCGTTGGCCGGTCATCTCGCCAAAGCCGGTGTTCAAGCCGGTGAAATCCTCAAAGAATTCCAGATCGATGCCGCTAAGGCTGCCGAGTTGTCGAACGGCACCGTGGTGGGTCCCGAACTGTTCGAAGTAGGCCAGAAGGTCGACGTGCAAGGCGTGTCGATCGGTAAGGGCTACGCCGGTACCATCAAGCGTTACAACTTCGCATCCGGCCGTGCATCGCACGGTAACTCGCGCTCGCACAACGTGCCGGGTTCGATCGGTATGGCGCAGGATCCGGGTCGTGTTTTCCCGGGTAAGCGCATGACCGGTCACATGGGTGACGATACGGTAACCGTGCAAAACCTCGAAATCGCTCGTATCGACGCCGACCGCAAGCTGTTGCTGGTCAAGGGTGCCGTTCCGGGTGCGAAGGGTGGCAAGGTATTCGTTACGCCGGCCGTGAAGACGCGTGCCGTGAAAGGAGCGAAATAATGGAACTTAAGCTCCTGAATGCCAATGGTCAGGAAGGTGCAGGCGTTAGCGCGTCGGACGTCGTGTTCGGTCGCGATTACAACGAAGCCCTGATTCACCAGGTCGTGGTTGCGTACCAGGCGAATGCCCGTAGCGGCAACCGCGCGCAGAAGGATCGTGAGCAAGTCAAGCACACGACCAAGAAGCCGTGGCGCCAGAAGGGTACGGGCCGCGCTCGTGCCGGTATGTCGTCGAGCCCGTTGTGGCGCGGCGGTGGCCGTATCTTCCCGAATTCGCCGGAAGAAAACTTTTCGCACAAGGTCAACAAGAAGATGCATCGCGCAGGTCTCTGCTCGATCTTCTCGCAGCTGGCCCGCGAAGGCCGCATCTCGGTGGTCGACGAGCTGACGCTCGAAGCGCCGAAGACGAAGCTGCTGGCCGAAAAATTCAAGGCGATGGGTCTCGACTCCGTGCTGGTGATTACCGACACGGTTGACGAAAACCTGTACCTCGCGTCGCGCAACCTCGCCCATGTGGCGGTTGTCGAGCCGCGTTACGCCGACCCGCTGTCGCTGATCTACTTCAAGAAGATCCTGATCACGAAGGCTGCGGTCGCCCAGATCGAGGAGTTGCTGTCATGAGCGAGATTCGCAAGAACGATCATCGTTTGATGCAGGTCCTGCTCGCGCCGGTGATCTCCGAAAAGGCGACGCTGGTGGCCGACAAGAACGAGCAAGTTGTGTTCGAAGTCGCGCCCGATGCCACGAAGCAGGAAGTGAAAGCTGCAGTCGAGCTGCTGTTCAAGGTGGAAGTCAATTCCGTCAACGTGCTGGTCTCGAAGGGCAAAGCCAAGCGCTTTGGTCGCTTCATGGGCAAGCGCAAGGACGTGAAGAAGGCGTACGTCTGCCTGAAGCCCGGCCAGGAAATCAACTTTGAAGCGGAGGCCAAGTAATCATGGCAATCGTTAAAGTTAAGCCGACTTCGCCGGGTCGCCGCGCGATGGTCAAGGTGGTCAACAAGGAACTGCACAAGGGCAAGCCGTTCGCTGCGCTGCTCGACACGCAATCCTCGACCGCCGGCCGTAACAACAACGGCCACATCACCACGCGTCACAAGGGTGGTGGTCACAAGCATCACTATCGTGTCGTCGATTTCCGTCGCACGAAGGATGGCATTCCGGCCAAGGTCGAACGTCTCGAGTACGATCCGAACCGTAGCGCGAACATCGCGCTTGTTCTGTACGCAGACGGCGAGCGCCGCTACATCATTGCACCGAAGGGCGTAACCGTCGGCCAGCAACTGATGTCGGGTTCGGAAGCGCCGATCCGCGCAGGTAACACGCTGCCGATCCGCAACATTCCGGTCGGTACGACGATCCACTGCATCGAAATGCTGCCGGGCAAGGGTGCGCAAATGGCGCGTTCGGCTGGTACGTCGGCGATGCTGCTGGCTCGTGAAGGCATCTACGCACAGGTCCGCCTGCGCTCGGGTGAAATCCGCCGCGTTCACGTTGAATGCCGCGCGACGATTGGTGAAGTTGGCAACGAAGAGCATAGCCTCCGTCAAATCGGTAAGGCTGGTGCGAACCGCTGGCGCGGTATCCGCCCGACGGTGCGTGGCGTTGCAATGAACCCGGTCGATCACCCGCACGGTGGTGGTGAAGGCAAGACGGCTGCAGGTCGCGATCCGGTGAGCCCGTGGGGCACGCCTGCTAAGGGTTATCGCACCCGCAGCAACAAGCGCACGACGAGCATGATCGTCCAGCGCCGTCACAAGCGTTAAGGAGTAGGCAATGGCACGTTCTGTAAAAAAAGGTCCGTTCTGCGACGCCCATTTGCTGAAGAAAGTTGAGGCGGCAGCAGCTTCGCGGGATAAGAAGCCGATCAAAACCTGGTCGCGTCGCTCGACGATTCTCCCGGATTTCATCGGTCTGACGATTGCCGTTCACAACGGCCGTCAACACGTTCCGGTGTACATCTCGGAAAACATGGTCGGCCACAAGCTTGGCGAGTTCGCATTGACCCGTACGTTCAAGGGTCACGCGGCCGACAAGAAGGCTAAGAAATAAGGGGCTCATGATGGAAGTCAAAGCAATTCATCGCGGTGCCCGCATCTCGGCGCAGAAAACGCGCCTTGTGGCTGACCAGATCCGCGGTTTGCCGGTCGACAAGGCGCTGAACGTTCTGACGTTCTCGCCGAAGAAGGCTGCGGGAATCGTGAAAAAGGTCGTGCTGTCGGCGATCGCGAATGCGGAGCATAACGAAGGCGCCGATATCGATGAGCTCAAGATCACGAGCATCTACATCGACAAGGCTGCGTCGCTCAAGCGTTTCACCGCGCGCGCTAAAGGCCGCGGTAACCGCATCGAGAAGCAATCCTGTCACATCACTGTGACGGTCGGGAATTAAGGGGTCATACGATGGGACAGAAAATTCATCCGACTGGCTTCCGTTTGGCCGTCAGCCGCAATTGGGCGTCGCGTTGGTACGCGAACAACAACAATTTCGCGGCGATGTTGCAGGAAGACATCGGTGTTCGTGAATACCTGAAGAAGAAGCTGAAGAACGCGTCCGTTGGCCGCGTGGTGATCGAGCGTCCTGCAAAGAACGCACGTATCACGATTTTCAGCTCGCGTCCGGGTGTCGTGATCGGTAAGAAGGGTGAAGACATTGAACTGCTGAAGTCCGAGCTGCAAAAGCGTATGGGCGTTCCGGTTCACGTCAACATCGAAGAAATCCGCAAGCCGGAAACCGATGCGCAACTGATCGCGGATTCGATCACGCAACAGCTCGAACGTCGGATCATGTTCCGCCGCGCGATGAAGCGTGCAATGCAAAACGCGATGCGTCTGGGTGCTCAAGGCATCAAGATCATGAGCGCAGGCCGCCTGAACGGTATCGAAATCGCTCGTACGGAATGGTATCGCGAAGGTCGCGTGCCGCTTCATACGTTGCGTGCTGATATCGACTACGCGACGTCGGAAGCAAAGACGACGTACGGCATCATCGGCGTGAAGGTGTGGGTCTACAAGGGCGATACGCTCGGCCGCAATGACGCACCGGTGGTTGAAGAAGTCGCCGAAGAAAAGCGTCCGCGCCGCAACGCACGTCCGGGTGGCGATCGCCGTCCGCGTCGTGATGGTGAAGGTGGTGGCCCGGCAGGTGCACGCCGTGGCGCTCCTCGTCGTGCTGGCGGTGCCGGCGACGGCGGGAAGACTGGAGAATAACGATGCTGCAACCGAAACGCAGAAAGTATCGCAAAGAGCAGAAAGGTCGTAACACCGGTATCGCTACCCGCGGCAACGCGGTGTCGTTCGGTGAATTCGGTCTGAAGGCTATCGGTCGTGGTCGCTTGACCGCGCGCCAGATTGAAGCGGCACGTCGTGCAATGACGCGTCACATCAAGCGTGGTGGCCGCATCTGGATTCGTATTTTCCCGGATAAGCCGATTTCGCATAAGCCGGCGGAAGTGCGGATGGGTAACGGTAAAGGTAACCCTGAGTACTACGTCGCAGAGATTCAACCGGGCAAGATGCTGTACGAAATGGACGGCGTAACCGAAGAGCTGGCACGCGAAGCGTTCCGTCTGGCTGCAGCTAAGCTGCCGCTGAAGACGACGTTTATCGTGCGTCAGCTCGGCGCCTAAGGAGCAAATGATGAAGGCTTCCGAACTTCACCAGAAAGATCAGGCCGCGCTCAACAAGGAGCTGTCGGACCTGCTGAAGGCGCAATTCGGCCTGCGCATGCAACTCGCGACCCAGCAGCTCACGAATACGAGCCAGCTGAAGAAGGTTCGTCGCGACATCGCACGTGTGCGGACCGTCCTGACTGAGAAGGCGAACCAGAAATGAACGATAGCGTAAAAACCTCGCTCAAGCGGACGCTGGTCGGCAAGGTCGTCAGCAACAAGATGGACAAGACGGTCACCGTGCTGGTTGAGCACCGCGTGAAGCACCCGATCTACGGCAAGTACGTTGTGCGTTCGAAGAAGTACCACGCGCACGACGATGCGAACACGTACAACGAGGGTGACCTCGTTGAAATCCAGGAAACGCGTCCGATTTCGAAGACGAAAGCTTGGGTTGTGGCTCGCCTGGTCGAGGCTGCTCGCGTCATCTGACGCCGCAAAGTTGTAGAAGTAATTGAAATCGCAGTAAGTTTCGCTTGCAAGACCGGGATTATTTGTTATAATCTCGGTCTTCCCTCTTTTATGGGAGCCCCGTCGCGGGCGAAGTTGGTGGGGGAAGCGGTTCGGGCGCCAGCCTGTTCCGAAGGATTCACCGGATTGCGATGGCGGGTTTCGTTTGCCGTCGCTGCTGTTCTAACCCAAGCAGCCGATTGGCTGACGGGACCAAGACTGACCGGGTACGCCATGGTGGTGTGACCGGATTAAGTTGGGAAAGATAAACCATGATCCAGACCGAAACTCGGCTTGAAGTGGCCGACAACACGGGTGCGCGTGAAGTCATGTGCATCAAGGTGCTCGGCGGCTCGAAGCGTCGTTATGCCAGCATTGGCGACATCATCAAGGTGACCGTCAAAGAAGCAACGCCGCGCGGGCGCGTAAAGAAAGGCGAAATTTATAACGCCGTGGTGGTTCGCACCGCCAAGGGCGTGCGCCGTCAGGACGGCTCGCTGATCAAGTTCGATGGCAACGCCGCTGTGTTGTTGAATGCCAAGCTCGAACCTATTGGCACCCGTATTTTCGGGCCTGTCACGCGCGAGTTGCGTAGCGAACGATTCATGAAGATCGTTTCGCTGGCACCTGAAGTGCTGTAAGGAGTCGCGATGAACAAGATTCGCAAAGGTGACGAAGTTATCGTCATCACCGGCAAAGATAAAGGCAAGCGCGGTGTCGTGCTGTCCGTTGGCGAAGGCAAAGTGATTGTCGAGGGCATCAACCTCGTCAAGAAGCACGTCAAGCCGAACCCGATGAAGGGTACGACGGGCGGTGTGGAAGCCAAGACGATGCCGCTGCAAATTTCGAACGTCGCTTTGGTCGACGCGAATGGCAAGGCGTCGCGTGTAGGCATCAAGGTCGAGGGGGACAAGAAGGTCCGTTTCCTCAAGACGACCGGTGCTGTGCTGAGCGCCTGACGCTGCGGAGTAAAAAAATGGCTCGTTTGCAAGAGTTTTACAAAGAGAAGGTTGTACCCGGCCTCATCGAGAAGTTCGGTTACAAGTCCGTGATGGAAGTGCCGCGTATCACCAAGATCACCCTGAACATGGGCCTTGGCGAAGCGGTTGCTGACAAGAAGATCATCGAGAACGCCGTTGGCGACCTGACGAAGATCGCTGGCCAGAAGCCGGTGATCACGAAGGCACGCAAGGCAATCGCTGGCTTCAAGATCCGTCAGGGCTACCCGATTGGCGCAATGGTTACGTTGCGCGGTCAGGCAATGTACGAATTTCTGGATCGTTTCGTGACGGTGGCGCTGCCCCGCGTGCGTGACTTCCGTGGCGTGTCGGGTCGTGCATTCGATGGTCGTGGCAACTATAACGTCGGTGTGAAAGAGCAGATCATTTTCCCCGAAATCGACTACGACAAGATCGACGCACTGCGTGGGCTGAACATCAGCATCACGACGACTGCGAAGACCGACGACGAAGCAAAGGCTCTGCTCGCCAGCTTCAAGTTCCCGTTCAGAAACTGAGGTTACCGTGGCTAAACTGGCACTGATCGAACGTGAAAAGAAGCGTGCTCGCCTCGCTGCTAAGTACGCTCCCAAGCGTGCAGAGTTGAAGGCGATCATTAGCGATATGAGCAAGTCGGACGAAGAGCACTACGCAGCACGTCTGGAACTGCAACAACTGCCGCGTAACTCTAATCCGACCCGTAAGCGCAACCGTTGCGCAATTACCGGTCGTCCGCGCGGTACGTTCCGTAAATTCGGGCTGGCGCGTAACAAGATTCGTGAAATCGCGTTCCGCGGCGAGATCCCTGGCCTGACCAAGGCGAGCTGGTAATAGGAGAAACGTAAATGAGCATGAGTGATCCTATCGCCGATATGCTGACTCGCATCCGCAATGCGCAGATGGTTGAGAAAGTCTCGGTGACTATGCCCTCGTCGAAAGTCAAGGTTGCGATTGCGCAGGTCCTGAAGGACGAAGGCTATATCGATGATTTCGCAGTGAAGTCCGAAGGTGCGAAGTCTGAATTGAACATCGTGTTGAAGTACTACGCTGGCCGTCCGGTGATCGAGCGCATTGAACGCGTCTCGAAGCCTGGTCTGCGTGTGTACCGCGGCCGTAACGACATCCCCGTGGTCATGAATGGCCTCGGCGTGGCAATCGTGTCGACGCCGAAGGGCGTGATGACGGACCGCAAGGCACGTGCAACGGGCGTTGGCGGCGAAGTCATCTGCTACGTCGCTTAAGGCCGAAAGGAGAGAAACATGTCTCGAGTAGGTAAAAGCCCGATCGCGCTGCAAGGCGCAGAAGTGGCCCTGAGCGACGAACGCATTACCGTCAAGGGCCCGCTGGGTACGATTTCGCAGGCTGCTAACAGCCTCGTGAAGGTGGTGAACGACAACGGCACGCTCAAGTTCGAGCCGGTTGACGAAAGCCGCGAAGCGAATGCGATGTCGGGCACGATGCGCGCACTGGTTGCGAACATGGTGAACGGCGTGACGAAGGGTTTCGAGCGCAAGCTGACGCTGGTTGGCGTCGGTTACCGCGCACAGGCGCAAGGCGACAAGCTGAACCTGTCGCTGGGTTTCTCGCACCCCGTGGTGCACCAGATGCCGGAAGGCGTCAAGGCTGAAACCCCGACGCAAACCGAAATCGTGATCAAGGGGATCAATAAGCAGCAAGTTGGCCAGGTCGCGGCAGAAGTGCGCGGCTATCGTCCGCCGGAGCCCTACAAGGGCAAGGGTGTGCGTTACGCCAATGAGGTTGTGATCCTCAAAGAAACGAAGAAGAAGTAAGGGTGCGCAATCATGGATAAGACTCAATCTCGCCTGCGCCGCGCTCGTCAGACGCGTATCAAGATCGCTGAGCTGCAGGTCGCGCGTCTCGCCGTGCATCGCACGAACACGCACATCTATGCGCAAGTGTTCTCGCCGTGCGGCACCAAGGTGCTCGCCAGCGCGTCTACGCTCGAAGCCGAAGTGCGTGCGCAACTGGCTGATCAGACGGGCAAAGGCGGCAACGTCGCTGCTGCGACCCTGATCGGTAAGCGCATTGCAGAAAAGGCTAAGGCTGCCGGCATCGAATCCGTCGCCTTCGACCGTTCGGGTTTCCGTTACCACGGCCGCGTGAAAGCGCTGGCTGATGCGGCGCGCGAAGCCGGACTCAAGTTCTAAGGGAAGAATTCGTCATGGCAAAGATGCAAGCGAAAGTTCAGGCTGACGAACGCGACGACGGCCTTCGTGAAAAAATGATTTCGGTCAACCGCGTGACCAAGGTCGTGAAGGGTGGCCGGATTCTCGGTTTCGCCGCGCTGACCGTGGTTGGTGACGGTGATGGCCGCGTCGGTATGGGCAAGGGCAAGGCAAAGGAAGTGCCGGTCGCTGTTCAGAAGGCGATGGAACAGGCTCGTCGCAACATGTTCAAGGTGCCGCTGAAGAACGGTACCCTGCAACACGAAGTGCACGGTAAGCACGGCGCATCGATGGTCCTCCTGGCTCCGGCCAAGGACGGTACCGGTGTGATCGCTGGCGGTCCGATGCGTGCCGTGTTCGACGTGATGGGCGTGCAGAACGTTGTGGCCAAGAGCCACGGTTCGACGAACCCTTACAACCTCGTTCGTGCAACGCTGGATGGTCTGCGTAAGCAGTCCACGCCGGGCGACATCGCGGCGAAGCGTGGTAAGTCCGTCGAAGATATTCTGGGCTAAAGGTGGGCACCATGTCTGATAAAACTGTCAAGGTCCAGCTCGTCAAGAGCCTGATCGGCACCCGCGAAACGCACCGTGCTACGGTGCGCGGCTTGGGCCTGCGCCGACTCAACTCGGTTAGCGAGTTGCAGGACACGCCGGCTGTGCGCGGCATGATCAACAAGGTTTCGTACCTCGTTAAGGTCATCGGCTAAGCAGCTGACCAGGACTCAAGGAGTTGATAATGGAATTGAATAACCTGAAGCCGGCTGAAGGCGCGAAGCATGCAAAGCGTCGCGTTGGTCGCGGCATCGGCTCCGGCCTCGGCAAGACCGCTGGCCGTGGTCACAAGGGTCAGAAGTCGCGTTCGGGCGGCTTTCACAAGGTTGGCTTCGAAGGCGGTCAAATGCCGCTGCAACGTCGTCTGCCGAAGCGTGGTTTCACCTCGCTGACGAAGGAATTCGTCGGTGAAGTGCGCCTCTCCGATCTGGAAAAGCTGCCGGTCGACGAAATCGATCTGCTGGCTCTGAAGCAAGCCGGTTTGGTTGGCGAGCTGATCAAGAGCGCCAAGATCATTGCGACGGGCGAGCTGAAGCGCAAGGTCGTTGTGAAGGGTCTGGGTGCGACGAAGGGTGCGCGCGCTGCTATCGAAGCGGCCGGTGGCTCTTTTGCCGAGTAACGCGCAAGTTCATTGCCGTCACTAGCATTTGCATCGGAGAAGGTACTTGGCTAACAGCCCGAGTCTCGCAAAACCCGGTCGCGGCGCGGCGAAGTTTGGCGATCTGCGTCGGCGAGCAGTGTTTCTGCTGCTGGCGTTGATCGTCTACCGTATCGGCGCGCACATTCCGGTGCCGGGTATTGACCCGGACCAGCTGGCGAAGTTGTTCCAAAGCCAGTCGGGCGGCATCCTTGGCATGTTCAACATGTTCTCGGGTGGCGCGCTTTCGCGGTTCACGATTTTTGCGCTGGGGATCATGCCGTACATTTCGGCGTCGATCATCATGCAGTTGTTGGCGATTGTCTCGCCGCAGCTGGAAGCGCTGAAAAAAGAAGGGCAGGCGGGGCAACGTAAGATCACGCAATACACGCGTGTCTTCACGGTCCTGCTGGCGACATTCCAGGCGTTCGGCATTGCTGTCGCGCTGGAAAATCAGCCGGGCCTGGTGATCGATCCGGGAATGGTGTTTCGTTTGACGACGGTCGTGACCTTGGTGACCGGCACGATGTTCCTGATGTGGCTGGGTGAGCAGATCACGGAACGCGGGCTTGGTAACGGTATTTCGATCATCATCTTCGGCGGTATCGCAGCGGGTTTCCCGAATGCGATCGGTGGTCTTTTCGAACTGGTGCGAACCGGCTCGATGAGCATCATCTCGGCGATTATCGTGGTCGCACTGATCGCTGCAGTGACGTATCTGGTGGTGTTCATTGAACGCGGCCAGCGCAAGATTCTTGTGAACTACGCGAAGCGGCAGGTCGGTAACAAGATTTACGGCGGACAGTCTTCTCATCTGCCGCTGAAGTTGAACATGTCGGGTGTGATTCCGCCGATCTTCGCGTCGTCGATCATTCTCTTCCCGGCAACTATCCTGAACTGGTTTAGTTCGGGGTCGCGTACCAGCTGGTTCGCAGACACGTTGCACAACGTGGCCGAAGCCCTCAAGCCCGGTCAACCGGTGTACGTGTTGCTGTACGCGTTGGCGATCGTTTTCTTCTGTTTCTTCTACACCGCTTTGGTGTTCAACAGCAGAGAAACGGCCGACAACCTGAAAAAGAGTGGCGCTTTCGTCCCAGGCATCCGCCCGGGCGATCAAACGGCGCGATATATCGACCGCATCTTGACGCGTTTGACGCTGGCCGGTGCGATCTACATCGTGTTTGTTTGTTTGCTGCCCGAATTTCTGGTGCTGCGCTGGAACGTGCCGTTTTATTTTGGTGGAACGTCGCTGCTGATCATTGTCGTCGTCACAATGGATTTCATGGCGCAGGTGCAGTCGTACGTTATGTCGCAACAGTATGAATCGCTGCTGAAGAAAGCTAATTTCAAAGGCGGCGGCGTCCCGATGCGTTGAAAGGACATATGGCCAAAGACGATGTTATCCAGATGCAGGGTGAAGTCATCGAAAACCTGCCTAACGCTACCTTCAGGGTGAAGCTGGAAAACGGCCATGTCGTATTGGGACACATATCCGGCAAGATGCGGATGCACTACATCCGAATCCTGCCGGGCGACAAGGTGACGGTTGAATTGACGCCTTACGATCTGTCGCGTGCGCGGATCGTGTTCCGGGCGAAGTGATTTGAAAAAAGGGTAATATCATGAAAGTGATGGCATCGGTTAAGCGCATTTGCCGCAATTGCAAGATCATCAAGCGCAAAGGCGTTGTGCGCGTGATTTGCAGCTCTGATCCGCGCCACAAACAGCGTCAAGGCTGAACGCCGCGCTTTTGCTTGCGCTTTTTGTTTGAGGAAAAACAATGGCTCGTATCGCAGGGGTTAACATCCCGAATCACCAGCATACTGAAATCGGCCTGACGGCTATTTACGGTATCGGCCGCACGCGCTCGCGCGACATTTGCGTCGCTGCTGGTGTGGCATTTTCGAAGAAGGTCAAAGACCTGAACGACGCAGACCTCGAAAAGCTGCGTGAAGAAGTCGGCAAGTTCATCGTTGAAGGCGATCTGCGCCGTGAAACGACGATGAACATCAAGCGCCTGATGGATCTCGGCTGCTACCGTGGCGTCCGGCATCGTAAGGGCTTGCCCCTGCGCGGCCAACGCACGCGTACGAATGCCCGTACGCGCAAGGGTCCGCGTCGTGCAGCGCAATCGCTGAAGAAGTAAGCGGAACTGACAGTTACAGGAAAACGTAATGGCTAAGGCTTCGAACAACTCCGCGGCGCAACGCGTTCGCAAGAAGGTCAAGAAGAACGTCGCCGAGGGCGTGGTTCACGTTCACGCGTCGTTCAACAACACCATCATCACGATTACCGATCGTCAAGGCAATGCACTTGCTTGGGCAACGTCGGGTGGTCAGGGCTTCAAGGGTTCGCGTAAATCGACCCCGTTTGCAGCTCAGGTGGCAGCCGAATCGGCTGGCCGCGTGGCGATGGAATACGGCGTGAAGAACCTCGAAGTGCGTATCAAGGGCCCTGGTCCTGGTCGCGAGTCGGCGGTGCGCGCGTTGCATGGTCTTGGCATCAAGATCACCGCGATCTCCGACGTGACTCCGGTCCCGCACAACGGCTGCCGTCCGCCGAAGCGTCGTCGTATCTAAGACGCCGATTTTGCGAGTGCCTGTTGCCGCTCCGCGCGGCGGCAGGCTGCTTGCGTTATTGAATTGACTAAGCCCACCGTTCGACCCAAAGGGTTCGGACTAGCGCACGTGCATGCACTTGCGTGATTAATCATCGAAGGAATCAACGTGGCACGTTATATCGGCCCGAAGGCCAAGCTGTCCCGCCGTGAAGGCACTGACCTCTTCCTGAAGAGCGCCCGTCGTTCGCTCGCTGACAAGTGTAAGCTTGACAGCAAGCCTGGCCAACACGGCCGCACCTCGGGCGCACGTACGTCCGACTACGGCACCCAGCTGCGCGAAAAGCAAAAAGTGAAGCGCATCTACGGTGTCCTCGAGCGTCAATTCCGTCGTTACTTCGCCGAAGCCGACCGCCTGAAGGGCAACACGGGTGAAAACCTGCTGCAGTTGCTCGAATCGCGTCTGGACAACGTCGTGTATCGCATGGGCTTTGGCTCGACGCGCGCTGAAGCGCGTCAGCTGGTTAGCCACAAGGCGATCACGGTGAACGGCGTCGTGTCGAACATCCCGTCGATGCAAGTGAAGGCTGGCGACGTGGTTGCCGTGCGCGAACAGAAGAAGAAGCAGGCGCGTATTCTCGAAGCGCTGTCGCTGGCTGAGCAAGGCGGTCTGCCGAGCTGGGTCGCTGTGGATTCGAAGAAGTTCGAAGGCACGTTCAAGCAGAAGCCGGAACGCAGCGATATCGCTGGCGACATCAACGAAAGCCTGATCGTCGAATTGTATTCGCGGTAATCGGATTAACGGCCGGGGCTCCCCGATTGCGTTGCGCAACGGGGCGTTCCGGCTGTTTATTTTCAGGTTGTTACCGGTCAGCCTTATCGGTGTAACGAGCCGAGGGTATTGAAAAGGAAAACCTATGCAAACCAGTTTGTTGAAGCCCAAGATCATCGCAGTTGAATCGCTTGGCGAGAGCCACGCGAAAGTGGTCATGGAACCGTTTGAACGCGGTTACGGCCACACCTTGGGTAACGCGCTTCGGCGCGTGCTGTTGTCGTCGATGGTGGGCTACGCGCCGACCGAAGTGACGATCGCAGGCGTCGTGCACGAGTATTCGACGCTCGACGGTGTGCAAGAGGACGTGGTCAACCTGTTGTTGAACCTGAAGGGCGTGGTCTTCAAGCTGCATAACCGTGACGAAGTGACGGTTACGCTGCGCAAGGAAGGCGAAGGCGTTGTCACCGCTGGCGACATCGAACTCGCACACGATTGCGAAGTGATCAACCCTGATCACGTGATTGCGCATCTGTCGAAGGGCGGTAAGCTCGACGTTCAGATCAAGATCGAGAAGGGCCGCGGCTATGTGCCGGGCAATGTGCGTCGTTATGGCGAAGAGTCGGCCAAGATCATCGGCCGTATCGTACTGGACGCGTCGTTCTCGCCGGTTCGCCGTGTGAGCTACGCCGTCGAAAGCGCTCGCGTCGAACAGCGTACCGACCTCGACAAGCTCGTGATGAATATCGAAACCAACGGTGTGATTTCGCCGGAAGAAGCGATCCGTCAATCGGCGCGCATTCTGGTTGATCAACTGTCGGTGTTCGCTGCGCTGGAAGGCACCGAGGCAACGGCTGAAGCGCCGTCGCGCGCGCCGCAGATCGACCCGATCCTGCTGCGTCCGGTGGATGATCTCGAACTCACGGTTCGTTCCGCGAACTGCCTGAAGGCTGAGAACATTTACTACATCGGCGACCTGATCCAGCGTACGGAAAACGAGCTGCTCAAGACGCCGAATCTGGGCCGCAAGTCGCTGAACGAAATCAAGGAAGTACTGGCGTCGCGTGGTTTGACGCTCGGCATGAAGCTGGAAAACTGGCCGCCCGCAGGGTTGGACAAGTAAATCGGCAAGTCGTCCCGGGTCAGAACCCGCCGCTGCACTGGCAAAGACGCGGATTTTCCTTTAAAATCCGCGTCTTGTCTTTTTTAACTACCGGCCCGTGCACTCGCTATCCCAGATAGATCGAGCGCGATAGAAGAGCTGGACCAAAACTTTGAATCTAAGGAATTAACATGCGTCACCGTCATGGTCTGCGGAAACTGAACCGCACGAGCAGCCACCGTCTGGCAATGCTCCGTAATATGTCGAACTCGCTGATCGAGCACGAAGTCATCAAGACCACGCTGCCGAAAGCAAAAGAACTCCGTAAAGTTGTCGAGCCGCTGATCACGCTCGGCAAGAAGCCGTCGCTGGCAAATCGTCGTCTGGCGTTCAATCGCCTGCGCGATCGTGACTCGGTCACGAAGCTGTTCGAAGTGCTGGGCCCGCGTTACGCGACCCGTCCGGGCGGCTACCTGCGCGTGCTGAAGTTCGGCTTCCGCGTCGGCGACAACGCACCGATGGCACTGGTCGAACTGCTCGACCGTCCGGAAGTTGAAGAAGTTGAAGTGCAAGAAGCTGAGTAAGCTTTAAGCATCAAGAGAAAGCCAGGCACACTGCCTGGCTTTTTTATTTGCGGCGACGGAAAACTCGACGACGCGGAACGCGATTTGTCGCACTGACTTTGTCGCACCAACACGACTGCGGCGAAATGCCCCGGATCGCACGGCTAGCCGGCTGTGGGCTCGGCGGCGGGAGCGCCGGGCTAGGTGATACGATAACGGCTCCCGAATCGTGCGTCGTTGGAGTCTGTTGTGAGCCTGAATGTGACCTTGATTCTCACCACGGTTCCGGATGCAGCCGTCGCCCAAAAGCTTGCCACGGATGCGCTGGCCGCCCGCCTCTGCGCGTGCGTCACGCAACTCGGTGCCGTGCAGTCGAGCTATCACTGGCAAGGCGCGATCGAGTCGGCGCAAGAGATCCAGTTGCTGTTCAAGACTAGTGCCGCACGTGCCGCCGAACTCGAGCAGTTCATTCAGACGCAACATCCCTACGACACGCCGGAAATCCTCTCGTGGCGGGCGACGGCATCCGCCGCGTACGGCCAGTGGATCGCCGCAGAAACCCAACGTCCTCTCCATGTTTAACCGTCTCGACCGACGCATGCGTCACACGCTGCGCGCGGTGTTCTTCCTGTTCGCCAGTCTGATTGCCGTAGCCCAATTCGGCACGCTCGCCCATGCGTCGGACGACTTCCTCGACCCTGCGGTCGCGTTCAAATTCAGCGCGACGGAAAAGCCGGGCGAAGTCGACGTGACCTACAAGATCGCGGATGGCTACTACATGTACCGCGAGCGCTTTGCTTTCGCGACGCGTAACGGCACGACGACGATCGGCGAGCCGCTGTTGCCGCCGGGGCATGTGAAGTTCGATCAGACCTTCAACAAGAATGTCGAGACGTATCGTAACGAGCTCACGATCCGCATCCCGGTCAAGCAGGCGGCCGGCCCGTTCGATCTCGCCGTGACGTCGCAAGGCTGTGCCGATGCCGGCATTTGCTATCCGCCGATGGAGCGGGTCTATCACGTCAGTGGTGAGGCTTTGCAGCCGGCTGTGAGTGCAGCGGCGAACAACAGCGCTGCGCAGTCGTCTGCTGCCGAGCCTGGCGTGTCGACTGCACCTGCGATGAGCAAAGCCAATAAGCTCCTCAGCGGCGCCGCAAGCAGCAGCGCAAATGCTACTGACGCGCAATCATCAGCCGCCGTACAGCCCGCTGCATCCGCTGGCGGAACATCCACCGCATCTTCCGACGCGGCGCCCTGGTACGAGCGCGCCACCAGCGCCGACTACGCCCAGTCGCTACTGCAAGGCGGCGGATTCTTCGCGATCATCGGGCTCTATTTTGTCGCCGGCGCCGTCCTGAGCTTGTTGCCGTGCTCATATCCGATGATCCCGATCCTGTCCGCGATCATCATCGGCGAAGGTGCGCGGGTGACGCGCGCTCGCGGCTTCGCGCTGTCGCTGGCGTACGTGATCGGCATGGCGCTTGTGTACACGGTGCTGGGCATCGCCGCCGCGCTCGTCGGCCAAAGCTTGGGCGCGTGGTTGCAGAATCCCTGGGTACTCGGCGCATTCGGCGTGCTGCTCACAGTCTTTGCGTTGACACTGATAGCCGGCGTCGATATCGCCTTGCCGCAGCGCTGGCAGGATGGGGTGTCGCGCGCATCGACCGGGCGTTCCGGCGGTAAGTTCGCCGCCGTCGCCGTGATGGGCGCATTGTCGGCACTGGTTGTCGGCGCGTGCATGACCGCGCCGCTTTTCGCCGTGCTCGCGTTCATCGCGCATACCGGCGACGCCGTGCTCGGCGGCGCCGCGCTGTTCGCGATGGGCTTGGGCCTTGGCGTGCCGCTGCTGATTCTCGGTCTCGGCGCCGGCACATTTCTGCCGCGTGCCGGCGCGTGGATGGACAGCGTGAAGGTGTTCTTCGGCGTCGTGCTGCTCGCGGCCGCGCTGTGGATCGTCTGGCCGGTGCTCGGTGCGGGCGCGACCATGCTGTTGAGCGCGCTCTGGCTGCTGATCGCGGCGGCATCGCTCGGACTGTTTTCGACGCTGGGGGCGGAGGCTTCGATCTGGCGTCGGCTGAGCCGCGGGATCGGCGCGGCGCTCGCCATCTGGGCGGCTGTGCTGCTGGTCGGTCTTGCCGCCGGTTCTTCGGATCCGCTGAAGCCCCTTGCCGTACTGGCCGCACGCGGTGCGTCGGCAGGCGACAACGTGTCAGGGCGGGCGGAAACGGCGTCACAGGACGCTTTGACTTTTGCCCCGGTTCGCTCTTCCACCGAACTCGACGAAGCCGTCAAAACGGCCGCACAGCCCGCCATGCTCGATTTCTATGCGGACTGGTGTGTCAGCTGCAAGGAGATGGAGAAGCTGACCTTCAGCGACCCGCGCGTCCAGGCCAAACTGAAGCAAATGAATTTGCTACGTGCCGACGTTACGGCGAACAACGCGAATGATCAGACGCTGCTCAAGCGTTTCGGTTTGTTTGGGCCGCCCGGGATTATTTTCTTCGATCACGGCGGTAAGGAAGTGCTGCGGGTCGTCGGCTACGAGTCGGCGGATAAGTTTCTGCGCAGTCTGGATCGGGTGAGCGCGCCGGGCGCCTGATTGAGCGAATCGTCGCAGCGATGCCGCGACACGAAGCGGCAGGCATCGTTTCCGATGCGGCATCCGATGTAACGCCAAACGAACACACCAGCGCAATCGGTGACATTCAGCAACGCCGCTCGTCAGGGCGACGTCGCCGCTTCTGACGCGACTAAGCGGCGAAACCACCAACCTGCCCGCTACGACACACAAAAAAAACGGAGGCGCGACCCCAAGATCGCGCCTCCGTTTTATTAATCCCCACACTGCGAGCCTCTCAAAGCCCGCAGCGTGATCAGCACATCACTTCTGCGCCCGCAAAATCCGCGCGGCATCCAACGCGAAGTACGTCAGCACGCCATCCGCGCCCGCTCGCTTGAACGCCAGCAGCGATTCCATCACCACCTTGTCGTGATCGAGCCAGCCGTTCTGTGCGGCGGCCTTCAACATCGCGTACTCACCGCTCACCTGGTACACGTACGTCGGAAACTGGAACTCGTCCTTCACGCGACGCACGATATCCAGATACGGCATGCCCGGCTTGACCATCACCATATCCGCGCCTTCGTTGATGTCCGCCTGCACTTCGCGCAGCGCCTCGTTCGAGTTGGCCGGGTCCATCTGGTACGTCATCTTGTTGCTCTTGCCGAGGTTCGTCGCGGAACCGACGGCATCACGGAACGGGCCGTAAAACGCCGACGCGAACTTCGCGGCGTAGGCCATGATCCGCGTATGGATATGGTCCTCGCTCTCGAGCATTTCGCGGATCGCACCGATACGGCCGTCCATCATGTCCGAGGGAGCGACGATATCGACGCCGGCTTCCGCCTGCGCGCGGGCCTGTTCGACGAGGATTTCGACGGTTTCGTCGTTGATCACGTAGCCGTTTTCGTCGAGCACGCCGTCCTGGCCGTGGCTCGTGTACGGATCGAGCGCGACGTCGGTGAGAATGCCCAGTTCGGGAAAGCGCTTCTTGAGTTCGCGAACCGCGCGCGGCACGAGGCCGGCCGGGTTGGTCGCTTCGCGGCCGTCCGGCGTTTTCAGCGACGGCTCGATCGCCGGGAACAGCGACAGCACGGGTACGCCCAATTCGACGCACTGCTCGGCGACGCCCATCAGCAGATCGACGGATACGCGTTCCACGCCCGGCATCGACGGCACGGCTTGCCGTACGTTGGTGCCTTCGACGATGAACACGGGGTAAATCAGATCGTTGATGGTGAGGATGTTTTCGCGCATCAGGCGACGCGAGAAGTCGTCACGGCGCATGCGGCGCGGACGGTAGTGCGGATAGAAGCTCATATCGAATCGAGGATCGTGGATGTGTGGAGTGGACAAGTAACGCCTGCCTCCGCTCCCGGAAACTTTTCGAGACAATGGTATATCATACCGATCGAGCAAGGCGCCATGCGCTGACCTCCCCGCTTCTCCTCCCTGAGCGGGTGCCTGTCGTTTTTCGATTAGGCTGTTTGACCCGCCGTTTAAGCGGCGGGTTTTTTTATGGGCGGACGGAAAACGCATCACGCTTCGCCCATGGAAGGCAGGAGGCGTTATTCAGCGGCGTTCGCTTCGCCCGCCTCGTCGGGAATCAGCCAGCTTTCGATCAGCGCATGCGCCTCGTCGATCCCGACGCGCTTGAGCGCCGAAAACAGCTGCGCGGTCAGTTCGCCCTGATAGCCGGCGCTGGTGTATTCGGCCAGACCTTTCTGCGTGGTGCGCAATGCATTGACGCTTTCCTGACGCGTCAATTTGTCGCATTTCGTCAGTAGCGTATGGATCGGCTTGCCGGTCGGCGCGAACCACTCGATCATGCGCCGGTCCAGCTCCGTCAACGGGCGGCGCGAGTCCATCATCAGGATCATGCCGCGCAGTTGCGAGCGCGTTTGCAGATAGGTGGACAGCAGCGCTTCCCAGTGCGCCTTCGCAGCGCCCGGCACTTCGGCGTAACCGTAGCCCGGCAGGTCGACCAGATTCGCGGTGGGTTCGTCCGCCTTGCCGACGGAGAAATAATTGATGTGCTGCGTGCGGCCCGGCGTCTTACTGGCGAAGGCGAGACGCTTCTGATTGCACAGAATGTTGATCGCCGTCGATTTCCCCGCATTCGAGCGTCCCGCGAAGGCGATCTCGGGTTGCGACGTGGCCGGCAGATCGCGCAGGTGATTGACGGTCGTGAAAAAGCGGGATTGGTGGAGCAGGAAGGACATGATCAGGCCAGGATTCGAGACGCCGGGGAACCCGGAGTGGGGACGGGTCAAGCCCGACTGGCGTCTTAGCGATTAGCGAGTTATTGTACAATACGATGGTTTACTGAAAACCTGAGGAGGCCTGCCCGCGTGCCTTGGCGGCCTGTCGAGGGTGAGTCGGTCGCTGTCGCTGTTTGCAAAACCTTCAAGAAAACGCGGGGCCGTCCCATGTTTTTTTGCCCCTTCGGGGGGCCTGGCGCGAGGTGTCAGGATTGGGGCTCTCTAATAAATCCCACAAGACGAGACAGGGTGTGCGAATGAATCGACTGAGCAAGACTCTGATGGTGATTCAGGTAGCGGCAGGTCTTTCTGGTTTGGCAATTCAGGCACGAGCAGCAGATCCGGTGAAGCCGGACGTCAATCGGGGGCAGGCAATCGCGGTGCAGGTATGCGCGTCGTGCCACGGGGCCGACGGCAACAGCGCCGGCGGCGCGTATCCGAAGCTGGCGGGTCAGCACCCGGAATATCTCGTCAAGCAACTCAAGGACTTCAAGATCCAGCCCGGCGCGAAGCAGCCTGCCCGTAACAATGCGATCATGGCGGGCATGGCGGCGGCGCTATCCGATCAGGATATGGTCAACGTCGCCGCGTATTTCTCGACGCAGACGCCGAAGCCCGGTTACGCACATAACAAGGACACGGTGCCGCTCGGTCAGAAGATCTACCGCGGCGGGATTGCCGACAAGGGCGTGCCGGCCTGCGCGAGCTGCCACGGTCCGACCGGTCAGGGCATTCCGTCTCAGTATCCTCGTCTGTCGGGGCAATGGGCCGAATACACGGTGGCGCAGTTGACCGCGTTCACACAAGGCCCGGGCGCGCGCAACAACAACGAGCCGATGCATGCCATTGCCACACGGTTGTCGGATAGTGAGATTAAGGCGGTAGCGGATTACATCGCGGGCTTGCACTAATAAGATATCCGCAAGTTCGCATTTGATTGTCAAGTGCAACCGGCCCATCGAGGCCGGGACAAAACAAGAAAAGGGTGAGGGCGTCGTGCCTACGACAGCCCTTCACCCTTTTTTGCTGTTCAGTCGGAGTTTGAATGAGCGTCACCACGTCGGGTTTGCAGTCGAAGTCGAGCAGCCGCCTTGTGCGCAATGTCGTCGAAGTGTTGAGTTCGATGCGTTTCGCCATCGCGTTGCTCGTGATTCTGTCTATTGCCAGCATTATCGGTACCGTCCTCACGCAGGACGATCCGTACCCCAACTACGTCAATCAGTTCGGCCCGTTCTGGGCGGACATCTTCCGCTCGCTGAGTTTGTACACGGTGTACAGCTCGTGGTGGTTCATGCTGATTCTCGGCTTCCTGATGGTGTCGGTGTCGCTGTGCGTGATCCGTAACGCGCCCAAGATGCTCGCCGACGCGAAGAGCTGGAAAGACAAGGTCCGCGAAGGCAGCCTGCGCGCGTTCCATCACAAGGGTGAGTTCGCGGTGAATGGCACGCGCGCGCAGACCTCGGCGGTGCTCGGCAAACTCTCGGCGAAGCTGGGCTACAAGTTCGTCACGCGCGAGTCGGACGGGGCGACGCTGATCGCGGCCAAGCGCGGCGCGTTGACGAAATTCGGCTACATTTCCGCGCACCTCGCGATCGTCGTGATCTGTATCGGCGGCCTGCTCGACAGCAATCTGCCGATCAAGCTGCAGATGTGGATGTTCGACAAGACGCCGATCCGCTCGAACACGGTCATCAACGAGATCGGGCCGGAACATCGTCTTTCGCAGTCGAATCTGACGTTCCGTGGTTATGCGTGGGTGCCGGAAGGTCAGCACGTGTCCACCGCGATCCTCAACCAGCCTGACGGCTCGTTGATCCAGGACCTGCCGTTTTCGATCGAGCTGAACAAGTTCATCGTCGATTATTACTCGACCGGCATGCCGAAGCTCTTCGCGAGCGACATCGTCGTGGTCGATCACAAGACCGGCGCGCGCGTGCCGGCGCGCGTCGAGGTGAACAAGCCGTTCACCTACGACGGCGTGTCGATCTATCAGTCGAGCTTCCAGGACGGCGGCTCGCAGATGCAGATGACCGCTTTCCCGATGACCGGCGCGAGCGCGAAGACCGCGCCGTTCGGCGGCACGATCGGCGGCAATGCGCCGTTGAATACGGCCACGCCGCTCGCCGACGGCAAAACGGTGGAGTTCACCGATTTCCGCGCGATCAACGTCGAAAACGTGTCGAACGGCAGCGGCCAGACCGATGCCCGCGGCGTCGCCGCGCATCGCACGCTGAAGGAAGCGTTCGACGAACGGCTCGGCTCCGGCGCGAAGTCGTCGAATCCGCTCGATCTGCACAACGTCGGCCCGTCGGTGCAATACAAGGTGCGCGACAAGGACGGCCAGGCGCGCGAGTACAACAACTACATGCTGCCGGTGGACGTTTCCGGCGAGAAGATGTTCCTTGCCGGCATGCGCGTGAATCCGGACGACCCGTTCCGCTACCTGCGCATTCCCGCCGACAGCGGCGGCACGGTCAAGGAGTGGATGAATCTGCGCGCCACGCTGGAAGATCCAGCTATGCGCACCGCGGCCGCGCATAGTTTCGCGCTGCGTTCGGTGCCGGGCTCGAACACGGAATTGCAGCAGCATCTCGAGGAAAGCGCGCTACGCGTGCTGACCCTTTTCGCGGGCGCGGACAACAGCGTCAAACTGGCCGACGGCCAGCCGGCCGGCGGCTTCCAGGCGATCGCGGCATTTATCGACCGTTCGGTGCCGAAGCCCGAGCAGGAAAAGGCGGCTGGTTTGCTGCTGCGCATGCTGGAAGGCTCCACGTGGGATCTGTGGCAACTGTCGCGCCAACGGCTCGGCGAGCCCGCCGCCACGGTCAGCGCGGACGCGAGCCGCTTCATCCAGAGCTCGATCAACGCGATTTCCGACAGCTTTCTGTATGGTTCGCCGGTCTACTTGCAGCTCGACTCATTCAAGCAGGTGCAAGCTTCGGTATTTCAGTTGACGCGCGCACCGGGCAAAAAAGTCGTGTATCTTGGCAGCCTGCTCCTCGTGTTGGGCATCTTTTCGATGTTCTACGTCCGCGAACGGCGCCTCTGGTTCTGGCTCAAAGATACCGATCACGGCACGAACGTCGTGATGGCGATGTCGACAGCGCGTAAAACGCTCGACTTCGAAAAAGAGTTCGTTCAGACGCGCGACGCCGTCGGCGCCGCTCTGGGCGCCAAACTCACCGAAGCAAGCGGAGCCGGCCAGACCGGCCACGGCAGCACGCCGTCCGCAAGCTCACAAGATTCGACCCGGTAAGATCATGGACTTGACTCAGGTTTCCTCATCCTCATCGCCCGCGCGCCCGAAAAAAGCGTCGTCTGGCGAGACTTTCAATGCACTGAACGTCGCACAGTTCGACGAACGGCCGTTCCTGAAACGGCTCGGTATCGTCGACTGGTTGTTCGCCCTCGCGATGGTCGCGGGCGCGGGCTTTGCGCTGTCGCGCTACCACCCGTTCATGAACTACTACGACAAGCTGGTGCTGGTGTGCGCGGTGCCGGTGTTCGTGGTGCTCGGCTGGCGCTGGAAACCGGTGCGCCCGCTGATGGTGGGTATCGCGGCGCTGTCGTTGCTGGCCATCCAGATCTATCACGGCGATCTGACCCGCGCCGACAACGCGTTCTTCCTCAAATACTTCCTGTCGAGCCAGTCCGCGATTCTGTGGATGAGCGCGCTCTTCGTGTTCGCCACCGTGTTCTACTGGATCGGCTTGCTGTCGCGTTCGCCGACCGGCGCCGCGATCGGCTCGAAGATGACGTGGGCGGCGGTGCTGATGGGTTTTGTCGGCCTGATGGTGCGCTGGTACGAGTCGTACCTGATCGGCGCGGACGTCGGCCACATTCCTATTTCGAACCTGTACGAAGTGTTCGTGCTGTTCAGCCTGATCACCGCGCTGTTCTACCTGTATTACGAGCAGCACTACAACACCCGCGCGCTCGGCGCGTTCGTGTTGCTGGTGATCAGCGCGGCCGTCGGCTTCCTGATGTGGTACTCGGTCGCGCGCGACGCGCAACAGATCCAGCCGCTCGTGCCCGCGCTGCAAAGCTGGTGGATGAAGATTCACGTGCCGGCGAACTTCATCGGTTACGGCAGTTTTGCGCTGTCGGCCATGGTGTCGGTCGCGTATCTGGCGAAGGAGCGTGGTTGGCTGGCCGACCGTCTGCCGCCGCTGGAAGTGCTTGACGACCTGATGTACAAGTCGATCGCGGTCGGCTTCGCATTCTTCACGATCGCGACGATTCTCGGCGCGCTGTGGGCTGCTGAAGCCTGGGGCGGCTACTGGAGCTGGGACCCGAAGGAAACATGGGCGCTGATCGTGTGGCTGAACTACGCGGCATGGCTGCATATGCGCTTGATGAAGGGGCTGCGCGGCGCCGTCGCGGCATGGTGGGCGTTGACGGGGCTGCTGGTGACGACCTTCGCGTTCCTCGGCGTCAACATGTTCCTGTCGGGCTTGCACAGCTACGGCAAGCTGTAATTTCTGCCGTTTCGAATCGACTGAAAACCGCCGCGTGCTTCGCACCGGCGGTTTTTTTATGGCTGATGGAATATTGGCTGCATCCAGGGTGTTCGTTCTGCGAGTACCTGAAGATGGCTGGCCGGATAATCCGGACGAACCAGCGATCAACCATCATGGCCCCCGGGCTGGACAAACCGGCGAGGCCGCAAGGAGCAGCACGATGTGGATCAAAAGCAGCGACAGCATTCGACTCAGAGGCGACGACATCGCGCAGAGCGAGATCACGCCGCGGCGCGTGTTCGAGAACCGGCGGCGCGTGTTGCAGGCGGCCGGCGCGCTGGCGCTCGGCAGCCTGATCGGCGTGAATGGCGAGGCGCTGGCGGCATACGCGTCGCCGGACCCGAAAGCGCGCAAGCTGGTGGCGAAAACCAATCCGAAGTTCGTCGCGCTCGACAAGATCACGCCGTACAAGGACATCACCACGTACAACAACTTCTACGAGTTCGGCACCGACAAATCCGACCCCGCGCAAAACGCGGGCACATTGCGGCCGCAACCGTGGAAGGTGAGCGTCGAGGGCGAGATCAAGAATCCGAAGGTGTACGACATCGACGAATTGCTGAAGCTCGCGCCACTGGAGGAACGGGTGTATCGGCTGCGCTGCGTCGAAGGGTGGTCGATGGTGATTCCGTGGATCGGCGTGCCGCTCGCCGAATTGATCAAGCGCGTGCAGCCGACCGGCAACGCGAAGTACGTGCAGTTCATCACGCTGGCCGATCCGTCGCAAATGCCGGGGCTGTCGACGCCGGTGCTCGACTGGCCCTACTCCGAAGGTCTGCGCATGGACGAGGCGATGAATCCGCTCACGCTGCTGACCATGGGTCTTTACGGGCAGGTGCTGCCCAACCAGAACGGCGCGCCGGTTCGCGTCGTGGTGCCGTGGAAGTATGGGTTCAAGAGCGCGAAATCGCTGGTGAAGATCCGCTTTGTCGACAAGCAGCCGGCGACGAGCTGGAACACGTATGCATCGAACGAATACGGGTTTTATTCGAACGTGAATCCGAACGTCGATCATCCGCGCTGGAGTCAGGCGACCGAGCGGCGTATCGGCGAGGACGGCTTTTTCACGCCGAAGCGTAAGACGTTGATGTTCAACGGCTATGGCGATCAGGTCGCGTCGATGTATCAGGGCATGGACTTGAAGAAGAATTTCTGAGCGGAAGGAGTGGATATGGCTTCCGATTTACGGCCGGATGCGCAAAGCGGAACGCGTGAAGCGCCGAGTCGACCGGTAGGCGGGTCGGCAGCAACAAGCCGGTCCGCTAGCCGGTCCACAAGTAAACCCGCAAGCGGTCCACGCTGGATCGTGCCCGCGAAGATCGCGGTGTTTATCGCGGCGTGGTACCCGCTCGCGCGCATCGTGTTCTTTGGCGTGACCGACCGGCTCGGCGCCAACCCGATCGAGTTCATCACCCGGTCGACCGGTTTGTGGACGCTCGTGTTTCTGTGCATCACGCTCGCCGTCACGCCATTGCGCAAGCTGACGGGCATCGCCGCGTTCGTGCGTTTTCGCCGCATGCTCGGCCTTTATGCCTTTTTCTACGCGACGCTGCATTTCATCACCTATCTCTGGTTCGACAAGTGGTTCGACGTCGCGGCGATTCTGAAGGACATCGGCAAGCGGCCGTTCATCACGGTGGGTTTCGCGGCGTTCTTGCTGCTGATCGCATTGGCCGCGACGTCGCCGCGCGCGATGGTGCGTAAGCTGGGGCGTCGCTGGCAGATGCTGCATCGGACGATCTACGCGATCGGCGCGCTGGCGATCCTGCATTTCTGGTGGATGCGCGCGGGCAAACACAACCTGCTGCTGCCGAAGATTTACGGCGCGATCATGATCGCGTTGCTGGGCTGGCGGTTGGCCGCGCGGTTGCTCGACCTGAAGAAGAGAGCGAAGACGAAGGTGCCGTCGCAAGCGGGATAGGAAGACTGGCGCGGCTCCGCGCAATGCCACGCATCCGGCAAACGTGCGGCGCAAATAGAAAAAGGGCGATGCCGTTTCGCGGCATCGCCCTTTTTCATTGCGTTCGATCCTGCGAGGCCACAAACCCCGCGACCCGCGCACAACGTTCACTCGACGTTTACACCGGCAAGATCGTCTCGCCCGCAAACAGTTGCTTGACCTCTTCGCGCACTCGAACCACATGTGCCTGTGTACCATCCACCATCACCTCGGCGGCGCGCGGACGGGTGTTGTAGTTGGAGCTCATCACGAAGCCGTACGCACCGGCGGAGCGGATCGCCAGCAGGTCGCCGGGTTCGACCGCCAGCAGGCGTTCGCGGCCCAGCCAGTCGCCGCTTTCGCACACCGGGCCGACCACGTCGTACACATGGGCCGCCACGTCGCGCTTCACGACCGGGTCGATCGCGTGATACGCCTCATACATCGCGGGGCGCGCGAGATCGGTCATCGCCGCGTCGACGATCGCGAAATTCTTTTCCGCGCCCGGCTTCAGAAACTCGACGCGCGTGAGCAGCACGCCCGCATTGCCGACCAGCGAACGCCCCGGCTCGAAATACACTTCACGATGACCGTGGCCGCGCGCCTCGATCCGGTCGAGCACGGTACGCACGAACTCGCCGATTTCCGGCGGCGTTTCGTCGTCGTACGTGATGCCCAGACCGCCGCCCACGTCGATGTGGCGAATCTTCACGCCGTCCTGTTCGATCTGCTCGACGAGTTCCAGGACCTTGTCGACCGCGTCCAGATAGGGCGCGACCTCGGTGATCTGCGAACCGATATGGCAGTCGATGCCGACCACGTCCAGATTCGCCATGGCGGCCGCCGCGCGATACGTGGCGCGCGCGTCTTCGAAAGCGACGCCGAACTTGTTCGACTTCAAGCCGGTGGAAATGTACGGATGCGTTTTCGCGTCGACGTCGGGATTCACGCGCAGCGAGACCGGCGCCTTCCTGCCCATTTCCGCGGCGACCGCATTCAGGCGGTCGAGCTCGGGAATCGATTCGACGTTGAAGCATTTGACGCCGGCCGCGAGCGCGTCGCGCATTTCGTCCGCATGCTTGCCGACGCCGGAAAACACGGTGTTTTCCGCTTTGCCGCCGGCTGCGAGCACACGCGCCAGTTCGCCGCCCGACACGATGTCGAAGCCCGCGCCAAGACGCGCGAACACGTTCAGCACCGCGAGATTGCTATTGGCCTTCACGGCGACGTGCACGCTCGCGCGGCGCCCGGCGCAGGCGCCCGCGTACGCGTTCCACGCAGCGGTGAGCGCGGCGCGCGAGTAGACGTACAGCGGCGTGCCGAACTGCTCGGCGAGGGAGACGGCGGACACGCCCTCGGCGTGCAACACGCCGTCGACGTAGTCAAATGCGGATGAAGTCATGCGAAAGTCTTATTGAACGGGTGTGGCGGCAGAGGCAGGCAGCGGTGCTGCGGAAGCGGATGCAGCGGTGGCGGTAGCGGGCGGCGCGGCAAGCTCGGTTTCCGGCGCCAGCGAAAGCGGCGAACCCGACGTATCCGGCACTTCGCCCACCGGGCCCGGCGTGGCCGTATTCGACGCCGCGTTCGTTGCGGCCGGCGGCAGGGCTTGCGTGCTGTCGGTCGGCTTGGCCGGCAGCGGCGGCACGGTCGGCAGATAGAGCGAGCCGCGTTGTCCGCAGCCGGCCAGTGCGCAACCTGCGAGAATGGCTAAACCCGCTACAATCGCGCGGCCGGACACTGCCGCGCGCATCCGAGGTACGACTCGCATGACTGTCCCTGAATAAATAAATCGATGGAGTTTAGCATGTCCGATAGTGATTACCTGACCCGCGCGGAAGCCGCGCTAGCCGCCATCGAACGCGCTGTCGACGACATTTCGGCCGACATCGAACTCGAGCGCAGCGGCAATGTGCTGACTCTCGAATTCGAGAATCGCACGAAGATCATCGTCAACCTGCAACCGCCGATGAGCGAGATCTGGATCGCCGCGAAAGCCGGCGGTTTTCACTACCGTTTCGTCGACGGCGCATGGCGCGACACGCGCAGCGGCAACGAGTTTTTCGCGGCGCTGTCGGAGTACGCGACGCAACAGGCCGGCGAGCCGGTTCGCTTCGAAGCGTAGGGCGCGGCAGAAACAAGTGCCCAAATAAAAACCGCCGCGTGTCGAATGAACGCGGCGGTTTTTGCATTTCTGGACTTTAATCCCAGCTCTGGTTCCAGTTCCAGCGACGCAAACGCGGCCTCAATGCCCGCGGAACAGATTCATGATGTCCTGCTTCTCCTGCTCGCCGACCTGTTCGGGCGCAACCGCCGACGCACCGCTGGCTTCGGCGTCGAGCGCCGCCTGGCTGATACCGACCGTCGAGACGAAGCCATTGCCCGGCGTGAAGTCGTCGAAATACAACTCCGAGCCGATTTCGACGACACCTTCCGGCATCGGCATCTTGTACTCCGGCACGCCCTTGAGCGCGCGGCCCATGTACTCGATCCACACCGGCAACGCGAGGCCGCCGCCGGTTTCGCGGTCGCCGAGGCTGCGCGGATTGTCGTAGCCGATCCACGCGATCGCCGTGAGCGTGTGCTGATAGCCGGCGAACCACGCATCGCGGGAATCGTTGGTCGTGCCCGTCTTGCCGCCCAGGTCGGTGCGCTTCAGCACGTTGGTCTTGGCGCCCGTGCCGCGCTGCGCGACGCTCTGCAGCAGACTGTTCATCACATACGCGTTGCGCGGCTCGATGGCGTGCGGTGCGCTTTGCGCGGCTACCAGAGGCTGCGCGTGCGCGACCACGATGCCGCGCTGATCGGTGACTTCGGCGATCAGATACGGATTGACGCGATAGCCGCCGTTCGCGAAGACCGAGAACGCGCCCGCCATCTGCAACGGCGTGACGAGACCCGCGCCGAGCGCCATCGGCAGATAGGCCGGATGACGGTCGGCGTCGAAGCCGAAGCGCGTGATGTATTGCTGCGCGTATTTCGTGCCGATCTGGTTGAGGATACGAATCGACACCAGGTTCTTCGACTTCTGCAACGCGGTGCGCATGCTCATCGGCCCGTCGAAACCGCCGCCATAATTCTTCGGCTCCCACGCCTGACCGCCGGTCTCTGCCGCGCTGAAAAAGAGCGGCGCGTCGTTGATCACGGTAGCCGGTCCCAAGCCCTTTTCGAGCGAGGCCGAGTAGATGAACGGCTTGAAGCTCGACCCCGGCTGACGCCACGCCTGCGTCACGTGATTGAACTTGTTCTTGTTGAAGTCGAAGCCACCCACCAGCGCGCGAATCGCACCGTCCTGCGGGATCACGGAAACGAACGCGCCTTCCACCTGCGGTAATTGCGTGATCGACCAGTTGCCGTCGTCGTTCTTGATCAGGCGGATGATCGCGCCGGGCCGCACGCGTTGATTCGGCTGCGCGCGCGGCCCGAGCGCGAACTGCGCGAAGCGCAAGCCGTCGCCCTGAATGGTCGCGACATTGCCGTCGATGAACGTGGCCTGCACCTGCTTCGGGCTCGCGGCGGTCACGACCGCGGCGATGATCTCGCCGTTGTCGGGATGTTCGAGCAGCGCGTCGTCGATAGCCTGCTCGCGGTCGTCGGCATCAGACGGGAGATCGATGAACGCCTCCGGACCGCGATAGCCATGACGCCGCTCGTAGTCCATCAGACCTTTGCGCAGTGCGCGGTACGCGACGTCCTGATCGGCCGAATCGATCGTGGTCACGACGTTCAGCCCGCGCGTGTAAGCCTCTTCGCGATACTGCGCGTACATCATCTGCCGCACCATTTCCGCGACGTACTCCGCGTGCACGCTGAACTCCTTGCCCGCACCCTTCACCACGAGCGGCTGCTTGCTCGCTTCGTCGTACTGTTCCTGAGTGATGTAGTGCAGTTCGTACATGCGTTGCAGGATGTACTCCTGACGGATCTTCGCGCGCTTCGGATTGACCACCGGGTTATACGCGGACGGCGCTTTCGGCAGACCGGCGAGCATGGCCGATTCGGCCAGCGTCAGGTCCTTCATGTCCTTGCCGAAGTACACCCGCGCGGCGCTCGCGAAACCGTATGCGCGCTGACCGAGATAGATCTGATTCATGTACACCTCGAGAATCTGATCTTTCGTGAGCTTCGACTCGATCTTGTACGCGAGCAGCATCTCGTAGATCTTGCGCGTGTAGGTCTTCTCGCTCGATAGAAAGAAGTTGCGCGCCACCTGCATGGTGATCGTGCTGGCGCCCTGCGTGGCATGGCCGTTGGTCAGCGCGACGAAACCCGCGCGCGCGATGCCGGTGAGGTCGACACCGCCGTGATCGTAGAAGCGCGCGTCCTCGATGGCGAGCACCGCTTTCTTCAGGCTGTCTGGCACGTCCTGAATATGGACGATGTCGCGCCGCTCCTCGCCGAATTCGCCGATCAGCACGTGGTCCGCCGTGTAGATGCGCAGCGGCACCTTGGGCCGGTAGTCGGTCAGCGCGTCGAGCGACGGCAGGTTCGGCGTGGCCACCACCAGCGCATAGCCGAGCACCAGCAGCACGCACATGATGCCGGCGACGATCAGGCCGACAAAGCCGAGAATCAGCTTCAGCCACAGCGGACGTTTGCGCTTCTGCGGCGCGGGCGGCGGGGACGTAGGAGACGTGGATTGCATAGGGGCACCAAAAAACAGTCCCGGGATTATAGCCGCCCCGCTTTGCAGCTTTCGGCGTGCTTACGGGCGCGTCCGGATGAGCCGCCGTTCGGCGCGGGATTCACTTCACTGTAGCCGCTTTGATGTTCGCGCGGGTTACGTGGCAGCCAACGTTAGCCATTTGGCTGAATGTCGCTCAGACGCCCCCTTGCGGAGAATCCTTCCTCGTCGCTCGCGTTCGAATGGGTCGCAGCGCGAGTCAGAGGGAGGGCATATGACGGTAAAAAAGTTTTGGCTTGATGTGTTGCAGGAAGGTGCGCCGCGTTTCGCCGCGGGTATCGACGTGGGTTCGCAAAACGTGCGGCTGGTCATCGTCAGTCATCGCGCGTTGCCCGAACCGTTGCTCAAGATCGAGTACGTGCGGACGGTGCCGCTCGCGCCGGGCGCGATGGCGGGCAACGAGATCGTCGATCGCGTGGCGGTGACGCGCGCATTGCGCGAGGCGTTCGACGGGCTGCCGCGCGCGTGCACGGCGCAGACCCTGTGTTGTGCGATGGCGGTGCCGTCGTCGGCCATGATGTTCGCGGCGGTGCCGCTCGCGCTGCTCACCGCGAAAAGCGGTTGCGCGGACGACGGCGGTTTCGAACTGTCGGACATCGAGCCGGCCGTGATGACGGAGATCGAGGGGATGACGGGGCTGGAGCGCCATGCGCTTGCGGTCGACTGGTTCATTGCCGATGGCCTCGCGCCGGTGCGCTCGGTGATCATCGCCGCCACCGCGCGTCCGCATCTCGAAGCGCGGATGGAATGCGCCGCGGCGGCGGGCATTTCGTTGACCGCTGTCGATGGCGAGCCGCAGGCGGCGCTGCGCGCGCTGCGTTATGCGGCGCGCTGCGAGCTTGACTCGAACGAGCCGTTCATCGCGGTGTGGATCGGCACCGACGGCGTGTACGGCTGGCGTATCTGCGAGGAGGAGCTTGAGCACGACATGCGCTATCCGGCGCCTGAACATTCCGATCTCGCCGACGCGCTGCGCGATCTGGCCGATGGCTGTGCGGCGCGCTGCGCATTTGTCGGCGGCGAGATCGACCTGCTCGAAGGCGTGGGCTTCTCGATCGCGGACATCGCCGACGTGTTGGGCTGCCCGGTACGGCCGCTCGACATCGGCGCGCTGGACAACGTCGCGCGGCCGCTGACCGACGCGCTGTTGCATGAGCCGGATAGCGCGGTGGCTTTCGGGCTCGCGTTGCGCGGGGTGTGTGAATGAGTGGCGTGTTGTCGTGGGGGATGGAGGCGCTCGCCGCGTCTCCGGCGCTTCCGCCGGCTGCTTCGGCTGACGCTACGTCGCCGGCGGGGACGCCGGCGGCGTCTCGCCAAACCCGCTTCGTGAACGCGGCGCCCGGCAGTCTCAATCTGCTGCCTTACCGGCAACGCAATGCGCGGGCCGCGCGCGGGCGTCGTCTGCGTGAATGGGCGGCCGCCGCGTTGGTCGGATGCGTGGCGCTGCTGCCGGTGATCGGGTGGCAGGCGGTCGAACGCGTGCGGCTCGATGCGCAACGCGCTTCCATCGATCAATCGCTATGGCGTCTGCGCGAGCCGCTCGCGGAACACGCGGCCTTGCTGCGCACGCGCAACGAGCAGCGCAAAAACGACGCGCGTGCGCGGCGTGCCTCCGATCCGCTCACGTATCTGCGCGATCTGATCGACGCGTTGAGTTACGAGCCGGGCGATGGCGTCGTGCTGCGGCAACTGCGTCAGCGTGAGCAGGAAACGCAGTTGCTGGCGACATCGCGTGACCACGCGGCGTCGGCGGCGTGGCTCAAGCGTTTGAGCGCGATTCGTGGCGTGCGGGCTGCCGAGATGAGCGAGCTGCACAGCGCGGCGGCACGCCGTGGCGGCAACGCGGCGCCGGCCGTCGACGGCGGGGTGGAGTTCGGCGCGCATCTGCAATGGGGCGATGCCGCGGCGAAGAAGGGCGGCAAGGTGGCGGTGTCGTCATCGCGCGGTGTGACGTCCGAAGCATCGGGAGGGCGGAAATGAGTACGACGTTTGCCGGGTCTGGCGGAATGGTGGGTGCATCGCCGTTTCTGGGGCCGTGGATGGGGTGGGTAAGGTGGATAAGGTGGATCAGCGTGCCGTTCGGCGCGTGGAGCCGGCGGCGCCGCTGGTCGGTTTCGGCGGTGATCGCGATGTTGGTGTTCGCGGTTGGCGCGCGCGGCTGGATCGCAGCGGATCTGTCCGGTGTCGAGGTGAGGCGGACCGCGTTGGCGGCGAGTGCGCAGCGGCTTGTGGAAGCGCGGCGTGCGTCCGCGGAATTGCCAGGGCTGCGGCGCGAGGTGCAAGCGCTGGGTCGGGGGATGAGTGGGATGACAGGTGGGATGGCGGCCATGGCCGCAGCAGGCGCCGTGGAAGTAACTGGAGCAACAGGAGCGGCAGGAGCAACAGGAGCGGCTGAAGTAGCTAGCGCGGCGGGATCGAAGAAAGCAGAGACCGCGACGGGGCTCGCGCCGGCCGTCTCATCCTGGAGCTCGGCCGACGACGTGCGCGTCGTCTCCGAACTGGCCGCGCGCAATGAAGTGACCTTACTGACGCTCGATCCCGGCGTGGCCAGCGGTGTTGGGCCGGACAGCGTGCGCCCATTGCAACTCACCGCGCGCACCGATTTCGTTCATCTGATGGCGTTCCTGCGCGGACTGTCCGACTTGCCGGTGCTGATCGTGCCCATCGAGATGACGATCAAACGCGAAGCCGCTGCCTTGTCGATGAACGCGACCTTGCATGTATTCAGCGCGCTGCGGCCGGTGCCGTTGGACTCGTCCGCCAATGTGCTGGCTGACGACGCGAGCCTCGACGTCGACGACGATGAGGACGTCGTGTTCTTCGATCCTTTTTCGCCGCCGCAAATGTTCGCGGCCGGCGGTCTTGCCGACTTTACCCAGTTGCGGCTAGCCGGGCTCCTGCACGACCGCACACACGGGCTGGCATTGCTCGACACGCCGGATGGCGCGGCCACCATCGTGGCCGGTCAGCAGATCGGCGGCGAGCGGGTCATGCGGCTCGACGCACTCGGTGTCACGCTCGCACGTGGCGAATCGACCCGTACGCTCACGATGACGGAGACTTCATGATGAACCCGCCAGGCCTGGGTGAAGCGACGCGCACGGATACGCGGCCCGTGACGCTGGAAAGAGCCATGCGTGCGTCTCTGGAGCCCGCGACGCCGGAAGCGACGGTAAGTACGGTTGCGCCGCCTGCCGTTCGAAACCGTCCGAGGTTATCCGCACGTTTCGGATTCGCGATCGGTTACGTGCTGAGCGTCGGAACGGCGCTGGCCGCGGCGGCACCGCTGCCCACGCTACCGCCGTTGCCGGAGCATATGTCGTTCACGGACGCGAGCGATCTGGCCGACGCGCCGTACGGCGTGCCGCCGCTGCCGCAAGTAGTGTCGGCCGAGGTGCCGAATCCGTTTCGCGGCGATTCGGCGCGGACGTCGTCGGGTTCTGGGCGGCTGGCTTCCTCAAATAGTGACGAGACCGCCAGCGCACGTGAATTCGCCGATGACATCGACGGCGCGCGCCGCACGGACGGCCTTCAAATCGATGGCGCGGGCGCCAGGGCGGGGACCGCATTCGCGTCGGCAACGCAATCCCCGTCCTCAACCAGCGACGCAGCGTCCACGCTCGAAGGCCCGCCGGTCCCGCTGCCGCCGCTCGCGCGCCTGAGCAACGCGCCCCGAACTGCCGCGGACGCTAGCCTCGCGCCCGACGACAAGCCGATCTCGCTGAATTTTCAGCGTGCCGAGCTGGGCGCCGTGCTGAACGCGTTCGCCCAGTTCACTGGCCTGAACGTCGTCGCAAGCGACCGCGTGCGCGGTGTCGTCACACTGCGGCTCGACAAGGTGCCGTGGCGTGCCGCGTTCGATACGCTGCTCGACGTCAACGGCCTCGCCATGGAGCGTCGCGGCAACGTGATCTGGGTCGCGCCGCAAGCGGATCTGGCGGCGCGCGAGCGGCAGCGCTTCGAGGCCCACGCGCGGGCAGCGGACCTCGAACCGCTCGCGAGCCGCACCTTCGAGCTGCACTACGCGCGTGCCGAGGACGTGCGCCGCTTGCTGACCGGCTCCGGCAACCAGCGTGTGCTGTCCAAACGCGGCGCCGCCACCGCCGATCCGCGCACCAACCTGCTGTTCGTCACGGATCTCGACGCGCGTCTCGCGCAGATCGCGACGCTGCTGCTATCCGTCGACCGGCCGACCCGCCAGGTGTTGATCGAAGCGCGGATCGTCGAGGGCGAGCACGGCTTTTCGCGCAATCTCGGCGTGCGGCTCTCCATGGCCGCCACCAGCGAGGACGGGACGGCGCGCGGCCTGACCGGCGGCAAGGACGGCGCCGTCTACGATCTGTCGGCCCGGCCCATCTCCGGGTTCGACGCCGCCACCGCCGGCCTGACGCTATTCGCGGCCGGCGCGACGCGCCTGCTGAACGTCGAGTTGAGCGCGCTGGAAGCGGAAGGACGTGGCGAAATCGTGTCGAGCCCACGGGTGGTCACGGCGGACCGGATGAAGGCGGTGGTCGAACAGGGCACCGAACTGCCGTATCAGGCTAAAGTCGGGCAGGGCGTGTCGGGCGTGCAGTTCCGCCGCGCCACGCTGAAACTCGAAGTGGAGCCGCAGATCATGCCGGACGGCCGGGTCGTACTCGACCTCGATGTCGCCAAGGACAGCGTCGGCGAACAGACCGACGCGGGTCCTGCGATCAACACCAAACACGTGCAAACGCGTGTCGAAGTCGAGGATGGTGGTACGGTGTCGATCGGCGGAATCTACGCGACCGACGACCGGGACGATGTGACGCGGGTGCCGCTCCTGGGCAGAATACCGGTTCTGGGCGCGCTTTTTCGCCATCGGGCGCATCGCGATCAGCGCAGCGAACTGGCGGTTTTCATCACGCCGCGCGTCGTTCAGACAAATTAGGGGCGCACGGGCGGCAGCGGCGGCAAGACTTCGAACCGCTCCACGTGCGCCGCCGCACCGGGCGCTTAAACGGGGATTTCTCCGTGCAGCGCGCGGTGCGACAGGACGGGCCGGCGGCCGCTTTCGGGCGGCGCGCAGGCTCGACAAGGCTGCCGCTTTGCCAGTAAGCTGCGGCACGAACCATACCGGAATAGCCAGAGGACACCGTTGCAAGCGCGGGACGCACACGCCAATGTATTTTTTGTAGGGCTCATGGGGGCGGGCAAAACCACCGTGGGCCGGGCCATTGCGCGCCGTCTCGATCGCCCGTTCTTCGATTCCGACCATGAAATCGAAGCGCGCACGGGCGCGCGCATTCCGACCATCTTCGAGCTGGAGGGCGAAGCGGGCTTTCGCGAACGTGAAGCGAGCGTGATTTCCGATCTCACCGGGCGCGAGAACATCGTGCTCGCCACCGGCGGCGGCGCGGTGCTGCGGCCCGAGAACCGCGAAGCGCTGCAGAATCGCGGCGTGGTGATCTATCTGCGCGCCAATCCGCACGACCTCTGGCTGCGTACCCGGCGCGACAAGAATCGCCCGCTTTTGCAGACCGAAGACCCCAAGGCGCGTCTCGAAGCGCTCTACGAAGTGCGTGATCCGTTATATCGGGAATGCGCGCATTTCGTCATCGAAACCGGCCGGCCCTCGGTCAACGGACTCGTCAACATGGTTCTGATGCAGCTCGAGATGGCCGGAGTCGCCAAACACCCTGCGTCATAATGGACCGTATGATTACCGTCAACGTCGAACTGGGCGAGCGCGCCTACCCCATCCATATCGGTGCCGATCTGCTCGGCCAGACCGCGCTGTTCGCGCCGCACATCGCCGGCAGCTCGGTCACGATCGTCACCAACACCACGGTCGAGCCGCTGTACGGCGACGCGCTGCGCGCCGCGCTGGCGCCGCTCGGCAAGCAGGTCTCCACGGTCGTGTTGCCGGACGGCGAGGCCTACAAGAATCTCGATACCCTGAACCTGATCTTCGACGCGCTGCTCGGGTCGCGCGCCGATCGCAAGACCACGCTGATCGCGCTGGGCGGCGGCGTGATCGGCGACATGACGGGGTTTGCCGCGGCTTGCTACATGCGCGGCGTGCCGTTCATCCAGGTGCCGACCACGTTGCTGTCGCAGGTGGATTCGTCGGTGGGCGGCAAGACCGGCATCAACCATCCGCTCGGCAAGAACATGATCGGCGCGTTCTACCAGCCGCAAGCGGTGATCGCCGATATCGGCACGCTGCGCACGCTGCCGGCGCGTGAACTGGCGGCGGGTGTCGCCGAAGTCATCAAGACCGGCGCGATCGCCGACGCCGGCTTCTTCAGCTGGATCGAGGCGAATGTCGAGGCGCTGAACCGGTGCGAACCGGCAGCGCTGATCGAGGCAGTCAAGCGGTCGTGCGAGATCAAGGCGTCGGTGGTGGCGCAGGACGAGCGCGAAGGCGGACTGCGCGCGATCCTCAATTTCGGCCACACGTTCGGCCACGCGATCGAAGCCGGGCTCGGCTACGGCGAGTGGCTGCATGGCGAGGCGGTCGGCTGCGGGATGGTGATGGCGGCAGACCTGTCCGTGCGCATGGGCTATCTCGACGAAGCCGCGCGCAAGCGTCTGGTGGATGTCATCGTCGCCGCCCGCCTGCCCACCCGCGCGCCCGCGCTCGGCGAAGCACGCTACGTCGAACTGATGCAGGTCGACAAGAAGGCGGAAGCCGGCGCGATCAAGTTCATTCTGCTGAAGCGTTTCGGTGAGACGCTGATCACCCAGGCGCCCGACGCCGAGGTGCACGCCACGCTGGCCGCCGCGATCTAGATCGGAACGCGGCCGGTTTGCCGGCAACGCATCACGCACCCGCGTCGCGGGCGCCGCTTAGGTTTCGGAGAATCCGTTGACAGACAGGCGCAGCGACGATGTACAGCACGATCCGGCCGGCCGCGCCCGCGCGGCGGCGCATGGCGTGCTCACCCAGGAAGCCCTTGAGGCGCACCTCGCGCCGTATGCCGCGCATTCGGCGAACTCGCGCGGCCGTCGTCATCCGGAAGCCGCGCCGAGCGCGCGCACCGAGTTTCAGCGCGACCGCGACCGTATCGTCCACTCCACGGCATTCCGCCGGCTCGAATACAAAACGCAGGTCTTCGTGAATCACGAGGGCGACCTGTTCCGCACGCGCCTCACGCATAGCCTCGAAGTCGCGCAGATCGCGCGCTCTGTGGCGCGCAATCTGCGCGTGAATGAAGACCTCGTCGAGGCGATTTCGCTCGCTCACGATCTCGGTCACACGCCGTTCGGGCACGCCGGCCAGGACGCGCTGAACGAGTGCATGCGCGAGCACGGCGGCTTCGAACACAATCTGCAGAGCCTGGCGGTGGTCGACGATCTCGAAGAGCACTACGGAGCGTTCAACGGGCTGAATCTCTGCTTCGAAACGCGGGAAGGGATTCTGAAGCACTGCTCGCGCGAAAACGCGCGGCGGCTCGGTGCGCTCGGCGAGCGGTTTCTCGATGGGCGCCAGCCGTCGATCGAAGCGCAGATTGCGAACGTCGCCGACGAAATCGCGTACAACAACCACGATGTGGACGACGGTTTGCGTTCCGGCTTGCTGACCATCGAGCAGCTCGCGGAAGTTGAGTTGTGGCAGACGCACTACGAGGCGGCGCGCCGCGATTTTCCGCACATCGAAGGGCGTCGGCTGATCCACGAAACGGTGCGGCGGATCATCAATACGCTGATCGTCGATCTGATCGACGCGACCAGGGCAAACCTCGTACGCCATGCGCCGGACTCGCTGGACGTGGTGCGGGCAGCACCCGTGCTGGTCGCGCACAGCGACGCGATCGCCGCGCAGGCCGCTATTCTCAAGCGCTTCCTGTTCAAGAACCTGTACCGCCACTACCGCGTGATGCGGATGGCGAACAAGGCGAGGCGCGTCGTCATCGGGCTGTTCGACGCGTTCACGGAGGATCCGAGGCTGCTGCCGCCGAGCTATCTGTCGACGGACGCGGCGCAGCAACCGCGGCTGATCGCGCATTACATCGCCGGGATGACGGATCGCTACGCGGTGAAGGAATACCAGCGGCTGTTCGTGATCGACGACAACTGATTGGCGTCGATCTGCGCCGATCGCGCGGCGGCCCGCAAATGGCGAGCGAGCCGCGAGTGGCGCTTCAATCGCTTAAATCGCTTCGATGCGCGCTACCGCAACCGCGACGCGAACAGCGCCCCCGCGATCAGCGCGACACCGCCGACGATTGCAATCGTCTGCCAAGGATTTTCATGCACGTAATCGTCGGCGTCCGAAAGCGCGACTTCGGCGCGTTCACGCACGGCTTCGCGCGTGTCGTTCAAGCGGGCGCGTGCCGTTTCCAGCTGCTTGCGCAGTTTGCTGCGCAACGCCACCGCGTCTGCTTGGGTGCCGTCCGCCAAAGTAGATTCAAGTTCCGACATTAGCGTGCGCAGTTCGCCGGCGATATCTTCGGCTGCGTGGCGGCTGTGCCGGGCAATACGCCGCGCACGGCGGCTGGTGCTGGTCCAGGATTCGCCGAGGGCGTCTCGCGTATTCGGAAGTGCTGTCATGGTCGCTCCGTCGATGAGGTGAATGAGTCCCACGCCTCGTCTCTGTGACGTACGACGCGCAACGTCGCGTCACGACGCGGGAAACACCTTGGGTCGCAACTTTGGTGCCAAACCGGCCAGCGCGCCGCAAGTCCCCACCAGCCCGTGCGTTGCCGCGCGAGCGCATCGCGCTGCAGTCCTATTCGTCAGCAGATATTGCACAAGCCGGCGCGCTCGCGGGTCAAATTTACAAACGCCGCACGAGCGTCGCGCGCCGCACGCACAAAATAAAAAACGCCGCCATTGGATATGACGGCGTTGTCCAAGCCCCGAAAATTCGACTAACCTAACTAAACGCGTCCCTAATTTTTTGCGAAGCGTTCGTCGAGGAAGACGCGTGGCATGGCAGCGTGGATCAGAAGCGGTAGCCGATGTTGACGTACGAAACGATCGGGTTGAGCTTGATCTTGGTTTGCGACGTGGCGGTCAGCGTACCGACCGGCGTATTCGCCGCGGTGGTCAGCTTGGCGGTGGTGTTCAGCGGCAGATACGAGATCGACACGCCCGCGAACCAGTGCTGGTTGAACGCGTAGGTGAAGCCCGCATTAAACACCGGCTCCCACGAACTATCCGTACTGACGCTGGTCGGACCATGCAGAACGTTGGCTTCGAAAGCGCCGTTGGTGATCTTCTGGTCGGTGAACCAGATGCGACTCACGCCAACGCCGAGATATGGCCGGAACGAGGCGGTCGGTGCGTTGAAGTAGTACTTGAACAGCAGAGTCGGGCTCCACTGTTTCGCCGAACCCAGCTTGCCGAACTGTTCGAGGCTGCCCGTGCCGTTCAGGTCGAATGAAGGCGGAATGCCGATCACGAATTCAGTGGCGATGTGGTCGGTGACGAAGTAACCAGCGGTGAAGCCCAGCGTATCGGCGGAACCGAGCGATGCGCCAGTGTTGGGTTCGTTGATGTTGGTGGGGCTGCCGCCGATGCTTGTCACTCTCAACGGGTCGCTGCTCGATTGAGGTGCAAGATGGAACCAGCCTGTCGTGACGTAAAAGCTGCCGGCCGATTGCGCATGCGCTGCCGTTGACATGCAGGCTAGCGCCGCGAGCCCCGTTACGGCCTGTTTTAATTTCATATGTGCTCCTCCAGAAAAGGCCCGCTCATTATGACTACAACGTTTGAAACAAACCATACGCGCCGGTTAGAGCTTTCTCCCTAAGCCCCGCGTGGTTTCTGGCTCAGCCGCGCCGCGCCGAACGTAGGGCGCATGCGGTTCTTCGGACCTTCGGGTATGTACCAACGCGACTATCGGATACTCCAGCATGGCACGGCTTGCACGTCTTTATGTCCCTGACCAGCCGCAGCACGTCATCCTCCGCGGACTCGACCAGCAGCCCGCGTTCGTCGACGACCAGGATTACGAGCTTTTCATCGATTGTCTGAAAGCGGCTTCGCGCGATCATCGTTTGTCCATCCACGCTTATGCGCTGATGCCGGGCGCGGTCCAACTCCTCGTCACGCCGACCGAGGAGTCGAGTCTGCCGAAGGCGATGCAGGCGGTCGGGCGCCGCTACGTGGCGCACTTCAACCGCCGTTACGCGCGGCGCGGCACATTGTGGGAAGGACGATATCGCGCGACGGTGATCGAAGGCGAGCGCTATTTTCTGCTGGCGAGCCGCGTCGTCGAAATGTGTCCGGTGCGCGCGCAACTGGTGGGCGCGCCGGAAGACTACCGCTGGTCGAGCTATCGGCACCACATCGGCCTGACGCTCGACAGCCTGATCACCGACCATCCGCTGTACTGGTCGCTCGGCAATACGCCGTTCGAGCGGCAGCGCGCCTACCGTGAGCTGTGCGAGCAACCGCTCGACGAACGCGAGGCCAGTCAGCTTCAGCAGGCCACGCTGAAGGGCTGGGTGTTGGGCAGCGACAGCTATCGCGAGTGGGCGGCGCGGGCCGCGAACCGGCGCGTATCGCCGCTGCCGCGCGGCCGGCCTCGCAAGGTGCGCGAGACGCCTCAGCAACCATAAAGCGTTTCGCATCAAGGGCTTGATAAGCAGCAGGAAGTAACGGCATCCGCGGATGCCGTTTTCTTTTGCCCTGTTTTGATGTGGCACTATTAAAAATAGACCGCAATGCACCAACTTGATAATTGGGGATCGACCATCAGCTTTTATTTGCTATTCCTTTGATTCGTCGCGTATATTCCGAATTCCGGCGCTTTTTGATACGCGTAGCATCCCAGCGTACAGTGCGCCGTCGCGGTGGCAGTTGCGCGCCGCGGCACTAGAAAAACGGTTTTAACGGCCTGTCCGGCCCCTCACAGACGACGGTGTCCCCATGAACGACCACCAGCAACCGACTCACCCGGTTCCCGCCGCCCAAGGTCTGTACGACCCGCAAAACGAACATGACGCCTGCGGCGTCGGCTTCGTCGCTCATATCAAGGGCAAGAAAAGCCACGAGATCATCGAGCAAGGCCTGAAGATTCTCGAAAACCTCGACCACCGGGGCGCCGTCGGCGCCGATCCGCTGATGGGCGACGGCGCGGGCATCCTGATCCAGATTCCGGACGGCTTCTATCGCGAGGAAATGGCGAGGCAAGGCGTGGTATTGCCGCCGCACGGCGAATACGGCGTCGGCATGGTGTTTCTGCCGAAGGAACACGCATCGCGTCTCGCCTGCGAGCAGGAGCTCGAGCGTACGGTGAAGGCCGAAGGCCAGGTGGTGTTGGGCTGGCGCGACGTGCCGGTCGACCACACCATGCCGATTTCGCCGACCGTGAAGGCGAGCGAGCCGCTGATCCGCCAGATCTTCATCGGCCGCGGCAAGGACATCATGGTGACCGACGCGCTGGAGCGGAAGCTGTACGTGATCCGCAAGACCGCGAGCCACCGCATTCAGGCGCTCAAGCTCAAGCACGGCAAGGAATACTTCGTGCCGTCGTGCTCGGCGCGCACGGTCGTCTACAAGGGTCTGCTGCTGGCCGGCCAGGTCGGCGTGTACTACCGCGACCTGCAGGACGAGCGCACCGTCTCGGCGCTGGCGCTGGTGCACCAACGCTTCTCGACCAACACGTTCCCGGCGTGGGAGCTCGCTCACCCGTACCGGATGATCGCCCACAACGGCGAAATCAACACGGTGAAGGGCAACGTCAACTGGCTGAACGCCCGTACCGGCGCGATCGCCTCGCACGTGCTCGGCGACGACCTGCCGAAGCTGTGGCCGCTGATCTACCCGGGCCAGTCCGACACGGCATCGTTCGATAACTGTCTCGAACTGCTGGTGATGGCCGGCTACCCGCTCGTCCACGCGATGATGATGATGATCCCGGAAGCCTGGGAACAGCACACGCTGATGGACGACAACCGCCGCGCGTTTTACGAATACCACGCCGCGATGATGGAACCGTGGGACGGCCCCGCCGCGATCGCGTTCACCGACGGCCGCCAGATCGGCGCGACGCTCGACCGTAACGGTCTGCGTCCGGCGCGCTACATCGTCACGGACGACGACCTGGTCATCATGGCGTCGGAAGCCGGCACGCTGCCTATTCCCGAATCGAAGATCGTCAAGAAGTGGCGTCTGCAGCCGGGCAAGATGTTCCTGATCGACATGGAACACGGCCGCATCATCGACGACAAGGAACTGAAGGACAACCTCGCCAACGCGAAGCCGTACAAGAGCTGGATCGACGCGGTGCGGATCAAGCTCGACGAGATCGAGCCGAAGGCCGAGGACGTCGCGACGGAACGCCGCGAGGCCGCCGCGCTGCTGGACCGCCAGCAGGCGTTCGGCTACACCCAGGAAGACCTCAAGTTCCTGATGGCGCCGATGGCGCAAGCCGGCGAGGAAGCGGTCGGTTCCATGGGCAACGACTCGCCGCTGGCGGTCATGTCCAACAAGAACAAGACGCTGTACCACTACTTCAAGCAGCTGTTCGCGCAGGTGACGAACCCGCCGATCGACCCGATCCGCGAAAACATGGTGATGTCGCTGGTGTCGTTCGTCGGTCCGAAGCCGAACCTGCTGGACACGAACAACATCAACCCGCCGATGCGTCTCGAAGTGTCGCAGCCGGTGCTCGACTTCAAGGACATCGCCAAGATCCGCGCGATCGATCAGTACACGGGCGGCAAGTTCAGCTCGTACGAACTGAACATCTGCTATCCGGTGGCGTGGGGCAAGGAAGGCATCGAAGCGCGCCTGGCGTCGCTGTGCGCGGAAGCCGTCGACGCCGTGAAGTCCGGCTACAACATGCTGATCGTGTCGGACCGCAAGACCGACCGCGACAACGTCGCGATTCCGGCGCTGCTGGCCACCGCCGCGATCCATACGCACCTCGTCCAGCACGGTCTGCGCACCAGCGCGGGTCTGGTGGTCGAAACCGGCTCGGCGCGTGAAACGCACCACTTCGCGCTGCTCGCGGGCTACGGCGCGGAAGCCGTGCACCCGTACCTCGCGATGGAAACGCTCGGCCAGCTCGCGGCCGGCCTGAAGGGCGACCTGTCGGCGGAGAAGGCGGTCTACAACTTCACCAAGGCGGTCGGCAAGGGCCTGATGAAGGTCATGTCGAAGATGGGCATTTCGACCTACATGTCCTACACCGGCGCGCAGATTTTCGAAGCGGTCGGCCTGGCCGAAGACCTGGTGGTGAAGTACTTCAAGGGCACCTCGTCGAAGGTGGGCGGCATCGGCCTGTTCGACGTCGCGGAAGAAGCGATCCGCCTGCACCGCGAAGCGTTCGGCGACAACCCGATCCTCGCGAACATGCTGGACGCGGGCGGCGAGTACGCGTACCGCGTGCGCGGCGAAGAACACATGTGGACGCCGGATGCGATCGCCAAGCTGCAACACTCGGCGCGCAGCAACTCCTATCAGACGTACAAGGAATACGCGCATCTGATCAACGATCAGACGAAGCGCCACATGACGTTCCGCGGTCTGTTCGAATTCAAGTTCGACCCGACCAAGGCGATTGCGCTCGACGAAGTCGAATCGGCGAAGGAAATCGTCAAGCGTTTCGCGACCGGCGCGATGTCGCTCGGCTCGATCTCGACGGAAGCGCACGCCACGCTGGCGGTCGCGATGAACCGCATCGGCGGCAAGTCGAACACCGGCGAAGGCGGCGAGGACGTGAACCGCTACCGCAACGAACTGCGCGGCATTCCGATCAAGAATGGCGACACCATGAAGTCGGTGATCGGCGACGAAGTGATCGTCGACATTCCGTTGAAGGACGGCGATTCGCTGCGCTCGAAGATCAAGCAGGTGGCGTCGGGCCGTTTCGGCGTGACGGCGGAATACCTCGCCTCGGCCGATCAGATCCAGATCAAGATGGCGCAGGGCGCGAAGCCGGGCGAAGGCGGTCAGCTGCCGGGCCACAAGGTGTCGGAATACATCGGCAAGCTGCGTTACTCGGTGCCGGGCGTCGGTCTGATTTCGCCGCCGCCGCACCACGACATCTATTCGATCGAAGATCTGGCGCAGCTGATTCACGATCTGAAGAACGTCAACGCGTCGTCGAGCATCTCGGTGAAGCTGGTGTCCGAATCGGGCGTCGGCACGGTGGCCGCGGGTGTCGCGAAGGCCAAGGCCGATCACGTGGTGATCGCCGGGCATGACGGCGGCACGGGCGCTTCGCCGCTGTCGTCGGTCAAGCATGCGGGCACGCCGTGGGAACTCGGTCTGGCCGAAACCCAGCAGACCCTCGTGCTGAACCAGTTGCGCGGCCGTATCCGCGTGCAGGCCGACGGCCAGATGAAGACCGGCCGCGATGTCGTGATCGGCGCGCTGCTCGGCGCGGACGAGTTCGGTTTCGCGACCGCGCCGCTCGTCGTCGAAGGCTGCATCATGATGCGCAAGTGTCACCTGAACACCTGCCCGGTCGGCGTCGCGACGCAGGATCCGGTGCTGCGTGCGAAGTTCCAGGGTCAGCCGGAACACGTCGTGAACTTCTTCTTCTTCATCGCGGAAGAAGCGCGCGAAATCATGGCGCAACTGGGTATCCGCAAGTTCGACGACCTGATCGGCCGCGCCGAACTGCTCGACATGAAGAAGGGCATCGAGCACTGGAAGGCGAAGGGTCTGGACTTCTCGCGCGTGTTCTATCAGCCGCAAGTGGCGGCGGAAGTGGCGCGCAAGCACGTCGATGTGCAGGACCACGGTCTGGACAAGGCGCTCGATCACACGCTGATCGAAAAGGCGAAGGCGGCGATCGAGAAGGGCGAACACGTGTCGTTCATCCAGCCGGTGCGCAACGTGAACCGTACGGTCGGCGCGATGCTGTCCGGCACGATCGCGAAGAAGTACGGTCACGACGGTCTTCCCGACGACGCGATTCACATCCAGTTGAAGGGCACCGCGGGCCAGAGCTTCGGCGCGTTCCTCGCGAAGGGCGTCACGCTGGATCTGGTCGGCGACGGCAACGACTACGTCGGCAAGGGCCTGTCGGGTGGCCGCATCATCATCCGTCCGACCAACGATTTCCGCGGCAAGTCGGAAGAAAACATCATCTGCGGCAACACGGTGATGTACGGCGCGCTGGAAGGCGAGGCGTTCTTCCGCGGCGTGGCGGGCGAGCGTTTCTGCGTGCGTAACTCGGGCGCGACGGCGGTTGTCGAAGGCACGGGCGACCACGGCTGCGAATACATGACGGGCGGCACGGTGGTCGTGCTCGGCGAAACGGGCCGTAACTTCGCGGCCGGCATGTCGGGCGGCGTTGCCTACGTGTTCGATCCGGACAACACGTTCGCGGGCAAGTGCAACAAGTCGATGGTCGCGCTCGATCCGGTGTTGCAACAGGCCGAACAGGAACGCACGGTCGACAAGGGCCTGTGGCACAGCAACACGACCGACGAAGCGCTGCTCAAGGGCTTGATCGAGCGTCACTTCCAGTTCACCGGCTCGCCGCGTGCGAAGGCGCTGCTCGAAAACTGGGATGCGTCGCGCCGTCAGTTCGTGAAGGTGTTCCCGACCGAGTACAAGCGCGCGCTGGGCGAAATGGCCGCGAAGAAGGCGAACAAGGAAGTGCTCGCCGCCTGAGTGTCGAGACTGCCGTAACGCGCCGCTTCGCTGGTTACGCAACCAGCGCGACGTCACCCCCAAGCCGTACCCGCCGCGCGCGGCCACCGTTGAACGGTGCGCCGCGGCGGGTGTAGATCACCCCACCTGATACAGATAGAGAAGAGAACCACATGGGCAAGGCAACCGGTTTTCTCGAGTTCGAACGTCGCTCCGAGACGTACGAGGCTCCGCTCACGCGTGTGAAGCACTACAAGGAATTCGTCGCCGCATTGAGCGACGACGAAGCGAAGATTCAAGGCGCACGTTGCATGGACTGCGGCATTCCGTTCTGCAACAACGGCTGCCCGGTCAACAACATCATCCCGGACTTCAACGACCTGGTGTTCCATCAGGACTGGAAGAACGCGATCGAGGTGCTGCACTCGACCAACAACTTCCCCGAGTTCACGGGCCGCATCTGCCCGGCGCCGTGCGAAGCGGCGTGCACGCTCGGCATCAACAACGACCCGGTCGGCATCAAGTCGATCGAGCACGCGATCATCGACAAAGCCTGGGCCGAAGGCTGGGTTGCGCCGCAGCCGCCGAAGCACAAGACCGGCAAGAAGGTTGCCGTGGTCGGTTCGGGCCCCGCGGGTCTGGCCGTCGCGCAGCAACTCGCGCGCGCGGGTCATGACGTGACGGTGTTCGAGAAGAACGATCGGATCGGCGGTCTGCTGCGTTACGGTATTCCCGACTTCAAGCTGGAGAAGTGGCTGATCGACCGTCGCATGCGTCAGATGGAAGCCGAAGGCGTGACGTTCCGTGCCAACGTGTTCATCGGCAAGGCGGACTCGCTGCCGGCGTACATCGGCAACACGGCGAAGGAAACCATCACGCCGGCCGAGCTGAAGGAACAGTTCGACGCGGTGGTGATCGCCGGTGGTTCGGAAACGCCGCGCGATCTGCCGGTGCCGGGCCGCGAGCTGGAAGGCATTCATTACGCGATGGAATTCCTGCCGCAGCAGAACAAGGTCAACGCCGGCGACAAGGTCGCGAACCAGTTGCTCGCGAAGGGCAAGCACGTGGTCGTGATCGGCGGCGGCGATACCGGTTCGGACTGCGTCGGCACGTCGAACCGGCATGGCGCGAAGAGCGTCACGCAGTTCGAACTGCTGCCGCAGCCGCCGGAAGAAGAGAACAAGCCGCTCGTGTGGCCGTACTGGCCGATCAAGCTGCGCACGTCGTCGTCGCATGACGAGGGCTGCGAGCGCGATTGGGCGGTCGCGACCAAGCGTCTCGAAGGCAAGAACGGCAAGGTCGAGAAGCTGATCGCGGCGCGCGTCGAATGGAAGGACGGCAAGATGCAGGAAGTGCCGAACTCGGAATTCGAAATGAAGGCCGACCTGGTGCTGCTCGCGATGGGCTTCACGCAGCCGGTGTCGCCGGTGCTCGAAGCGTTCGGTGTCGACAAGGATGCGCGCGGCAACGCGCGCGCCGCGACCGAAGGCGACAAGGCGTACTACACGTCGGTGGACAAGGTGTTCACCGCGGGCGACATGCGTCGCGGCCAGTCGCTGGTGGTGTGGGCGATCCGCGAAGGCCGCCAGTGCGCGCGTTCGGTGGACGCGTTCCTGATGGGGCATTCGGAACTGCCGCGTTAATCGTCTCGATGGACCGGCGCGGATGCTTGAATGCCCGCGCTGGTTCGATGGTTGCAGGAAGAGGTGGAGACGACAAAGCGGTACATAAGCGGTACATAAGCGGTACATTCAAGTAGTGAAGAAAAAGGAAGCCGGGCACCTGTGAGGGTGACCCGGCTTTTTCATTTGATCGCGGACGCTTTGTCTATTTAATAAGGAAAGCTACTAAATAAATAGATAGGTTTTGAATCAATGTGCGCTGTTAAGATTCCCGCTCGGGATGGGTTGATCCATCTTCGCAGCTCGATACGCACATGGAAAAACGGGAACACCTCAGCTTCAGAATCGATAGCCTCACACCTGATACGCTGCCTATGGCCAGGCTGGCGCAATACCTTGCGCAACTTTCCATCTTGTACGGGAACAACGATTCCGTTCATTTCGACAGGCTGCGCAAAGGTAGCGCGATCCTCCAGGTGAGTGTCATGGAGGCTGCGTATCCAAAGGTCATGCAGCGCCTGCGGCAAGTTGGCGGCGCGGATGCCGAGCCGGACGTGAAAAAGGCATTTCACGCGATCGATCGGTTACTGCGGGCCGACCATTCCGCCGCAACTATCACGCATGGCGGAACGGCAAAAATTCTGGAGTTTCCGGGCCGTAAGGTGGAGCGCGTCAAGCCGACCATTGTCCATCAGCCCACGACGGTCGATGGCGTGGTGATCCGGATTGGTGGCCGAGACGACGCGATACCGGTTGCGCTTCGTGACGCCGAAGGTGTGGTCATCAACTGCGAGATTCGCGGGCGGGATCAGGCAAAGGAACTGTCGCGCTACTTCCTGGCGGAAACCTTGCGCGTATCGGGTAATGGCAAATGGAGTCGTGCAAGCGGCGGCAAGTGGGTGCTCGAATCGTTGGTTATCCAAACCTTCGAGGTATTGGATGACGCAAACCTGGGCGACATTGTCGAAGCATTGCGTAGTGTGACGAACAATGGTTGGGCGGATCTCGATGATCCGTTAGGCGCGTGGAAAAAACTCCGAGGCGTGGATGATCATCTTTGACGCGAATGTACTCATTTCTTTATCAACCGGAAACGAAAACGACGAGGCGTTCGAACGTATCTCCGGCCTAATTCGGGATAGCGTCGAAAGAAAATCGGTCATTGGTGTGCCAGCGCCGGCGTGGGCCGAATTTCTCTGTGGCGTCGGATCAGGAACACCCGGTGTCATCCAGATTCTCAAAAAACGCAGCGCCATTCGAATTCTTCCGTTTGACGAAATAGCGGCCACCGAACTCGCTGCTATCGATCAGTCGACACGTGCTACGGGTGGCAAGAAAGGCGCCTCCAGGTCTCATTGGCAGAAAATCAAGGTGGACCGCCAGATTCTGGCCATCGCACGCGTGCTCGACGCAAAAACGATTTATACGGAAGACGCCGACCTGATCGCTGAAGCGAAACGTATCGGACAGACGGCATGCCGAGTGACCGATATCCCGCTCAAACCCAGGCAAACCAAACTCGAACTGCTGGAACCGGCGTAACAGCTATCGTCGATACCGTTCCACCGTCAGCCCCGCCAAATCGATCTCCGGCACTTGCCCCGTAACCAGATCCGCGACCACGCGTCCCGATCCCATCGACATCGCCCAGCCCGTCGAGCCGTGTCCCAGATTCAGCCACAGATTGCCTACGCCGCATGCGCCGAGTAGCGGCGCGCCGTCTGGCGTCATCGGTCTGCGTCCAACCCAGAAATGGGCGGAAGTCGGATTCGCCGCATGCGGGAACCAGTCCTTCAGCACCTTCATCAGCGTCTGCAACGCCTGTTCGCGCAATGTGGTTTGCCGATTGCCCAGCTCCGCCGTGCCAGCCACACGCAGGTTATTGCCGAAGCGCGTGATCGCGGTTTTGAGCGACTCGTCCATCAGCGCGGCGCGCGGCGCCTTTTCGTCGTCGGTAACGGGCAAGGTCGCGGAATAGCCTTTCACCGGGTACAGCGGCACCTTCACGCCAAGCGGCGCGAGCAACGCCGCACTATCGACGCCCAGCGCCACCACCACCGCATCCGCCGCCAATGTCTCGCCGCCGCGCTCGCTGTCGATGCGCACGCCACGCACCGCGCCGCCTTGCACATCGAGCGATGTGACCCGCGTGTCGAAGCGGAACTGCACACCATTGCGTTCGCAGATCGCGCGTAGTTCGCGGGTGAAGCGTGCACAATCGCCGGCTTCGTCATCGGGTAGATAGAGGCCGGAAACCGGCGCTTCGCGTGCCCAGCGCAAGCCTGGTTCGATCTCCACACACTGCGCCGCGCTGACTTCCCGATGCGCGATACCCGCGTCGCGCAGCACCGTCAGCGCCGGCTGCGCCAGTTCGACGTCGTATTCGCTGCGAAATAGCTGTAGATAGCCCTGGCTGCGTCCATAGTCGAACGGATGACGCGCGCGGAATTCAAGCAGACAGTCGCGGCTGTAGTAGGCGATCCGTTGCATCCGTTGCTTGTTGACGCGAAACCGTTCGAGATCGCACTCGCGCAGCCAGCGCGCGATCCAGCGCCACTGCGCGGGATCGAAGGTCGGCCGGAAGATCAGCGGCGAGGCCGGTTTGAACAGGTATTTGAGAATCTTCGCCGGCATGCCGGGCGCGGCCCAAGGTGTGACGTAGCCCGGTGCGATCACGCCCGCGTTGCCGAAACTGGTGGACAGCGCGACATCGGGTTCGCGCTCGATCAGCGTCACTTCGCAGCCCTGCCGGCACAGGTAGAAAGCGGTGGCGACGCCGATCACGCCGCCGCCCAGAACGATCGTTTTCATGAATGTGTACTGCGAAATCAGGCGGCGGGATGTGCCGCGCCGAGGACTTTACCCTTGGTCTCCGGCAGGCACAGTGCGGCGACGATCACCAGCAGATAGCCTGAGCCGGCGACGATACCCATCGCCTTCACCAGCGTCATGGTTTGCGATAGCGTCCCCACGAGGATCGGAAAGAACGAGCCGAGCCCGCGCCCCAGGTTGTAGCAGAAGCCCTGACCGGAGCCGCGTATCGCGTTCGGGTACAGCTCCGACAGATACGCGCCCACGCCCGCGAAAATCCCCTGCACGACGATGCCGAGCGGAAAGCCGAGCGCGAGCATCATGCCGTCGGTGATCGGCAGCATCGTGTAGACCATGCCGAGCACGAACGAGCCGATCGCGAACAGAACGAACGATGCGCGCCGGCCGATCCGGTCGCACAGAATCGCCCCGACGATATAGCCGGTGAACGAACCGACGATCAGCACGATCAGATAACCGCTGGTGTTGAACACGGACAGATGGCGCACGGTTTTCAGATAGGTCGGCAGCCAGGTGGTAATCGCGTAGTAACCGCCGAGCATGCCGGTGCACAGCGCACTGCCGAGCAGGGTGGTCTTGAGATAGGGAAACGCGAAAATCTGCAGGAAGTGCGAGGTATCGAAGCCGCTATCGCGCGCGCGCCGCGTCTCCGGAAAGATGTCCGGGTCGCTGACGTTGCGGCGAATGTAGATGATCCACGCGGCCGGCAGCAGACCGATCCAGAAACACGCACGCCATGCGTACTGCTCCGGCAGCAACGCGAAAAATGCCCAGTAGATGATCGCCGCGGCCGCCCAGCCGAACGACCAGCTGCTCTGTACGGTGCCGACGGCTTTCGCGCGATGCTGCGGCGAGCGGATGGTCTCGGCCATCATGATCGTCACGACCGACCATTCGCCGCCGAAGCCGATGCCCTGCAGCGTGCGGGTGGTGAGCAGTTGCCAGAACGAATGCGTGAAGCCGGACAGGAACGTGAACAGCGCGAAGGTCGCGATGGTCCATTGCAGTACGCGGATGCGGCCGTAGCGGTCGGCGAGAATGCCGGCGAGCCAGCCGCCGATCGCCGACGAGATCAGCGAGCTGGTGGCGATCATGCCCGCTTCGCTTTTGGTCATGCCCCACATCGCGATCAAGGTCGGAATGAGGAACGAGTAGATCATGAAATCGAACGCATCGACCGCGTAGCCGCCGAAGCCGGCATAAAGCGTGCGGCGTTCGCGCTGGGACAACTCGGTGAACCATTGGAGAGAAGACATGTTTTGTTATGGTCTCCAGGTCTGTCGGCCTGCCGGCAGCTCGATGGTGGGGTGTTCGTATTCTACGGGGACGTGGCGTTTCGAGGCCAGTCGTGGTCAAAAATGGCCGGGCCACGTCAGGCCGGGCCGCGTCAGGCCGCGCCACGTAATAATCGATAAGAGATGCAACGGGGCGGAAATGACTTCGAAGCGCGCGGCGCGACGCAGGGACGACACACAGACGACATACACCGCTCACACACCGCATACGCAAGGCCGCCGCCTCGCCGATCGTGCGCCGTCGCCAACCTCTCGTTTCCTTACCAACTGCTACGCTGTAACGCAAAACTTATCGTCCACCGTTAAACTGCGTCGGCAGTGCCGATGCTGCGAACGACCCTTTCACAGCCGCGCCAGCCAAGCCTAATGCCCGCCACCGCAAAAAACTGCTCGCTTTCCCGCCGCCTCGCGAGCACGAAACTGCCGCGAGCGGAGCGTGTCGACGCCGGCCTTAGCCTCGGCGGCGGCGCGCAAGTCACGATTTCCTCGGACGAGACGTCACCGTCGCGCCGTGCCTTCCTCAGGCATTCCGCCGGCATGCTCCTGATGTCGGGCCTCGGCGGCTCGCTGCTGTCCGCATGCGGCGGCGGCAATCTCAGCGCCGATCAGCCGCCCACGCCGCGCGTGGCGTCGGTGGCCAATTTCCGCGATGTCGCGGGCGCCGCCGCCGGCTATCCCACCGTCGACGGTAAACAGATGCGGCGTGGCGCGTTCTACCGCGCGAACACACTGACGCTCAACGCCGCCGATGCCGCCACGCTCGGCAAGCTCGCCATCGCCACCGTCTACGATCTGCGCACGCCCGGCGAAATGGCGCGCACCGCCGACGTGCTGCCCGTCGGCGCGTCGCTCGCGACCTACAACGTGCTGGGCGCCAACGACTTCGTCGCGCCGGTGTTCGACACGGCCGATGCCGCCGCCGCGTTCATGGAAGCGCAGGCGCGCGCCTACGTCACGGGCGCCGCGCAGCGCGCCGGCTACGGCGCGCTGCTCACGCATCTGGCGGCAGGCGCGGGCGCGCAGCTGTTTCATTCGAGCGCGGGCAAGGATCGCGCGGGCTGGGTCGCGGCGCTGTTGCTGAGCATCGCCAACGTGCCGCTCGACGTCATCACGCAGGACTATCTGCTGAGCAATGTCTATCTGGCGCAGTCGATCGAGACGCAGATCGAAACGCTGCGCGCGCAGGACGGCGACGCGGTCGCGACCGTCGACACGCCGTTGCTGAACGTCCAGGAAAGTTATCTGCAGGCGGGCTTCGAGCAGGTGCAGGCAAGCTACGGCACGATGACGGCCTATCTGACGCAAGGCCTCGGGCTGACGCAGGCGACGATCGATTTGTTGCGCAGCCGCCTGGTGGTTTGAGCCAGGCCGCCCGCGACTTCAAATTTCAAATCAGCGCCGCGGTCGTCGGCAATTCAATCCGCACTTCCAGTCCGCCTCGCGCGTGATTGCGCACATGGCAGCGTCCGCCGCGATCGTGCGCGAGCCGCGCGACGATCGCGAGACCCAATCCGCAATGTCCTTCGCCGCCGCGCGCGGCATCGAGCCGTACGAACGGCTTCATCGCGGCGGCAATGCGGTCGTCGGGAATGCCTGGGCCGTGATCGCGCACGCTGATGACCCAACGGCTCTCGGTGCCGTCGGCGCCCTTGGTGCCATTGATGCGCTCAGTGGCGATCTCCACCGGCGGCGCGCCGTGTTCGAGCGCGTTGTCCACGAGATTCGTCACCAGCCGGTCGAGCAGCGTGCGCGGCAAGGTGAACGACGGGCCCGCGCGCAGATCGAGTTTGAAGAGCGGCGCCTCGCCGCTATCCGCGCTTTCGCTGTGTTCCGCGTTGTCGCTGTCGTCGCCCGAGGAAAACTGCTCGCGCAGAAAGTCCTCGACCTCGACCGGCGGCCCGGCATCGGCGGACTGGCCCGCGAATTCGAGGAACTGCTGGACGATATTGGTCAGCGAGTCCACGTCGCGAATCAGACCCGCGCGTTCGCTTTCCTCCACCAGCACGCTGGCGCGCAGCTTCAGTCGTGTAAGCGGCGCTTTCAGATCGTGCGCGACGCCCGCGAGCATCACCGCCTGATCGTCGCCGGCCTCGTTCAGGCGCCGCATCATGTCGTTGAACGAGCCGATCAGATCGCGCAACTCGCGCGGACCTTGCACGGTCACGGGCTCCGGGCGGCCGCCCGAACCGAACGCGCGGGCCGCGACGGCAACCCGGGACAACGGCTTCTGCATCTGCCACACCGCGAGCAGCGACAGAATCAGCGCGCCCGCGAGCATCGACACGGCTTCGATCAGGAAGTGCGGACGCGGCGGCACGTCGACCGGCACGACCACCCAGTTCGACTTGCCGGGAAACAGCACCCACAACTGCGGCGGACGCAGATCGTCGACGGCAATCTGGGTGCCGGGCGGCAGATTGGCGCGCAACTGCCGGCTCAATTCGATCAGCGGGTGCTGCGTCGGCGGATGCAGATGCACGCTCGCCGGCATGTTCCAGGTCGGCACCAGGTGCACGCGCATGGCGGGCGCGAGCGCGGCGCCCTTCATCGGCTCGCCGTTCACGGCCTGCAGCACCAGCAGAATGCCGCGCGCGAAACCGTCGATCTCGTGGCGCGGCGGCTGCATCACCACCAGCACGAACCAGCCGGCCTGAATCGCGAACAACACCGCCGTCGAGAGCAACGCCATTCTGCCGAACAGCGTGTTCAGCGGGTTTTTCATGCGCTGGAGGCGGCCTCGTCGGCGAACGGCGTGCCGTCGGCGTCGGGTACGAACACGTAGCCTTTGCCGCGCACCGTCTGCACGTAGCAGGGATTGGACGGATCTTCCTCGATCACGCGACGCAGACGCCAGATCGGCACGTCGAGACTGCGGTCGCGGAAGGCGAGGTTGTCGCGATGCACGAGGTCGTGAATCAGCACACGCGACAGCACCTTGTACGGGTTATTGACGAAGATCTTCAGGAGCGCGAATTCGCTGTCGCGCAGCGGCAGCTTGGTGTCGTCGCGCGATAGCGAGCGGGTCGCGAAATCGAGCTCGAACGGCCCGAAGTGGTAGGGCTTGCGCGCTTCCGGCGCGCTGGTGGTAGACGGCCCGCGACGACGCAGCACCGTATGGATGCGGGCAAGCAGTTCGCGCGGATCGAACGGCTTGGTCAGATAGTCGTCCGCGCCGAGCGAGAGCCCGACGATGCGGTCGGCCACCGTGCCGCGCGCCGTCACGAAGATCACCGGAATGTCGTCGCCGGCGGCGCGCAGCGCGGTGAGCGCGCGCAGGCCGTCGGTGTTCGGCATCATGATGTCGAGCACGACGACCGACGGCCGTTCGCGTTCGAGCCGCCGCTGCAAATGCGTGCCGTCATGCAGCACCGACGCGTCGAAACCGTTCGACTGCAGAAACTTGCATAGCAGATCGCGTACGACCGGATCGTCGTCGACGATAAGGACCTGTGGATTCATGGCGAAATTCTAGACTGGCGCGCGCAACGCGCGTCCGGGTGTTTTCTTACCAATGCTTACCCCTGCCGGCGGCACGCTTGCCGGTGTGCGCGGCAGGCCCGTCGTTGAAGGCTCGCGGCGTATTACACGCGGTCTGTGCATCGGCGAATCCGGCACGCCGTTCAATTCCGTTCAATTCGTTCCGCATCGCCAAAAAATTCCTCGGAAGAAAGAATTTGCGCTTTGTTGGAACCGCTCGCAACCGCTGGAAACCGCTGGAAATGGCTCGAAAGAACCGCCGGAAAGCGCGCTGTGCTTCGTGCTTGGCGTCGCGCCGCGCGGCGTGATGATTCGTCACGCAGTACGTTGCGCCGCTCACCGGATTCAGCCTATGCCTTGGGCCCACCGCGCGCGGCGTGAAATCGAAACCTGATGCCACGCGAGGCTCATCATCATGACCGTTCACAGCAATTTCAGCTCGACCCGTTTTTCTTCTTTGGCGCCGACGCCGCCCGCGGCCAAACCCGCCGCACCGGCTAACGCCAACGCCGCCACGCCCACGCATGAAGCCGCTGCGGAGGCGTTGCCGTCAGCGCCGGCCGGACTCGTCGGGCATCACGTCAACACCACAGCCTGACGCACCGAGGCCCGTGTGTCGACCCCGAGAACTTTTGACCGCTGCATTCGCGTCGTCGCGTGGTTGACGCTCGGCGCGGCGCTGCTGCCGCTTGGCGGCTGCGCCGTCGCCGCGCTGCCGTGCCGGCTCACCTCGGCGACGCTGAAAATCATCCCGGTCGTCGGCCATGCCGCGGCCACCCCGTTCGACATGTGTTCATCCGCGATCGACTGAATCATGACACTCAAACGGATTGACTGCGCGCCGGCGCGGCCCGGTAGTTTGCGTGACCGTCTGCCTGGCTGCGTGGTCGCGTGTGTTCTGGCAGGCGCACTTGCGTGCGCCGCTGCGCCGGCCGCGCAGGCACAGCCGGTCGCGCGCGATGCGAATGCGGCAAGCGCGGCAAGCGCCGCCTCGAAAGACACCACCACCGATGCGCGCCGCCGTCCAGCCACGCAAGACGTGCCATTCGCGTTCCGAGGCGTCTCGCTCGGCATCACGCTCGACGAGTTCCGCGCCGGTTCGACCGTGCGGGCGACGCCCGTCGGCAGCGTGCCGATCTGCGAGACGGACGTGCAGGCGGGCGCCCTGGGCATGCGTTTGAAGTCGCATGAAAGTCTGACCGTGGCGTGCCGTTGGGCGCATCGCGGCAACGACGGCTGGGCGCTGTCGCAAGCGGTGGTGGACGGCGCGCCCGCGCTGGAGCACGTGCTGCGCTTCGCACGCATGGACGCGGACAATGCGCTGCGTCTCTACGAGATTTCCTTCGTCGTCGACGAAATCACCGCCGACGACCTGCGCGATGCGCTCGCCGACCGCTACGGGCCGCCGCGCCTGGCCACCCGCAACGTGACGGCGTCGGGCGCTTTGCCCACCTACGTGTGGGAAAACGCCGTGAGTTCGATCACCTTGTGTTTCCTGCCGGGCACGCGCAACGGCACGCTCACCTATCTGCTGAAGGGTTCGGACGCATGGGTGAAATCGGTCGTGCGGCAATGGCAGGCGAGCGGCGCGGAGGCCGGGTAATGCACGCGATCCGCAAGCAGGACGAGGGCCGCGCAACCCAATCAAACCATGGAGGATGCATGACCGCGCTTCAACTCACCGTCGCGCTGGGCGCGGCCGTTTGCCTCGCCGCGTGTTCGAGCGGCCGCCAACCGTCGATCGTCGAAACGCCGATGGCGCCGCCGCTCGCGTCCGCGCCGCTGAACGTGAACACGCAGGGCGCGATCTACCAGGCGGGCACGCCGCTGCTGCTGTACGAAACGCCGCGCGCGCAACATATCGGCGACGTGCTGACCATCCGGCTTGCCGAATCGTATAGCGGCAGCAACAGCGCGAATGCGACGGCAAGCCGTTCGAGCAGCATCACCGCCGCCGCCGCCGATCAATCGACCAACGCCGCCGCGCGCCTCGCGAAGCTGTTCAACGTCGGCTCGGCGAGCACCGACTACAAAGGCCAGGGCAGTCTCACCGACACCAGCGGCATGACCGGCACGCTCGCGGTGACGGTGATCGGCACGCTGTCCGGCGGCAACCTGGTGGTGTCGGGCGAGAAGATGATCGCGATGAGCGGCAACCGCGATCGTCTGCGGCTGTCGGGCATCGTCAATCCGAAGGATATCGAGGCGGGCAATTACGTCGCGTCGAGCAAGGTCGCCAACGCGCGCATCGAACAGGCGGGCGTCGGCATGGTGTCCGATGCGACGACGATGGGCTGGCTGCAGCGCATGTTTCTGAGCGTGCTGACGTTCTGAGCCGCCGGGTCCGGGCGCGTGCCGCTACGTCAGCGGCCCTTCGCTGCGCTCGCCCGCGCCGATCTCGCCATCCGGCACGAACACGTAGCCGCGTCCCCACACCGTCTGCACGTAGCGCGGTTCCGACGGATCCACTTCGATCAGCCGCCGCAAGCGCCAGATCGACACGTCCAGACTGCGGTTGCGATGCGCCTCGCTATTGCCGTGCAGTTTCTCCAGCAACTGCGCGCGCGTGAGCACGGTCATCGCGTGCGTGACGAACACCTTCAGCATCGCGAATTCGCTTGAACGCAGCGCGATGCGCTCGCCTTCGCGGCGCAATTCGCGCGCCGGGAAATTCACCTCGTAACGTCCGAAACGATACGGTGCGCGCTGCTCCGGCGCGCTCGGCGCGAGCGTGCCGCGCCGACGCAACACGGTGCGAATCCGCGCGACCAGTTCACTGGGTTCGAAGGGCTTGCCGAGATAGTCGTCCGCGCCAAGTTCGAGACCGATCACGCGGTCGATCGGATCGGCGCGCGCGGTCAGCAGAATCACCGGAATGTCGTCGCCGGCCACGCGCAACGCGCGTAATGCGCTGATGCCGTCGAGCTCCGGCATCATGATGTCGAGCACGATCAGCGCGGGACGTTCGTTCTGCAAGCAGCGCTGCAACGCCAGACCGTGTTCGAGTGTGGCGACCTTGAAGCCGCGTCCCTGCAGATAGTCGCCGACGAGTTCGCGTACGACGGGGTCGTCGTCGACGACCAGAATGGATGGGTTCATGCAATCCATCTTAGTGAGCGACATCCACGACGCAAAGCGCGCGACGCTTTCGAATCCTTTCCCGCGTAAGAGTCGGCAAGGCACGGCCAGGCCAGGCCGGCCTAATTGGCCTGGGAAGTCTGAATGGTTTGCATCGGCTGATGCGCGAGGTCGGTCCGGTCGACCACCATCCGCTCGATCAAGCCGTTGAGTTTGGTCGAGGCCGTCGAGAAACGGTCGGTGTTGAGTCCGCTGGTCTGATAGCGCGCGGTGACGAGAATGCGGCCGTTCTGGATCAGCGTCAGGTCGATGATCGACAGGTACTGGATCGATTCGTCACTGAACGAGCGGCGGCCGTAGTCGATCGCGGCGTTGTAGACGAGGCGCGCCTCGCAGCCGGCCGGCGAGGTGCCCGGATTGAACACGTCCGAACGGATGCCGCGCCGGTCGAGCGCGAGTTGCAGCGCCGGCACGAAGTCGCCGACCGACACCGTCTGATTCACCTCGATGCAGACGTGCCGGACATCGGCGGGACGGCCGTTGACGAAGGTCGGCGACGAGTAGTTGGCGGCGATCGCGTAGCCGGCCTGGATCACCGAACCGGTGGCGTCGGCGGCGGAGATCAGCGTCCACGCGCAGCCGTTGAGCCCAGCGGCGAGCAGCGCGCCGACGGCAAGCCGCGAGCACGGGCGCCGCGCGCCGAGCCACGTGCTGCGTGTGGCCTGTGAGGCTCGCGTGAAAGCGCTGGCGCGCAGGCTCGGCATGAAGGTCATGGGCGGTGTCGGATGGCGGTCGAAAGAGGGCGGTCGGTCAGCACCGGGCACGACTATCGTCGCCGAACACGGGCGCATTCAAAGCACGGAACAGCCTGGCGGCTTCGCAAATGCTTTCGAACTCTTCTCGGGTGTTTCGGGATGTTGCGGGACGCGCGCTGCGGCGCGGCGGAGGAGGAGACGCAGAACGCGGGCCGATCAGCCCAGCGTCAGGCCACCGTCGACGTGGATCACCTGGCCGGTGATATGGCGCGCTTCGTCGGACAGCAGGAAGGCGATCAGTGCGGCGACGTCGGCCGGTTCGGCGACATGGCCGAGCGGCGTCGCCTGCGCCGCGTGATGCCATACCGACGCATTATCGGCACTTGGGCCGCGATCTTTACGGGTATAACCCGGCGCCACGCAATTCACGGTGACGCCGTGCGGCGCGAGTTCGGCGGCCGCCGTTTTAGCGAGCGATTCGAGCGCCGCTTTCGCCGCGGCCGTCGCGGCGAACGGCGTGTCCGCGCGATACCGGTGCGCGACGAACGAGCTGAGCGCGACCACGCGGCCGCGCTGCGAGGTTTCCAGCGCCGGCGCCGCGTGTTGGACGAGCGCGGCGAACGCCGCCGGCATCGCGGCCATCGCGGCGTTGAACGTGTCGGGGTCGAGGGCGTGCAGCGTCTGGCGCTGCGCGTGGCCGGCATTGGCCACTAGCTGATCGAGCGCGCCGAAACGGACGAGCGTTCGATGGACCACGTGGTCCGCCGCGCCGCGTTCGCCGAGGTCGGCACACAGCGTCTCGCAATGCGCGCCGTTCGCGCCGCAATCGGTCGCGACCTGGGCGAGGCGTTGACGGGATGCGTCGTCGGCGCCGCGCGCGTGCAGCATCAACGCGGTGCGCGGCGCGGCAATGCGCCGGGCCAGCGCCGCGCCGATGCCGGAGCCCGCGCCGGTGATCAGCACGACGCGATCGAAGGCCGGGCCCGGCGCACTCATGCGGCGAGCGCTTCGCCGGAACGCTCGACGTCGAGCGTTTCGTCGTGGAAGGCGGCCAGCGCCTCGCGATGCGCGACGCTGACGATGGCCGCCTTCGGCAGGCGTTCGGTGAACAGGCGATACAGGCGCGCTTCGTTTTCCGAATCGAGCGCGCTGGTCGCTTCGTCGAGGAACAGATAGTCGGGCTTGTGCAGCAACACGCGCGCGGCGGCCAGACGTTGCTGTTCGCCCGGCGACAGAATGCGGGTCCAATGTCCCGATTCCTGCAGACGGTCCGCGTATTCCGACAGATGGCAGGTGACGAGCGCTTCGCGGCAGTCGTCGTCGGTGTAGGTGTCGGCGGCGGACGGATAGGCGAGCGCGGCCTTCAGCGTGCCGATCGGCATGTAGCTGACCTGCGGGATGAACATCATGCGGGCGTTGACCGGCGCGTCGATCGAGCCATCGCCGAACGGCCACAGGCCGGCCAGCGCGCGCATCAGCGTGCTCTTGCCGGAACCGGACGGACCGCGTACCAGCCAGCGCGAACCGGGTGTGATGGCGATATCGCGGATGGTGGACAGCGGATTGCCGTTCGGCAGCGCGAGCTTGAGGCCTTCGGTGGTGAGCTTGTCGGCATCGACGAAATGCAGGTTGATGCCGCCGTGCGAGGTGGCCGGCGACACCGATTCCTTCAGACGCGGCGCATGCACGATGCGCTTGAATTCGCGCAACCGGTTCACGGTGGCGCGCCATTCGACCAGCGAACCGTAACTGTTGATGAACCACGAGAACGAATCGCTGACGGTGCCGAAGGCACTGGAAATCTGCATCAGCACGCCGAATGTGAAGGCGCCCGCGAAGTAGCGCGGCGCGGCGACCACCAGCGGAAAGATGATCGCGATCTGACCGTAGAAGCTGAGCACGAAGGTCAGACGCTTGGTGTACTTCATCACCTGCCACCAGTTGTCGCGAATCCGGCCGAACAGCGAATGCGCGTTCGTCTTCTCGGTTTCCATGCCGTTGTAGAACGCGATCTGCTCGGCGTTTTCACGCAGACGGATCAGGCCGAAACGGAAATCCGCCTCCACCTTCTGCGCCTGGTAGTTGATCGGCACGAGCGGATGGCCGACCTTCTGGATGATCAGCGAGCCGATCACCGCGTACAGCGCGGCGGCCCACACCATGTAGCCGGGAATCTGCACCGGCATGCCGCCGAGCGAGACGGTCAGCGCGCCGGCGAGCGACCACAGGATCGTGATGAACGACACCAGCGTGACGACGGTGGACAGCAGGTCGAGCGTCAGCGAGAGCGTCGTGGTGGCGAACGATTGCAGGTCGTCGCTGATCCGCTGGTCGGGGTTGTCGGCGAGCCGGTCGCGTTCGATCCGGTAGAACGCGCTGTCGTGCAGCCATTCGTTCAGATAGCGGGTGGTCAGCCATTGACGCCAGCGGAAGCCGAGCATCTGCCGCAGATAGCGCCCGTACACCGCCAGGATGATGAAACCGAACGCGAGTCCCGAGAACACCATCAGCAGGTGCGGGAAGTCGTGCACGTTCTTGGTTTGCAGCGCGTTGTAGAAATCGGCGCTCCAGCGGTTCAGGCGCACGTTGATCCACACCACGAGCAGATTCATCACGATGATCGCGATGAGCAACCCCCACGCCGTGTTGCGCTCTTCGGAGACCCAGTAGGGTTTGATCAGGCTCCAGGCGGAGACTTTGTCGTCCGTCGGCAGCACGGGGCGGGCTGAAGTATTCGGTGTCATGAGCATCCTGGTGAAGTGCTGGCCTACATGCCTTGCCGGCGGCCCCGATGAACGCAGGGCCGGCGAGCGTCCGATTCTGGCGCGCGGCCCTTAAGCGAAAATTAATCCGCGCCAGAAGACCGTGCCGTCCCGACTCGAGCGCCCCGGCGAAACGCGGCGCCGGGCGGGCGATTGGCGCCGGTGACGCGCGCCGCGCCGTGCCGCCGCGGCATGTGCTCGTGGCATTGTGCCAGAGCGTTGGCGCGGGCCGCATAGGCGACATAAAAGACGGTGCCGGATCAAACCATCCGCGAAACGCGCCGGCCGCTGGTTTGCGGGCGCCGCGCCTTTTATGGTCTAATGGCCTTCGACGAAACAGGGGTGCTTTGCCCACAGGCGTGCATGATTTTCATGCCGTGGCGGCGAGGCTGAGAGAGACCCTTTGCACCCGATCCGGGTAATACCGGCGCGGGAAGTTTCCGGAAGCAACCCGTCTTCCATTCCCCGCCGGGGTGGCGCGCGTCCTCATAATGCGCGTCGTGCCCGGCCGGCCTCACCCGCCGGTTTCGTCCTGGGTACGTGCGTTTTTCGGCCGTACGGAAAGGACTCGATGACCGTCAATTCTTCAGTTATGTGCTTTGCTCTTCGTCACGCCCATCTCGGCGCGGCGCGTTTTCGTTCGCTTCGGCCAGTTTTTTGTCTGACGTATCGGCCGACCGGGATGACGAACCGGTCGGCCGCGCGGTTGATCGATCGTCACGCAGCGGACCACGCGGGGGAGGGGGCACGATGAGCCGTTCCTCGCAACCCGATTTCGCCGTGCTCGGCGGCGGTCTGTGCGGCCGTCTGGTCGCGTGGCGTCTCGCTGGGCAAGGGCACCGCGTGGCGTTGTACGAGCGCGGCGCTGCCGACGGTTCGCAAGCCGCCGCGTGGGTGGCCGCCGCGATGCTGGCGCCGCTCGCGGAAGCCGCCAGCGCCGAGTTGCTGATCACGCGGCTCGGCGCGAGTTCGCTGGAAACGTGGCCGCACGTGCTGGCCGAACTGCCTGAGCCGGTTTTCTTCCAGCGCAATGGCACGCTGGTGGTCTGGCATCACGCCGATCGCACCGAGGCGCCGTTGTTCGAACGCCGGGTGCGTTCGAACGCGCCGGCCGATCTGCTCGACGGCGGTTTCGTCACGCTGGCCGGCGCCGAACTCGGTGCGGCCGAGCCAGCGCTGGCGGGCCGCTTCAGCCGGGGCTGGCTGTTGCCGCGCGAAGGTCAGCTCGACAACCGTCAGGTGCTGAGCGCGCTGGCCGCTGGTCTGGCTGAGCGTGGCGTCGACACCCACTGGAACACGCCCGTCGACGATCGCGCGCCCCCCGCCGCGCGCATCACGATCGACTGCCGCGGCCTCGGCGCGAAGCCGGTGCTGCCGACGTTGCGCGGCATCCGCGGCGAAGTCGCGCGGGTGCACGCGCCGGGGATCGGACTGACGCGGCCGGTGCGGCTGCTGCATCCGCGTTATCCGCTCTATATCGCGCCGAAGCAGGACGATCTCTACGTGATCGGCGCAACCGAAGTCGAAGGCGAGGATATGTCGCCGGTCAGCGTGCGTTCGGCGCTGGAGTTGCTGAGCGCGGCGTTTTCCGTGCATCCCGGCTTCGGCGAGGCTCGTATCCTCGAACTGAATTCGCAGTGCCGACCGACCTTGCCGGACCACCGTCCGGCGCTGCTGTGGGATGGCGCGCAGACATTGCGCGTGAACGGCCTGTACCGGCACGGCTACATGATCGTGCCCGAAGTCGCCGATGAAGCCGTGCGTTTCGCCGCCGCGCTGCTCGACGGCCGTATCGGCGACGCCGATGCGTTCGCCGACTGGCAACGCGACGCACGCTGGAGCGAACTGTTCCAGCTGGATTCCGCGCGGGAGCCGGCATGAGCGTTGCGAATCGCTGTCTGGCGGGCGGTCTGGCCCGCCGTTCCGTCCGCGCTCCGGCCGCTTGCCCCGGCTTTCCGCTTGTTACCGGCGACGTCGCGCAACCGCGCGCTGTTGCCATCGACTGAACCGTATTCGAACACCATGGACATTCACATCAATCAGAAGCCGTTGTCGTTGCCCGACGGCGCGACCGTCGCCGATGCGCTCGCCGCGTTCGGCGCGCGGCCGCCGTTCGCGGTCGCGCTGAACGGCGATTTCGTGGCGCGCACCCAGCATGCGGCGCGCGCGCTGCAAACCGGCGACAAGCTCGACGTCGTGCAACCCGTCGCCGGCGGCTAATGTAAACCGGTAAGCCGCCGCACGTCGATGCACGCCGCGAGATGCCGTAGACAAGGACAATGCCCATGACTTCCCCCCAAACCACCTCCGCCGCCGACGCGCTCACGCTGTACGGCCAGACGTTCGAAAGCCGCGTGCTGCTCGGCACGTCGCGCTATCCGTCGCTGCAATCGCTGTCCGATTCGATCGACGCCGCCCGCCCCGGCATGGTGACCGTCGCGTTGCGCCGGCAGATGAACGAGGGCGGCGCCGAAGCCGGCTTCTTCGATCTGCTCAAGCGCCACGGCGTGCCGCTGCTGCCGAACACGGCCGGCTGCCTGACGGTCGGCGAGGCCGTGACGACCGCCCACATGGCGCGCGAAATCTTCGACACCGACTGGATCAAGCTCGAACTGATCGGCGACGACTACACGTTGCAGCCCGATCCCGTCGGTCTGATCGAAGCGGCCGCGCAGCTGATCAAGGACGGCTTCAAGGTGCTGCCGTATTGCACCGAAGATCTGGTGATCGGCCGCCGCCTGCTCGACGCCGGCTGCGAGGCGCTGATGCCGTGGGGCGCGCCGATCGGTACCGGCAAGGGCGTGATCAATCCGTACGGCTTGCGTGTGTTGCGCGAGCGGCTGCCGGACGTGCCGCTGATCGTCGATGCCGGCCTCGGCGTGCCGTCGCACGCGGCGCAGGTGATGGAGTGGGGCTTCGACGGCGTGCTGCTGAACACCGCCGTGTCGCAGGCCACGCATCCGGAAGCGATGGCGCGCGCGTTCGCGCTGGGCGTCGAGGCCGGCCGTCAGGCGTTCCTCGCGGGTCCGATGGCCGAGCGCGAGAGCGCGCACGCGAGCACGCCGGTGGTGGGCATGCCGTTCTGGCATCAGGACGGGAGCGGCGCATGACGCGGACGCTGACGTTGCGGGACCGCGACCTGTTCTGGCCGCCCGCCGACGAACTGACCGAAGCGACGGAGCGCATCCGCGCGAGCCTTGGCGACTGGCCGCCGACGCATGCGCCGTGGCGCATCTGCCTGACCGCGCCGGACGAGCCGAACGGCGGCGACCTGATCGTGATCGCCGACGCGCAGCAGCATGGCGAGCAGGTGGCGCGCTGGCAACTGCGTGGCGCGGGCGTGATCGAAGCCGCGCAGGAACGTGCCGCCTTGCACCTCGGCGGCGTGACGTGGCGGCTCGAAGGGCATCTGCCGGAAGACTGGATCGCCGCGCTGGCCGCGTTCCTCGATTGCGGCTTCGATCCGCACGACGCGCTGGTGCTGGCGCTCGCCTGGCGCGACGGCGACGAAACCCGCGTGACGGACGTGACGGACACCAAGGGCGACACGTTCGACGCCTTCCCCGCCGACCTCAGCCGTTTCCCGCGCCTCGCCAACCTGCCGGCGGCGCCCGCGCAGCCGTTCCCGAGCTGTCCTTCCCGGCTCGGCTTGTACCCGGTGCTGCCGAGCGCCGACTGGGTCGAGCGGATCGCCGGCCTCGGCGTGAAGACGATCCAGTTCCGCCACAAATCGGCCGAACCCGTTGATCCACTGCGGCGCGACATCGCCCGTTGCGTGGCCGCCGGCCGCCGCCACGACGCGCACGTGTTCATCAACGACCATTGGCAGGCCGCGCTGGAAGCGGGGGCATACGGCGTGCACCTCGGGCAGGAAGACCTCGATACCGCCGATCTGGCCGCGCTGGCCGCCGGCGGCATCCGCGTCGGGCTGTCCACGCACGGGTTCTACGAGATTCTGCGAGCGCTGCACTACCGGCCCAGCTATCTCGCCGTCGGCGCGGTATTTCCGACCACGACCAAGGTCGTCGCGACCGCGCCGCAGGGGCTCAGGCGGCTGGCCCGCTACGTACGCCTGCTGGACGGCGTCGTGCCGCTGGTGGCGATCGGCGGCATCGACCTGCAGACGCTGCCCGACGTGCTGGCAACCGGCGTCGGCTGCGCGGCCGTGGTGCGCGCGGTGACCGATGCGGCGGACGTCGCCGCCGCGGTTTCTGCGCTGCAACACACGTTTACGCAATAATCGTCAGGCTTCGTAAATAGCCTGGGGTGCGTGACGGCAACTTTTGCACGATGGCCCTATAATTCGCCTTCCGTGTAAAAGGACTGTCAGTTTCGTGTCTTCCTCCCCCGAGACCTTACTCGAGCTGCGCGACGTCGACTTCGGTTATGGCGACCGGCTCGTCCTGTCGAACCTGAACCTGCGCTTCAAGCGCGGCCAGGTGGTCGCGGTCATGGGCGGCTCGGGGTGCGGCAAGACCACGGTGCTGCGTTTGATCGGTGGTCTGGTGCGCGCGCAGCGCGGCCAGATCCTGTTCCAGGACCAGGACGTCGGCCAGCAGACGCGTGACGGCCTGTACGCGCTGCGCCGCAAGATGGGCATGCTGTTCCAGTTCGGCGCGCTGTTCACCGACATGTCGGTGTTCGAAAACGTCGCCTTCGCGCTGCGCGAGCACACCGACCTCCCCGAAGAACTGATCCGCGACCTCGTGCTGATGAAGCTCAACGCGGTCGGCCTGCGCGGCGCGCGCGACCTGCTGCCGTCCGAGATTTCCGGCGGCATGGCGCGGCGGGTGGCGCTGGCGCGCGCCATCGCGCTCGACCCCGAGCTGATGATGTACGACGAGCCGTTCGCCGGCCTCGATCCGATCTCGCTCGGCATTACCGCGAACCTGATCCGCGCGCTGAACCAGGCGCTCGGCGCCACGTCGATTCTCGTGACGCACGACGTGCCGGAATCGTTCGCGATCGCCGACTACGTCTATTTCCTCGCCAACGGCGGCGTCCATGCCGAAGGCACGCCCGCCGAGCTGCGGGCCTCGACCGATCCGACGGTGCGGCAGTTCATCGACGGCGCGCCGGACGGTCCGTTCAAATTCCATTACCCCAGCAAGACGCCGCTCGCGGCGGACTTCGGCATCGGCGGAGGTCAGTCATGATCAGTGCGATCGGTCGCTCGGTGATCGGCGGGCTGGGCACGGCCGGCTACGCCACGCGCTTCTTCCTGCGCCTCGTGCTCGAATTCTTCCCGTTGCTGCGCCGGCCGCGTCTTGTCACGAAGCAGATCCACTTCGTCGGTAATTATTCGTTGGTGATCATTGCCGTGTCTGGGCTGTTCGTCGGCTTCGTGCTCGGCTTGCAGGGCTATTACACGCTGAACCGCTACGGCTCCGAGCAGGCGCTCGGGCTGCTGGTCGCGCTGTCGCTGGTGCGCGAACTCGGGCCGGTGGTCACCGCGCTGCTGTTCGCCGGCCGCGCGGGCACGTCGCTGACGGCCGAAATCGGCCTGATGAAGGCGGGCGAGCAACTCACCGCGATGGAAATGATGGCGGTCGACCCGGTCAAGGTCGTGGTGGCGCCGCGCCTGTGGGCCGGCATCATCGCGATGCCGGTGCTTGCGGCCATTTTCAGCGCGGTGGGCATTTTCGGCGGCTACGTGGTCGGCGTGCTGCTGATCGGCGTCGATGCCGGCGCGTTCTGGTCGCAGATGCAAGGCGGCGTGGATGCCTGGCGCGATGTCGGCGCGGGCGTCATCAAGAGCGTGGTGTTCGGTCTCGCGGTGACTTTCGTCGCGCTGTTTCAGGGCTACGAAGCCAAGCCGACGCCCGAGGGCGTGTCGCGCGCCACGACCAAGACGGTGGTGTACGCGTCGCTTGCGGTGCTCGGCCTCGATTTTCTGCTGACCGCATTGATGTTCAGCTAAGACTGCGCGGTACGTGCCCCGGGCGGCGCGCGGATTCCCGCGCACGGCGGGCGCGGCAACGGCGCGGCGGATTCACTTTGGGATGACGATGAAAAAGACTGCTCTCGACTTCTGGGTCGGCCTGTTCGTGGTGTTGGGATTTGTGGCGTTGCTGTTTCTCGCGCTGAAGGCCGGCAACATGAGCTCGTTGTCGTTTCAGGCAACGTACCCGGTCAAGCTCAAGTTCGACAATATCGGCGGACTGAAGCCGCGCGCGCCGGTGAAGAGCGCGGGCGTGACGGTCGGCCGGGTCGCGTCGATCGGCTTCGACAGCAATGCGTATCAAGCCGTCGTGACGATCGACATCGACAAGCAATATCCGTTTCCGAAAGACACGTCGGCGAAGATCCTGACGTCGGGCCTGCTCGGCGAGCAGTACATCGGGCTCGAACCCGGCGGCGACAGCGAAATGCTCAAGGCCGGCGACACGATCACGATGACGCAATCGGCGATCGTGCTCGAAAACCTGATCGGACAGTTTCTGTACAGCAAGGCCGCGGATTCGGGCGCGTCCAAGCCGGGCGCGTCGTCGCCGGCTGCCGGCACGCCCGCGCCCGCGCCGGTTCCGGCCGCTCCCGCAGCGAGCCAGCCTGCGTCCGGCGCCGCCGGTCAATAAGGAGAACAAGAAATGCAGACCTCACAATCCGGGGGCGCGCGTGCGTTCCAGGCCGGCAAGCTGGCCGTGGCCGCCATGCTGCTCGCCGGCTGCACCACCGTGCAGACGCCCACCAAGGGCGATCCGCTCGAAGGCCTGAACCGCACCATCTTCACGGTCAACGACAAGCTCGACCAGTACGCGCTGAAGCCGGTCGCCAAGGGCTATGTGTTCATCACGCCGCAGCCGGTGCGCGATAGCGTGACGAACTTCTTCTCGAACATCGGCGACGTCTACATCGCGGCGAACAATCTGCTGCAGTTGAAGATCACCGACGGCGTCGAGGACATCATGCGGATCGTGATCAACACGGTCTTCGGCGTGGGCGGTCTGTTCGACGTGGCGACGCTCGCGAAACTGCCCAAGCACGACAACGACCTCGGCCTGACGCTCGGTCACTACGGCGTGCCGGCGGGTCCGTACCTCGTGCTGCCGCTGTTCGGGCCGAGCACCGTGCGCGACGCGGTCGGTTCGATCGGCAACTACTATGTGAATCCGCTCAGCTACATCCATCCGGATGGTCTGAGCTGGGCGCTGTACGGCCTGAACGTGGTCAACACGCGTGCGAACCTGCTGAACGCGAGCGACGTGCTGGAAGGCGCCGCGCTCGACAAGTATTCGTTCGTGCGCAACGCTTACCTGCAGCGTCGTCAGTATTTGCTGTCGGACGGCAGGCAGTCGGCGGATCTGCCGAACTACGGCGACGAAGCGCCGCTGCCGAAGTATGACGACGTCGACGGCGCGGCCGCGCCGGCAGGCGCCGCGACCGGTGCCGCGGGAACGGCAGGCACGCAGGCTGCTGCCGCGAAGGCGGCGGGCGCATCCGGCACACCGGCGGCTACCGCACCGCAGGCCGCTTCGGCGGCCGGCGCGGGCGTGGCGGGAACCACTGGCACGGCGAACAATGCCGCCGCGCCGGAGGCCGCGTCCGGCTCAGCCGAATCGCCGCCGCTGGACCTGAACGGCGGCCCGGAAACGACGCAGATTCCGGCCGGCCAGCTGGTTCCGCCGCAGCGTTTCAACTTCCCGTCGTTCAAACTGCGCTGATCGTGCGGCCGTAACAGTTCGACACGACTCTCGCAGTTTGCGCGTGGATTGCCGCTGAACTCGCGTGTTAATGTCGGTTCAAACGGTTGCACTATTTATAAGGCAAGGCTCGATATGAAAAAATTCTTCCTGATTCCGTTGTTCGCTGCGCTGTTCTCGTTCGCCAGCGCCGGTGCATCGGCGCAAACGGTGGACACCAATTCGCCGGACGGCATGATCAAGACGGTGACGCAGCAAGTGATCGACGCGGTGCGTGCCGACAAGTCGATCCAGCAAGGCGACATCTCCCACATCACCAAACTGGTCAACGAAAAGATCCTGCCGTACACGGATTTCCGCCGCACCACGCAACTGGCGATGGGCCGCAACTGGCGCGCCGCCACGCCCGACCAGCAGGCGCAGATCGTCGATCAGTTCAAGATGCTGCTGATCCGTACGTACTCGGGCGCGCTCGCCCAGGTGCGCGACCAGCAGATCCAGTACAAGCCGTTCCGTATGAATCCGGACGACACCGACACCGTGGTCCGCTCGGTCGTGATGAACAACGGCTCGCCGATCGAACTCGACTACCGTCTTTACAAGACGGCGCAAGGCTGGCGCGTCTATGACATCAACGTGCTCGGCGCGTGGCTGATCCAGGCGTATCAGCAGCAGTTCAACGAGCAGATTCAACAGAAGGGCGTGGACGGTCTGATCCAGTTCCTCACGCAACGCAACCAGCAACTCGCCGCGGGCAAGCAGTCGTGAGCGAAGTGCTGAACCCCGTCGCCAACCGCTTCGACAGCGGCGCGACCCTGACCCATGCGAGCGCGAAGGCTGCGCTCGCGGCGGGTTTGCAACGCATCGCGGCCGGCGCGGCCGGCGTGGATTGCGCGCCGCTCGCGCAATTCGACTCGTCGGCGCTGGCCGTGCTGCTCGCGTGGCAACGCGCCGCGCAGGCGCGCGGCGTTGCCTTCGAGATCGTGAATCTGCCGGCTGGTCTCGCCAGTCTCGCGCAAGCCTACGGCGTCGATACGCTGATATCGTCGCGACATTGACGCTCCGAGCGTCGCGGCCCATCCCCCGGGCCGCCATGGGGCCACCGATTTTTGCCCTATAATCAAACGTTTTTTGGGGTAGCCAACGCACCCCAATTTCGTCCCTCCCAGCAGTTTGCGCCCCCAATCAGGCGCCGCGGCGCACGCGGCCCACAGTCATGTCAGCCATAGAAATTCGTAACGTCAAGAAGCGCTATAAGGACTTGCAAGCGCTCAAGGGCGTCAGCCTCACGGTGGAAGAAGGCGAGTTCTTCGGACTGCTCGGTCCGAACGGCGCGGGCAAAACGACGCTGATCAGCATTCTCGCCGGCCTCGCGCGCGCCGATGAAGGCAGCATCGCGGTGCGCGGCCACGACGTCGTCGGCGATTTTCGCGCTGCGCGCCGAGCGCTCGGCGTGGTGCCGCAGGAACTCGTGTTCGATCCGTTCTTCACCGTCCGCGAAACCTTGCGCATCCAGTCCGGCTACTACGGTCTGCGCAACAACGACGCGTGGATCGACGAGATCATGGCCAATCTCGACCTCACCGAGAAAGCCGACACCAACATGCGCGCGCTGTCGGGCGGCATGAAGCGCCGTGTGCTGGTCGCGCAGGCGCTGGTGCACCGGCCGCCGGTGATCGTGCTCGACGAGCCGACCGCCGGCGTCGACGTCGAATTGCGCCAGACGCTGTGGAAATTCATCTCCCGTCTGAACCGCGAAGGGCACACCATCGTGCTCACCACGCACTATCTGGAGGAAGCCGAGTCGCTGTGCGACCGCATCGCGATGCTGCGTCGCGGCGAGGTGGTTGCGCTCGATCGCACCAGCACGCTGCTGCAACGTTTCGCCGGCATGCAGTTGTTCGTGCGCTTCGCGCAAGGTGTGCTGCCGGCCGAGCTGCGCGCGCTGGAAGCGGAGAGCGGCGCGGGCAACGGCAATGGCCGCCAGCACCTGCTGCGGCTCGCCAGCTACGACGACGTCGAGCGGATTCTCGCGCAGTGCCGCGCGGCGGGCTGTACGTTTGAGGAAATCGAGGTCCGCAAGGCCGACCTCGAAGATGTGTTCGTTCAGGTGATGAACGGTCCGGAAGTGATCGAGGGGCTGGCATGAGCGGTTTCCGCACGCTGTTTTACAAGGAGCTGCTGCGCTTCTGGAAGGTGTCGTTCCAGACGGTGCTGGCGCCGGTCATCACCGCGCTGCTCTATCTGACGATTTTCGGCCACGCGTTGCGCGGTCATGTGCAGGTCTATCCCGGTGTCGAATACACGAGTTTTCTGATTCCGGGTCTCGTGATGATGAGCGTGTTGCAGAATGCGTTCGCGAACAGTTCGTCGTCGCTGATCCAGTCGAAGATCACCGGCAACCTGGTGTTCGTGCTGCTGCCGCCGCTGTCGCACTACGAAATGTTCGGCGCGTACGTGCTGGCCGCCGTGGCGCGCGGACTCGCGGTCGGCTTCGGCGTTTTCATCGTGACGATCTGGTTCGTGCCGGTCAGCTTCGCCGCGCCGCTCTACATCGTCGTGTTCGCGATGTTCGGCGCCGCGCTGCTCGGCACGCTCGGGCTGATCGCCGGTATCTGGGCCGAGAAGTTCGACCAGCTGGCGGCGTTCCAGAACTTTCTGATCATGCCGCTCACGTTCCTGTCGGGCGTGTTCTATTCGACGCACACGCTGCCGCCGGTGTGGCGCGAAGTGTCGCGGCTGAATCCCTTTTTCTACATGATCGACGGCTTTCGCTACGGTTTCTTCGGGATGTCGGATATCAATCCGCTCGTGAGCCTCGCGATCGTCGCCGGTTTCTTCGTGGTGCTGGCCGTGGTGGCGATGCGCATGCTCGCTTCCGGCTACAAACTGCGCCACTGATCAGGAGCTTCTCTCATGTTGCCGACTCCCGAACAGGTCAAGCAATACATCGCGGCTGGGCTCGCCTGCCAGCATCTCGAAGTCGAAGGCGACGGCCAGCATTTCTTTGCGACCATCGTCTCGCCGAGTTTCGAAGGCAAGCGTCCGATCCAGCGCCATCAACTCGTGTACGCGGCGCTCGGCGACCGCATGCGCGAGGAAATCCACGCGCTCAGCATGAAGACGCTGACGCCCGCCGAATGGCAGAACGCGTAAATCTGGAAATTTAGTGCGAATTACTCAAGATGGGCGCGACGCCGGCAGCGGCGCGCCGAACACAGTCAAGACAGGCCCGGCCGATGTCCGGGGCAATCAGGAACTGACAGGCATGGATAAACTCGTCATCGAAGGTGGCTTCCCGCTGTCGGGCGAAGTCGTCGTCTCCGGCGCGAAGAACGCGGCGCTGCCGATTCTGTGCGCGAGTCTGCTCAGCGCGGAGCCGGTGCAGCTGGACAACGTGCCCGACCTGCAGGACGTCAGCACCATGCTCAAGCTGCTCGGCCAGATGGGCGTGCGGATCGAAAGCGAGCAAGGGCGCGTGTCGCTGGACGCGTCGAAGGTCGACAACCTCGTCGCGCCGTACGAGATGGTGAAGACCATGCGCGCGTCGATTCTCGTGCTCGGTCCGCTGGTGGCGCGCTTCGGCCACGCCCGCGTGTCGCTGCCGGGCGGCTGCGCGATCGGCGCGCGTCCGGTGGATCAGCACATCAAGGGGCTGCAGGCCATGGGCGCCGAGATCACGATCGAACACGGCTTCATCGAAGCGCGCGCGAAGCGTCTGAAGGGCGCGCGCATCGTCACCGACATGATCACCGTGACCGGCACCGAAAACCTGCTGATGGCGGCGGTGCTGGCCGAAGGCGAGACGGTCATCGAGAATGCGGCGCGTGAGCCGGAAGTCGGCGACCTCGCGAATCTGCTGGTCGCGATGGGCGCGAAGATCGAGGGCATCGGCACCGATCGTCTGGTGATCCAGGGCGTCGAGAAGCTGCATGGCGCGAGCCATACGGTGATTCCGGACCGGATCGAAGCCGGCACGTTCCTGTGCGCGGTGGCCGCGGCCGGTGGCGACGTCACGCTGCGCAAGGTGCGTCCGCTGATTCTGGAAGCCGTAACCGAAAAGCTGCGCGAAGCGGGCGTCACGATCGACGAGGGCGACGACTGGATGCGCGTGCGCATGGACAAGCGCCCGAGCGCGGTCACGTTCCGCACGTCCGAATACCCGGCGTTCCCGACCGACATGCAGGCGCAGTTCATGGCGCTGAACACGATCGCCGACGGCACGTCGCAAGTGGTCGAGACGATCTTCGAGAACCGCTTCATGCACGTGCAGGAGCTGAACCGCCTCGGCGCGAGCATCACGATCGACGGCAATACCGCGCTCGTGACCGGCGTCGACAAGCTCTCCGGTGCGAAAGTGATGGCTACCGATCTGCGCGCGTCCGCGAGTCTCGTGATCGCCGCGTTGCGCGCCGAGGGCGAAACCCTGATCGACCGCATCTATCACCTCGACCGGGGTTACGACCGGATGGAAACCAAACTCACCGCAATTGGCGCGAAGGTGCGCCGCGTGTCCGGGAGCCAGGTATGAGCGCGATGCCGCAAACGTCGTCGTCGCCGGCGGTGAGCGCGCCGCTCACGCTGGCGCTGTCGAAAGGGCGTATCTTCGAAGAGACGCTGCCGCTGCTCGCCGCGGCCGGCATCGAAGTGGCCGAAGACCCGGAAACCTCGCGCAAGCTGATTTTGCCGACCACCGACGCGAACCTGCGCGTGATCATCGTGCGCGCAACGGATGTGCCGACCTACGTCGAATACGGCGCGGCCGACTTCGGCGTGGCGGGCAAAGACGTGCTGCTCGAACACGGCGGCGGCGGGCTCTATCAGCCGGTCGACCTGGATATCGCGCGCTGCCGCATGTCGGTGGCGGTCGCGGCGGGTTTCGACTACGCGAGCGCGGTGCGTCAAGGCGCACGTCTGCGCGTGGCGACCAAGTACACGGAAACCGCGCGCGAGCATTTTGCCGCGAAGGGTGTGCACGTCGACCTGATCAAGCTGTACGGTTCGATGGAACTGGCGCCGCTGGTGGGCCTCGCCGATGCGATCGTCGACCTGGTCAGCTCGGGCAATACGCTGCGCGCCAACAATCTTGTCGAGGTGGAGGAAATCATGCAGATTTCGTCGCGCCTCGTGGTGAACCAGGCGGCGCTGAAGCTCAAGCGCGCGGCGCTGCGGCCGATTCTCGACGCGTTCGAACGCGCGACGAAAGCCGGCGCGGCGGCCTGATCGCCGAACGTTTGACCCCGCTATAAAGCGCGCCTTACCGAAACGGATACCTGTATGTCTATCAAGATTCGCAAACTCGATTCCACGGCTCCCGGCTTCCAGAAGTCGCTGCATGCGGTGCTCGCGTTCGAGGCGAGCGAAGACGAAGCCATCGAGCGCTCGGTCGCGCAGATTCTGAACGACGTGAAGGCGCGCGGCGACGCGGCGGTGCTCGAGTACACGAACCGCTTCGACCGGGTCGACGCGAAGAGCGTCGAGGCGCTCGAATTGCCGATGTCGGAACTCGAAGCCGCGCTCGAAGGGCTGGAGCCGAAGCGCCGCGCGGCGCTCGAAGCGGCCGCGGCGCGCGTGCGCGGCTACCACGAGAAGCAGAAGATCGAGTGCGGCAGCCATAGCTGGCAATACACGGAGGCCGACGGCACGGTGCTCGGCCAGAAGGTCACGCCGCTGGATCGCGCGGGCATCTACGTGCCGGGCGGCAAGGCGGCGTATCCGTCGTCGGTGCTGATGAACGCGATTCCGGCGCGCGTCGCCGGCGTGCGCGAAATCGTGATGGTCGTGCCGACGCCGGACGGTGTGAAGAACCCGCTGGTGCTCGCGGCGGCCTTGCTGGGCGGCGTCGATCGCGTGTTCACGATCGGCGGCGCGCAGGCGGTCGGCGCATTGGCGTACGGCACCGAAACCGTGCCCGCCGTCGACAAGATCTGTGGTCCGGGCAACGCGTACGTCGCATCGGCGAAGCGCCGCGTGTTCGGCACGGTCGGCATCGACATGATCGCGGGCCCGTCGGAAATTCTCGTGCTGTGCGACGGCACCACCGACCCGCGCTGGGTCGCGATGGACCTGTTCTCGCAAGCCGAGCACGACGAACTCGCGCAATCCATTCTGCTGTGCCCGGACGACGCGTTCATTGGGCGCGTGCAGGACGCGATCAATGAACTGCTGCCGTCCATGCCGCGCCGCGACGTGATTCAGGCGTCGCTCGAAGGGCGCGGCGCGCTGATCAAGGTGCGCGACATGGCCGAAGCCTGCGCGATCGCCAACGACATCGCGCCGGAACACCTGGAAATTTCGGCGCTGGAGCCGCATCAGTGGGGTCAACTGATCCGCCACGCGGGCGCGATCTTCCTCGGCCGCTACACGAGCGAAAGTCTCGGCGACTACTGCGCGGGTCCGAATCACGTGCTGCCGACCTCGCGTACCGCGCGGTTCTCGTCGCCGCTTGGCGTCTACGATTTCTTCAAGCGCTCGAGCGTGATCGAGGTCAGCGCGGAAGGGGCGCAGACGCTCGGCGAGATCGCCGCCGAACTCGCGTACGGCGAAGGTCTGCAAGCGCATGCCCGCAGCGCCGAGTACCGGATGCGGCACGGCGGCGAACGCGGCTGAGCGCGACTGAATCTGACGGGGCGCTTGCCGCATTTTCCGCGCCTTCAGCGCGCTCCGTTTTGCACTACCCGAGCAGTACCCATAACAAAGACACCCACCGGCCCGAGGCAGTCCGCATACCGCGAACGCCCGGCCGGCTTCCTTCTCGCGACCGGGCTACGCAGCCCACAGATCCATGACGACACCTCAAGACATCATCCGCCGTGACGTGCTCGCAATGACGAGCTATCCGGTGCCGGACGCCACGGGCTACATCAAGCTCGACGCGATGGAAAACCCGTTCCCGCTGCCGCCGGAACTGGCCGCGCAACTGGGCGAGCATCTGGCGAGCGTCGCGCTGAACCGCTATCCGGCGCCGCGTCCGGAGGCGCTGATCGAGAAGATCAAGCGTGTGATGGGTGTGCCGGCCGGTTGCGACGTGCTGCTCGGCAACGGCTCGGACGAAATCATCAGCATGGTGTCGATCGCCTGCGCGCAACCGGGTGCGAAAGTACTCGCGCCGATGCCGGGCTTCGTCATGTATCAGATGTCGGCGAAGCTGGTGAATCTGGAATTCGTCGGCGTGCCGCTGAAGCCCGACTTCACGCTCGACACCGAAGCCATGCTCGCGGCGATCGCCGAGCATCAGCCCGCCATCGTCTATCTGGCATACCCGAACAACCCGACCGGCACGATGTTCGACAATGCCGACATGGAGCGCATCATCGCCGCGGCCAATAAGAGCCTTGTGGTGATCGACGAGGCTTACCAGCCGTTCGCGCAGCAAAGCTGGCTGCCGCGCGCCGACGCGTTCGACAACGTCGTCGTGATGCGCACGGTGTCCAAGCTCGGTCTGGCCGGTATCCGTCTCGGGTATCTGGTCGGCAAGCCGGCGTGGCTGAGCGAATTCGACAAAGTGCGGCCGCCGTACAACACCAACGTGCTGACCCAGGCCGCCGCCGATTTCCTGCTCGATCACGTCGAGGTACTCGACGCCCAAGCTGCGCTGCTGCGCGAGGAACGCGCGAAACTGGCGCGGGCCGTGGCCGAACTGCCGGGCGCCGAAGTGTTCCCGAGCGCCGGCAACTTCCTGCTGGTGCGCGTGCCGGATGCGGCGCTGGTGTTCGATACACTGCTTACGGCGCGGGTTTTGATCAAAAACGTGAGTAAAATGCACCCATCGCTGGCCAATTGCGTGCGTTTGACCGTCGGTTCGGCGGAAGAAAACGCACAGATGCTCGCCGCGCTGAAACTCGTTTTGCATTGACCCAAGACTGAAACGCCGCGCTGGCCGTTCTGATCGTCCGTAAAGCTCAACGAGACGTAACGAGACAAAGCGGCATGCGCGGCCTGCCGCTTTTCCTTTCCACCTACCCATCGCTTTCTAGCTCGATTCGAGGAATTACCATGCGCCTTGCGGAAGTCGTTCGCAATACCAGCGAAACGCAGATCCGTGTGAAGATCAATCTGGACGGCACCGGTCAGCAAAAGCTGGCCACCGGTGTGCCGTTTCTGGACCACATGCTCGACCAGATCGCGCGGCATGGATTGTTCGACCTCGACATCGAAGCGCATGGCGACCTGCATATCGACGACCACCACACGGTCGAAGATGTCGGCATCACGCTGGGCCAGGCCGTCGCGAAGGCGATCGGCGACCGCAAGGGCATCGTCCGTTACGGTCATTCCTACGTGCCGCTCGACGAAGCGCTGTCGCGCGTGGTGATCGACTTTTCCGGCCGTCCGGGCCTCGAATTCCATGTGCCGTTCACGCGTGCGCGCATCGGTACGTTCGACGTCGATCTGTCGATCGAATTTTTCCGCGGCTTCGTGAATCACGCCGGCGTCACGCTGCATATCGACAATCTGCGCGGCCTGAACGCCCATCATCAGATGGAAACGGTGTTCAAGGCGTTCGGACGTGCGCTGCGCATGGCGACCGAAATGGACCCGCGCGCGGCGGGGCAGATCCCGTCGACCAAGGGCAGTCTGTGAGCGCCCTGGCGGCGTGCTGATCAACCGGCTTTATCACTGAACCGGAAGCAGCGCCCGCCGGCGCTCGCGGCCCGAGTGCCATGGACATTCTGAAGTCGTTTATCTCGCTGCTGGCGCTGATCAACCCGGTCGGCGCCATTCCGTTCTTCATGAGCCTGACGGCGAATCAGAGCGACGGCGAGCGGCGCCGGACCATCCGGATCGCGGCGATTTCGGTGTTTTGCGTGATCGCGGTGACGACGCTGCTCGGGCAGCAGATCATCAGCTTCTTCGGCATTTCGGTCGGCTCGCTCGAAGTGGGCGGCGGCATCATCATGCTGTTGATGGCGATCAACATGCTGAACGCGCAGATCGGCAACAGCCGCTCGACGCCGGAAGAGCGCCACGAAGCCGAGCAGAAGGACAACATCGCGGTCGTGCCGCTGGCGATCCCGTTGCTGACCGGCCCGGGCGCGATCAGCACCACGATCATTTACGCGGCCGGTTCCGCGCACTGGTACGACCGCTTGAGTCTCATCGCGATCGGCGCGGTACTGGCGGCGATCTGCTTTTTTTCGCTGCGGCTTGCCGAACCGATTGCCCGCTGGGTCGGTCGCACCGGTATCAACATCGGCACGCGGCTCATGGGTTTGATGTTGTCGGCGCTGGCGGTGGAATTCATCGTCGACGGATTGAAGGCCTTGCTGCCTAACTTGAAATGAAAACTTCGATAGCGATTGTGGATTACGGAATGGGCAACCTGCGCTCGGTGGCCCAGGCATTGCGCAAGGCCGCGCCGGAAGCGGATGTGGCGATCGTCGACCAGCCGGAAGCGATCCGCGCGGCCGACCGCGTCGTGCTGCCCGGCCAGGGTGCGATGCCCGACTGCATGCGCTGCCTCGGCGAGTCCGGCTTGCAGGAAGCGGTCATCGAGGCGTCGCGCAACAAGCCGCTGATGGGCGTGTGCGTCGGCGAGCAGATGCTGTTCGACTGGAGCGCGGAGGGCGGCACGCCCGGCCTCGGCCTGTTGCCGGGCAAGGTGCTGCGCTTCGACCTGGCCGGCCAGGTGCAGGACGACGGCTCGCGCTTCAAGGTGCCGCAGATGGGCTGGAACCGCGTGCGTCAGGCGCAGCCGCATCCGCTGTGGGACGGCGTGGCCGACAACGCGTTCTTCTATTTCGTGCACAGCTATTACGTGGCGCCGGAGAATGCCGCGCACACGTCGGGCGAAACGGTGTACGGTGTGCCCTTTACCTCGGCGGTCGCGCGGGATAACATCTTCGCGACCCAATTCCACCCGGAAAAGAGCGCCGAAGCGGGGCTGCGCGTGTATCGCAACTTCGTGCACTGGAACCCGTGAGCGCCTTCTATCATCCTGCCGCCGTGCGCCGTTTCGTCACAAGCGAAGCGGGCGCCGCGCGCCTCGACCGCAATACTCAAGGCCGGCTGCCGAACGGCACCCGGCAAGAGCGTCGAAAAAGTTGTACTAAACTAGCGAAACGGCGCTCCGGCGGGCTGGCTCACCAGTCGTCGTCGCCGACCATCAACCCATTCCCAGACAACACCCGATTGCTATGCTGCTGATTCCCGCCATCGACCTGAAAGACGGTCAGTGTGTACGCCTGAAACAAGGCGATATGGACCAGGCGACGATTTTCTCCGAGGAACCGGCGGCGATGGCCCGACATTGGGTCGACCGCGGCGCCCGGCGTCTGCACCTCGTCGACCTGAATGGCGCGTTCGCCGGCAAGCCAAAGAACGAAGACGCGATTCGCGCGATCATCGAAGAAGTGGGCGGCGAGATTCCCGTGCAACTGGGCGGCGGCATTCGCGATCTGAACACGATCGAGCGTTATCTGGACGACGGCCTGTCGTACGTGATCATCGGCACGGCCGCGGTGAAGAATCCGGGCTTTCTGCAGGACGCCTGCACGGCGTTCGGCGGCCATATCATCGTCGGCCTCGACGCGAAGGACGGCAAGGTTGCCACCGACGGCTGGAGCAAGCTGACCGGCCACGAAGTCGCCGATCTGGCGCGCAAGTTCGAGGACTACGGCTGCGAATCGATCATCTATACCGACATCGGCCGCGACGGCATGCTTCAGGGCATCAACATCGAAGCGACGGTGCGCCTCGCGCGCGCGGTGAAGATTCCGGTGATCGCGAGCGGCGGTCTGTCGAATCTGACGGATATCGAATCGTTGTGCGAAGTCGAGGACGAAGGCATCGAAGGCGTGATCTGCGGGCGGGCCATTTACTCGGGCGATCTCGACTTCACGGCGGCCCAGACGCTCGCGGACCGGCTGCGCGAATCGGACGACGCCTGAAGCCGGTGTAGCAGGGCGGGGATGGACGTTTGGCTTGTGGCTTATGGCCTTGTCTGCGCCGGTTCGAGCTTGGCGCCCTTGGCGGCTTAGCGTTTTTGACGTTGGCTTCGGCGCCTCGGGTTCGTCTTCACGGCGAGCGTCAATGATCATCGTGCCGCGCTCCTGTCCCGCACTGCGCGATGCCCCGTCCACGCGTCATTCACTGTAGGCGGCGCACCGCAAGCGGCCGCGCCGGCCCCGCGCCGCTCGTCCACGCGAGCGGCCTCATCAGCGGTATTGGCAGAATTGCAAGATCATGGCTCTAGCTAAACGCATCATCCCCTGTCTCGACGTGACCGCCGGACGCGTGGTCAAGGGCGTCAACTTCGTCGAACTGCGCGACGCCGGCGATCCCGTCGAAATTGCGCGCCGCTACGACGATCAAGGCGCCGACGAGCTGACCTTCCTCGATATCACCGCAACCTCCGACCAGCGCGACCTGATCCTGCCGATCATCGAGGCGGTCGCCTCGCAGGTGTTCATTCCGCTGACCGTCGGCGGCGGCGTGCGCGCCGTCGAGGACGTGCGGCGCCTGCTGAACGCGGGCGCGGACAAGATCAGCATGAATTCGTCGGCGGTGGCGAATCCGCAGCTCGTGAAGGACGCGACCGACAAATACGGCTCGCAGTGCATCGTCGTCGCGATCGACGCCAAGCGCGTATCCGCCGACGGCGAGCCGCCGCGCTGGGAAGTCTTCACGCACGGCGGCCGCAAGGCGACGGGCCTCGAAGCGGTCGAATGGGCGCGCAAGATGGCCGAACTCGGTGCGGGCGAAATCCTGCTGACCAGCATGGACCGCGACGGCACCAAGAGCGGCTTCGACCTCGCGCTCACGCGCGCGGTGTCCGACGCGGTGCCGGTTCCCGTGATCGCCTCCGGCGGCGTGGGCAACCTGCAGCATCTGGCCGACGGCATCAGGCAGGGCCACGCGGACGCGGTACTGGCCGCCAGCATCTTCCACTACGGCGAGCACACGGTCGGCGAAGCCAAGCGCTTCATGGCGGACCAGGGCATTTCGGTGAGGCTATAACGTGACGAATCCAACGGCCGTGACCTGGCTCGACAAGGTCAAGTGGGATGCGAACGGCCTCGTGCCGGTCATCGCGCAGGAAGCGTCGACGAACGACGTGCTGATGTTCGCGTGGATGAACCGCGAGGCACTCGCCAAGACGATCGAAACCCGCCGCGCGGTGTATTTCTCGCGCTCGCGCCAGCGCCTGTGGTTCAAGGGCGAAGAGTCCGGCCACGTGCAGCATGTGCATGAAGTGCGGCTCGACTGCGACGAAGACGTCGTGCTGCTGAAAGTGGAGCAGGTGTCGGGCATTGCCTGCCACACCGGGCGCCACTCGTGCTTTTTCCAGAAATTCGAAGGCTCGGTGGATGACGGCGACTGGGTTGCCGTCGATCCCGTGCTGAAAGACCCCGAACACATCTACAAATGACGCAAGCCACGCCCACCACCGCTGCCGCTCCGTCCACCACCGACACGCTGATGCGCCTCGCGGCGATCATCGACAGCCGCAAGGGCGGCGACCCGGACGTCTCGTACGTATCGCGCCTGTTCCACAAGGGCGACGACGCGGTGCTCAAGAAGATCGGCGAAGAAGCCACCGAAGTCGTGCTCGCCGCCAAAGACGCGCGCCATGGCGGCGCGCCGAAGGAACTGGTCGGCGAAGTCGCGGATCTGTGGTTCCATTGCCTCGTCATGTTGTCGCACTTCGATCTGAGCCCGGCGGATGTGCTGGCCGAACTCGAACGCCGTGAAGGGATGTCGGGCATCGAGGAAAAGGCGCTGCGCAAGAGCCGCGACCGCGAGCAGAATGGCGACTGAATGTCGCGGGTTGGTCTCGCCTTGAAAACGGCGGGCGGCGGCGCCAACATGAGACTGGATAAATTCGATCGCATCCTCGGGAGGGCGCCGCCATGGAACAGCCGCACGACAGTTATTCGACACCGGTCTATCGCAACGCGATCGAGCCGGAACGCGAGCGCAGCCTGCGTACGCTCACCCACATTCTGTATGGGCTGTACGCGGTGTTCTGGCTCACCGGCGGCTTGACGTTCCTGATCGCGATCATCATCAACTACGTGAAGCGGCCCGATGTGGTCGGCACGCCGTACGAAGCTCATTTCGAATGGCAGATCCGTTCGTTCTGGATGTGCCTGATCGGTTATGCGATCGGCGGGGTGCTGCTGTTCGTGCTGATCGGCATTCCGGTTCTGTGGGCCGTCAGTATCTGGATGTTGTACCGTATTATTAAAGGCTGGCTGTATCTGTACGATAACAAGCCGCTCGCGAATCCGCGCGGCTGGGTCTGAGCGTCGTCCGATCATGGGTCGGACTGGAATCGGAGCCCCGCCGCATCGCGCATCGCACTTCAGTCACACTGCGTCAGGAATACGATGAGTCACGACCCGAACTGCCTTTTCTGCAAGATCGCCGCCGGCGAAATCCCGTCGACCAAAGTTCACGAAGACGAAGAGTTTCTGGCCTTCCGCGACATCCGTCCGGCCGCCGAAACGCATGTGCTCGTCATCCCGCGCAAGCATATTCCCACCCTGTCGAATTGCACCGAAAGCGACGCACCGCTGCTTGGTAGAATGCTTGTTTTGGTGGCGCGTCTGGCCGAACAGTTGGGCGTGGCGTACACCGGTGGCGAAACGGGTTTTCGCACGGTCATTAATACCGGGCCGGGCGGCGGGCAGGAGGTATATCACCTGCACGCGCATATTCTCGCCGGGCCGCGTCCGTGGCAGCGCATGGGCTGATGCAGCCGGTGCGTTTGCGGGCCGTTGTTCGGGCTGCACAGGCGCACTGAAGCATCGGCGATTTTTACAGCGCTGTAATAACGGCGACGCGGTGGGCCGGTCACAATAGCTGCCGCAGGTTTTTATCGCGTGGCGCGTTGCATCGGAACGGCACGCGGTAACGTATCGATGAAGCGTCAACGCTTCGAGTCACGCCGCAAGGCGCAAGTGTTTTGCCGTCCGCTGGGCGGCGTCGGGGTTAAGGAGAGTAGTCATGGGTTCGTTGAGCATTTGGCATTGGCTGATCGTGTTGCTGATCGTGGCGCTCGTGTTCGGCACGAAAAAGCTGCGCAACATCGGCACCGATCTGGGCGGCGCGGTGAAGGGCTTCAAAGAGGGCATGAAGGAAGCCGAAACGCCCGCGGGCGACGCGCAACAGCGCGAACTGCCGCGTAACGGCGCCGTGGACGTGGAAGCGAAGGAAAAGGCCCCGCGTTCGAACGATTACCGCTAAGCCGCGGCCCACCCGCGTTACTGACGGACATTCCACTTCATGCTGGACCTCGGTCTAACCAAGATGGCGCTGATCGGCGTCGTCGCGCTGGTCGTCCTCGGGCCTGAGCGCCTGCCTCGCGTCGCTCGTACAGCCGGCGCGTTGTTCGGCCGCGCGCAGCGGTATATCAACGACGTGAAGGCCGAGGTCACGCGCGAAATCGAACTCGACGAATTGCGTCGCATGAAAACCGAGTTCGAGGCGGCGGCCAGCAATGTCGAAACCGCCGTGCAGGACAATCTGCGTAAGCACGAAACCGAACTGAACGACGCGTGGAACAGCGGCACGTCGGTGTCGCCTAGCATTGCCGGCGGCGCGCTCGAAGACGTCGGCGCGACATCGTGGCCGAGCAGCACGCCGGCCACCGGCGCGAAGCGCAAGAACTGGCGCGTCAAGCAATCGGCCATGCCCACCTGGTACAAGCGCGCCACCGTGCGCCGCACGCGCGTGCAGTCGGGCGCGGCGCGCGTCGCGCGCCATACGCCGGCCACCTTGCGTCGTCCGACGCGGTTCTTCTGATGATCAGAACGACAATCTCTAACCGAGGGCCGGCGTGAGCGACCCCCAGCAAACCCAGGACGAAGGCACTGAAGAGACCTTCATTTCCCACCTCGTTGAATTGCGCGACCGCATCATTCGCGCCGGCATCGCCGTCATCGTGGTGTTCGTCGGGCTGGTCTACTGGGCGCCGGACATTTTCCGGCTGCTGGCGCGGCCGCTGATGCAGAACTTGCCGAAGGACGGCAAGATGATCGTCACCGACGTGACCGGCTCGTTCTTCGTGCCGATGAAAGTGACCATGATGGTCGCGTTCGTGATCGCGCTGCCCATCGTGCTGTATCAGATCTGGGCGTTCATCGCGCCGGGCCTCTACCAGCACGAGAAGAAGCTGGTCGGGCCGCTGGTGGGCAGCAGCTATACGCTGTTCCTGTGCGGGATGGCGTTCGCGTACTTCGTGGTGTTTCCGACGATCTTCCGCGTGATGGCGCACTACAACGCGCCGCTCGGCGCGGAGATGACCACCGACATCGATAATTACCTGAGCTTCGTGCTCACCATGTTCCTCGCGTTCGGCGTGACGTTCGAGGTGCCGATCGTTGTCGTGCTGCTGGTGCGCATGAATGTGCTGACGCTCAAGAAGCTCAAGGAAATTCGTCCGTACGTGGTGGTCGGTGCGTTCGTGATTTCGGCTGTCGTGACGCCGCCGGACGTGTTCTCTCAGCTCATTCTGGCGATTCCGCTGATCGTGCTGTACGAGGCGGGGATCATCGCGGCGCGGCTGATCGTCGGTAAGCAGCCGGCGGTGGTCGAGGATGCGAGCGCGCCGGAATAAAGAATAAAGATTGGAAGCTTCAGCAAGCAAAAAGGGCAGTCCGGGAAAACCGGACTGCCCTTTTTGCTTATGTCCGGCGTGCGCAAAAATTCGCTGGGAAAGATAAAGGGTGGTGCGAGTGAAACGCGTTGAGGCTGCCTGCGGCGGATCGTCGCAGGATTTACCCCAGCCTGCGTCACTTCACATCAACCGCCGTCGTCGTCCGGCTGATCGCTACCGCCGTTGTCGTTATCCTCGGCGGGTTGCTTGGGCGGCGGCGGGCGCTTGCCGATCATCACGTCCAGATCCATCTCGCGGCTCTTGCGCACCAGATGCACCTTCGCGGCCGTGCCCGGCTTGATCTGCGCGATCACGTTCAGCAGGCGCGTGGTGTCGGTGATTTCCTGGCCGTTCACGCTCAACAGAATGTCGCCAGGCTTGATGCCGGCCCGGTCCGCGGGACCGTTCTTCAGCACGCCCGCGACGATCGCCCCCGACTTCTGTTCGAGCCCGAACGACTCGGCGATTTCCGGCGTCACGTCCTGCGGCTCGACGCCGATCCAGCCGCGCGTCACCGAACCCGTGGTGATGATGCTTTCCAGCACGCTGCGCGCCGTCGACACCGGAATCGCGAAACCGATACCGAGCGAGCCACCCGAGCGCGAATAGATCGCCGTGTTGATGCCGAGCAGATTGCCGTTCACGTCGACGAGCGCGCCGCCGGAATTGCCAGGGTTGATCGCCGCGTCGGTCTGAATGAAGTTCTCGAAGGTATTGATGCCGAGGTGATTGCGCCCGAGCGCGCTGACGATGCCCATGGTCACCGTCTGCCCGACGCCGAACGGATTGCCGATCGCCAGCACCACGTCGCCGACGCGTGTCTGGTCCATGCGGCCGAGCGTGATGGTGGGCAGATTGGTCATGTTGACCTTCAGCACCGCCAGATCCGTTTCGGGATCGATGCCGATCACCTTGGCGTTGGTGGTGCGGCCGTCGGCCAGGGCGATTTCGATCTGGTCCGCGCCGTCCACGACGTGCTGGTTCGTTAGAATGTAACCTTCCGAACTCACTATCACACCCGAGCCCAGATTGGATGCGGGCTCCTGCTGCTGCTTGCGGTTGTTCTTGTCGCCGAAGAAGTAGCGGAACAGCGGATCTTTCGCGCGCGGGTCGGGCGGCAGTGAGCCATCCTTGCTGGAGAACACGTTGACGACCGCGGGCATGGCCTTCTGGGCGGCGTCCGCGTAAGACGCCTGAGCGGGACCGCTGCCGATGCCAGGCGCCACTTCCCGGAGAGCGACGATCGGTTCGGCGAGTTGCTTGCCGAACTGCCCTTGACGCTGGAGCCACTGCGGTTTCAGGGTCGCAATGATGAACATCAGCGCCAACAGCACAGTCACCGCTTGGGCAAAGAACAGCCAAAAGCGTCTAAGCATCTGAAGACTAGAGGTTTATATGGATCGGATCGAGCTTGAATTGTACTTGAACAATCTCCTTGAAACCGCGCGCTTCAAGGACTATTGCCCCAATGGATTGCAGGTCGAGGGACGTCGTCGCGTGAATAAGCTCGCGACCGGCGTGACGGCCTCGGTGGCCTTTCTGGAGGCCGCGCTCGACTGGGGCGCGGACGCCGTGCTGGTCCATCACGGCTACTTCTGGCGCAACGAGGCGCCGCAGATCACGGGCCGCAAACATGCTCGCCTGAAGCTGCTGATCGGCAACGACCTGAACCTGTTCGCCTATCACCTGCCGCTCGACGATCATCCCGAGCTCGGCAACAACGCGCAGATCGGCCAGAAGATGGGCTGGATCAGCGACGCGCGTTTCGGCGAGAACGACCTCGGCTGGCTCGCCACCTTCCCGATGCCGATCACGCTTTCGCACCTCACCGCCGAGATCGAGCAGACGCTCGGACGCGCGCCGCTCGTGTTCGGCGACCCGGACCGCGAGCTGCGTCGCGTGGGCTGGTGCACCGGCGCCGCGCAAGGCATGTTCGACGCCGCCATCCAGGCGGGCGCCGACGTCTATCTGACCGGCGAAGTGTCGGAGTCGGTGATGCACACGTCGGCGGAAAGCGGCGTGGCGTTTCTCGCCGCCGGCCACCATGCGACCGAGCGCTTCGGCGTGCAGGCGGTGGGCAAGCATCTGTCCGAGCAATTCGATATCGAGCACGTCTTTATCGATATCCCCAATCCCGTTTGAATTGCTCAATAGATCAAAAGCGCATTAGCGTTAAAAAAGGCATGAATAACGCATTGAGCGCTTAAAAGGAGGTGTGAAAAAGTTTGCGATCCGTACGGAGAAACCCTTGGTTATCAAGGGCTTCGCACGGTTTTTGGCACTCGGCCCTTGTAAATGGCGACTCCATTCGCGCAAACTAGCGGCGGTAGAAGCGACGTGAAGGAAAAATCCAACTCAGAAGTGGGGCGTGTGATGCGAGACAAGGAAGATGAACGCGTCGACGGCGGCCGCCGTACCTGGCTGATTGCGACGACCGTAGCAGGTGGCATAGGAGGCGTTGCCACTGTCGTACCCTTTGTTAGTTCGTTTGCACCATCTGAAAAGGCCAAGGCAGCAGGTGCCCCGGTCGAAGTCGATATCAGTGACCTCAAGCCCGGCGATATGAAGACCGTCGCCTGGCGCGGCAAGCCGGTGTGGATCATCAACCGCACCGACCGCATGCTTGCCGATGTACAGAAAGCCGATAACGAAGTAGCGGATCCCCACACCAAGAATCCTTTTTCGATGCCGTTGCCGGAGTACTGCAACAACGAATACCGCTCGCGCACCGATCACAAGAACCTTTTAGTCGCCGTCGCCGTGTGCACCCATCTGGGCTGCACGCCGACACCGCGCTTCCAGGAGGGCGCGCAGCCCAATCTGCCGGACGACTGGCCGGGCGGCTTTCTCTGCCCTTGCCACGGCTCGACCTACGACCTGGCCGGCCGCGTCTTCAAGAACAAACCTGCGCCGCAAAACCTCGATATCCCGCCTTACATGTTCACCTCGGCCAATACCGTCGTGATCGGCAAGGACGAGAAAGGAGAAGCGTAATGGCGATCGAACACGAAGTAGAGACGACCGGGCTGGTCGGCTGGATCGACCGGCGCTTTCCGCTGACGTCCACCTGGAAGAAACACGTTTCCGAGTACTACGCGCCGAAGAACTTCAACTTCTGGTACTTCTTCGGTTCGCTCGCGTTGCTGGTGCTGGTCAATCAGATCGTCACCGGCATTTTCCTCACCATGAACTACAAGCCCGATGCGACGCTCGCGTTCGCGTCGGTCGAGTACATCATGCGCGAGGTGCCGTGGGGCTGGCTGATCCGCTATATGCACTCCACGGGCGCGTCGATGTTCTTCGTGGTCGTGTATCTGCACATGTTCCGCGGGCTGATGTACGGCTCGTACCGCAAGCCGCGCGAACTCGTGTGGATCTTCGGCTGCGCGATTTTCCTGTGCCTGATGGCCGAAGCGTTCTTCGGCTACCTGCTGCCGTGGGGGCAGATGTCGTTCTGGGGCGCACAGGTGATCGTGAATCTGTTCTCGGCGATTCCGTTCATCGGACCGGACCTGTCACTGTGGATTCGCGGCGACTACGTCGTTTCGGACGTCACGCTGAACCGCTTCTTCGCGTTTCACGTGATCGCGATTCCGCTGGTGCTGGTCGGGCTGGTGGTCGCGCATCTGGTGGCCTTGCACGAAGTCGGGTCGAACAACCCGGACGGCATCGAGATCAAGGCGAAGAAGGATCCGGACGGCATCCCGCTCGACGGCATTCCGTTCCACCCGTACTACTCGGTGCACGACTTCATGGGCGTGTCGGTGTTCCTGCTGATTTTCGCGGCGATCATTTTCTTCGCCCCGGAAATGGGTGGGTACTTCCTCGAAGCGAATAACTTCATTCCCGCGAATCCGCTTCAGACGCCGCAGGAAATTGCGCCAGTTTGGTATTTCACGGCGTTCTATGCGATGCTCCGCGCGACCACCGATCCGTTCAAGATCGTGCTGATGATCGTGATCGCGCTGCTCGGTCTGCTCGCGCTGGTGCGCGCGCGCGGCAAGTGGAAGCTCGGTCTGCCAGTGCTCGCGGTGCTGGTGATTCTGGCCATGGCCTTCACGGAGTCGAAGTTCTGGGGCGTGGTGGTGATGGGCGGCGCGGTGATCTCGCTGTTCTTCCTGCCGTGGCTCGACCGCTCGCCGGTCAAGTCGATCCGCTACCGGCCGTTCTTCCACAAGGTGTTCTACGGGATCTTCATCGCCGCGTTCCTGACGCTGGGTTTCCTCGGCACGAAGCCGCCGTCGCCGGCATCGACGTTGATCGCGCAGGTCTGCGCGCTGATCTATTTCGCGTTTTTCCTCGGTATGCCGTTCTGGACGCGGCTTGGCACGTTCAAGCAGCCGCCCGAACGGGTGCGGTTCAAGCCTCACTAATCGCGAGCCAGGAGAACACGAAATGAAAAAACTGCTGTCGACGTGCGCGCTGATCGGCGCGACCTTGCTCGCGGTGCTGGGCGGACCGGCCTACGCGGACGAGAATTTCCCCCTCGACCGCGCGCCCGATAACGCGGAGAATTTCGCTTCTTTGCAGCACGGCGCGCAATTGTTTGTAAACTATTGCCTGAATTGTCACAGCGCGAATCTGATGCGCTACAACCGGCTGACCGACCTCGGCATCACGCCGGCGGAAATTCAGTCGAACCTGCTGTTCACCACCGACAAGGTCGGCAACACGATGACCGTGGCCATGCGCCCGGACGACGCGAAAGCGTGGTTCGGCGCAGCGCCGCCGGATTTGTCGGTGGAAGCGCGGGCGCGCGGCAAAGACTGGCTGTACACGTATCTGCGCAGCTTCTATCGCGACGATACGCGGCCGACCGGCTGGAACAATCTGGTGTATGAAAACGTGAGCATGCCTCATGTGCTGTGGCAGCTTCAGGGGCAACGTACCGCGAAGTTCGGTGACGAAACCGACGAAAAAACTGGCGAGACGGTACACAAATTTGTCGGCTATACGCAGGTCACTCCGGGGACGATGTCGCCGGTAGATTATGATTCTGCTGTGGCCGACCTCGTGTCGTACCTGTCATGGATGTCCGAACCGACGCAGAAAACCCGCAAGCAGCTTGGTGTGTGGGTGCTGATGTTCCTCGGCGTCCTGAGCTTTTTCGCCTGGCGACTGAACGCCGCGTACTGGAAACATATCAAATAATCACGCCGTCATCCGGCGTGGGGCCGGCGCCAGGAAGAACCTGCTGAACGGTTTTTCCGCGCGCTGGCCCTTCAGCTTTTTGAGGAAACGTAAACATGATGGTTCTGTATTCCGGCACAACTTGCCCGTTCTCCCAGCGTTGCCGGCTGGTGTTGTTCGAAAAGGGCATGGACTTCGAGATCCGCGACGTCGACCTGTTTAACAAGCCGGAAGACATCGCCGTGATGAATCCGTACGGTCAAGTGCCGATCCTCGTCGAACGGGACCTGATTCTGTACGAATCGAACATCATCAACGAATACATCGACGAGCGCTTCCCGCACCCGCAACTGATGCCGGCCGACCCGGTTCAGCGCGCGCGCGCCCGCCTGTTCCTGCTGAACTTCGAGAAGGAGCTGTTCGTTCACGTCGGCACGCTCGAAAACGAAAAGGGCAAGGCGGCCGAGAAGAATCACGAGAAGGCCCGTCTCGCGATCCGCGATCGTCTGACGCAACTCGCGCCGATCTTCCTGAAGAACAAGTACATGCTCGGCGAAGAGTTCTCCATGCTCGACGTGGCGATCGCGCCGCTGTTGTGGCGTCTGGATCACTACGGCATCGAACTGTCGAAGAACGCCGCCCCGCTGATGAAGTACGCCGAGCGCATTTTCAGCCGCCCGGCCTACATCGAGGCGCTGACGCCGTCGGAAAAGGTGATGCGCCGCTAAGTTTGGCTTCGTTGGGTTTAGGGTGGGGCGTCGTGCGGCTTTGGCTGCGCGGCCCCGCATCCGGTAAGAGGACTGTAGATGCCAGAGATTTCCACCAAGCCTTATCTGCTGCGCGCGCTCTACGAGTGGTGCACCGATAACGGCTACACGCCGCACATCGCGGTGCGGGTCGACAATCACACGCGCGTGCCGCGTCAGTTCGTGCGTGATAACGAGATCGTATTGAACATCAGCTTCGAGGCGACCAGCCAGTTGCAGATGGGCAATGAATGGATCGAGTTCAGCGCGCGCTTCTCCGGCAAGTCGCACAAGATCGAGGTCCCGATCGCCAATATTCTCGCGATCTACGCGCGGGAGAACGGTCAGGGCATGGCGTTCCCGGTGGAGTCGGCGGGCGGCGAGGCGCAGGATTCGGGCGCCGACGCCGAACTCGCGGACGAGGCTGAAACACCGGCCGCGCCGCATGCGCTGGACGGCTCCGCGGCCGAAGCCGAGGCCGCCAAAGCCGAAAGCGCGACGGACGGCCCGCAACCGGACGACGATGGTTCGAAAGGTGGCGGAAGGGCTCGCCTTAAGATCGTGAAGTGAAGTAGAATTACGGCCTCATGCCGGTTTAGCTCATCAGGTAGAGCGCTTGACTTGTAATCATGAGGTGGCGGGTTCGAGTCCTGCAACCGGCACCAGAAGTACAAAAAACGGGGTTTCTGTTCATTCAGAAACCCCGTTTTTTTTATTACCGATTTTTGCGCGCTTTTGCTTGAGGCGTGCGGCAGGTGAATCGATAAAAGCGCGAGCGCAATCGACGCTTTGTCGCGAGCGAATAATAATTGACGGAGAAAAGGAATTGAACTGCTTGAACGGACGCGCGTTGAAAAGGCGCAAATGAAAACGAGTTGCGGGCACGCGATGCGTACCCGCAACTCGAGGGCGATTCAAAGGCTTATTGTTTTAATGGGCGCTTTGGAAGCAGCAGTGCGGCCACTTAGCGCACGTTATCTCTCAGGTCCTAGTGGGTACGGCCTTTCCCACAGGTTGAGAACGACTATACCGGCGCGATACCTATCTGTCTATTGGTTGGCGGGAAAGTCCTGGTAGTTTTCAGGCCCGCAATAGACAAGTTGCCGCACTTGTATATTCATTATGCATAAATCAATCACACAGGGTCGTTGTGTCAGATAAGCGTCAACAGATTCTCGATACGGCAACAGCGCTTTTCAGCAAGCATGGTTATCACGCGGTCGGCGTGGATTGGATCATCGCCGCATCCGGGGTGGCGAAGATGACCATGTACCGGCATTTCCCATCTAAAACCGATCTGGTCGTCGCGGTATTGAAGCAGCACAAAGAGCAATGCGCGGTGTCGCTCGACGCATTTGTCGCTGGGGCCGATACGCCGCTTGCGCGTCTCGAGCGAGTTTTCGACTGGCATCGCGACTGGTTCGCGAGCGATACCTTCTGCGGTTGCATGTTTGCGCACGCGGCGGCCGAGTTCGCTGACAAAGGCTGCAGCATCCACGAAATTAGCGTTCAGCAGAAGGCAGGGCTTACTCAGTTCATCGAGCGGATTCTTGCTGGGATCGTGCCGGCGGCGCGGGCGGGAATCCTCGCGCCCATGATGGTGATGCTGCTCGATGGCGCGACCTTGGCGGTGCAGATTTCCAGTCGCGCGAATGCCGCCGCCGACGCGTGGCGTGCCGCGCGGGCCTTGCTGGCTGCGCCTTCCGAGGCATTCGCCTGAATGGCGATGGTCTGACGAGGCTCGACGCCGGGGCGCAGCGGTGAGGCTCGGATCGGTCCAAATTCACCATATCTCTTTCACCTTGTCTCCCGTGGACAATTTTGTCTATTTCGATGTGGATTCGTTGCCAGGCGCGCGTACCTGGCGTCGTCGCGGTGCGATTCGCGCACCCATGCGTCGGCGAATACTGCTCTGCTAAGCGCGGCGAGCAAGGTACTATTCGGGCGTCAGTCGGCATCACGCCCCACAGTCCGACGAGCAACGCCTCCGATGACGCGTGTTGCACCCGCGTCTCGTCTCTTGCGCAATACCGATCCCATCTCACCATGACCAGCCCCGCATTGATCACCTGGCCTGAAGCCGACGGCCCCAGTACCGCGCTTTGGCGTTCCGAAGCGGCGGTACCGCCGCCCAAACGTGTCGTCGTCGCGGATGACCGCACGACCGCCGATTCCGCCTACCGTCTTGCCTGCGAAGGAACGGCGCTGTTGTGGCGCGGTGATTTCCAGAACGCGCGTCAGTTGCTGCAGGCCGTCACGCGGCGGCTCGAGCGCAAGCCGCGCAAGCAGGGCGAGACGCCGAAGGATGCGTTCAACCTGCATCGGCAGGCGCAGTCGCAGCGCTCGCGCACGCTCGGCATGATCCTGATTCCGCTCGACGCGAGTTATACGATTCCGCTGCGCCGCGCGCCGGACGTTCAGCAGGCCTGCATCGAGACCTATGGTCCGCCGACCGACGAGCCGTCGGTCGTGTCGCTGCGTGAACTGCTCGGTTTGATCGGCGCGCACGAGTGGCGCAAGAAGGGCGTGGACATTCCCGCGCTGGGCGAGCGGATTCATCCGCACTACGGCGTGTTTTCGCCGGTTCGCGGCGAGTACGTGGATCTTGTCGCGCGTACGCCGCTGCCGTCGCTGAACAAGGCGTTCGATATTGGCGTCGGTACCGGCGTGTTGTCCGCGCTGCTCGCCAGACGCGGCGTGAAGAAAATCGTCGCGACCGATCAGGACCCGCGGGCGTTGGATTGTGCGCGTGAAAATCTCACCCGGCTCGGCTACGACCAGCAGGTCGATCTCGTCAGCGCGGATCTGTTTCCGGAAGGCCGGGCGCCGCTGGTGGTCTGCAATCCGCCGTGGGTGCCGGCGCGGCCCGCGTCGCCGATCGAATACGCGGTGTACGACCCGGACAGCCGGATGCTGCTGGGATTCCTGAACGGACTGGCGGCGCATCTATCGCCGGGCGGCGAAGGTTGGCTGATTTTGTCGGACTTTGCCGAGCATTTAGGGCTGCGTTCGCGCGAATGGCTGCTCGAGGCGATCGACACAGCCGGGCTCACGGTGATGGGACGTGAGGACATTCGTCCGCGACACCCGAAGTCGACCGATCAGACCGACGCGCTTCACACCGCGCGGATGGCCGAAGTGACGTCGCTGTGGCGGTTGAAGGCGCGTTAAGCGCGTTTGTCGTGGCGTTGCGCGACGTAAGCGAGCGCGCCGCGTCCCGCTACAAGCCCGCTGGCGAAACACGCGGTCAGTAGATAACCGCCGGTGGGCGCTTCCCAGTCGAGCATTTCGCCGGCGCAGAACACACCCGGTAAGCGCTCGATCATCAGATGCGAGTCGAGCGCTTCGAACGGAATGCCGCCTGCCGTGCTGATCGCTTCGGCGATCGGGCGGGCGCGGGTGAGCCGCACCGGCAACGCCTTGATCGCATGCGCCAGCTGGTGCGCATCGGCGAAGGTCTCTTTCGACAGAATCTCGTGCAGCAGCGCGAGTTTTACCCCGCCGATGCCGATTCTTCCCTGCAGATGGCTGGACATCGAACGCGAACCGCGCGGCCGGGTAACTTCCGCGATGACCCGCTCCAAAGGCAAGCCTGGCGCAAGATCCAGCGATATCGTGACGTCGCCGTCGGCGAGAATCCGCTCGCGGATCGCCGCCGATAACGCGTAGATCAAGCTGCCTTCGAGGCCCGTTTCGGTCAAAAGTATTTCACCTTGTCGATTGTGGACATTTTTGTCTACATCGGTGAGGGAAATGGCGACCGGCTTGACCGGCTGACCGGCGAAACGCTCGCGCAGATACGGGCTCCAGTCGGCGTCGAAGCCGCAGTTGGCGGGGCGAAGCGGCACGATCGGCACGCCGCGTTCAGTCATCAGCGGCACCCATGTCGCGTCCGAGCCGAGCCGGGGCCAGCTTGCGCCACCGAGTGCGAAGACGACGGCATCGCAGCTTAGGGTTTGCTCACCTTCGGGCGTCGCGAGGCGCAGCGTGTGAGCGGCGACCGAGTCGGCGCCGCCGATCCACCCTACCCACTTGTGTCGCATATGAAACCGCACGCCGGCTTCGCGTAGACGATGCATCCACGCGCGGAGCATCGGCGCCGCTTTCATGTCGGTGGGAAACACGCGTCCCGAACTGCCGACAAAAGTTTCGACGCCCAGTCCCTGCAGCCACGTCCGCAAGGCCTCTGGTCCGAAGGCGTCCAGCAACGGCGCGATCTGCTGACGACGCGCACCGTACCGGTCGAGAAAAGGCTCGATCGGCTCCGAATGCGTGATGTTCATGCCGCCTTTTCCCGCCATCAGGAATTTGCGGCCCACCGATGGCATGGCGTCGTAGACGTCGACCTGCACGCCGTGGCTGGCCAGCGTCTCGGCGGCCATCAGGCCGGCGGGGCCGCCGCCGACGACGGCGACGCGGATCGAATCAAGGGAAGAGGGCATGAAGTCGTGCGGATGGCCGAAGAAACGAGGCATCTAGCGCCTGATGCTCGCCCGCACAGAGAAACGCGGGCAACGCGGGCAAGAGACGCGAAGGGCGCTATTTTCACACTGCCCATGCGGCACGGCAAACCGGCGCACGGACCGGCGCACGGACCGGCGCACGAAGCACGAGGAGATTCCGCAAAACAAAAGAAAAGCGGCTGGACGAAAACGGGCGCTTCCCGCCCGTCTCCATCAGCCGCCGCTGCGCGTCAGCGTCTACGCTTAGCCCGGATAAGCCTCGTCGACCTTCAAGCCGGCGAGCTTGAAAATCACCCGCAGCGTCTGCGGCTTGATATCGCGGCGCGACGCCAGCGTCGTCATCACGAAGTCGAGCACTTTCGCGTACTTGAGCAGCGTCAGGCAGGTTTCCATATCGACGTTGCCGTCGCGCATGACTTCGGCCAGACGTAGCATTTCCGTCGAGATGTCGCGGGCCATCTCCAGTTCGAGCTGCTGTTTTTCCGACCAGGCCGGCGTGGTGAGGAGCTTCGCCAGCATTTCCTGAAACTTCTGTTCGACGTTTCCGTTGGGTACCGTATCCATTGCTGCCTCTTCTTTATCCGAGCACGCATCCCGTTGAAATCGCGGCGCGCTGCTGGTTACGTAACGTTCGGCCCGTGTTCCGGGACCGTCCTCCCCACATGCATTCGGTTCGCGTGATCGACGCCACGTCCGGCAGCTTGTTGTTATCGGCGATACGGCCTTCCAGCTTGGTCGAGCCGCCTTTCCGGCCAGGGTTGGCATCACACTGAAACGTTCCGCGTGAACCCAATCGAGCAGGAAGTGTTCCAGGTTTGCCCTTTTTCTTGCATGATTTGCGCCACCTATCGGTGAGCAGGCGGCACTTTGGGTAAACTGGCAGCAACTTTTCCCTTTTTCCGTCACCTGTCGCACGTTCGCGTTGCAATCGGTGCGGCTTCCCCGCGATGTCCAGCAAAACCCACGAAATCCGTCCCAATCAATCCGTCGAGTTGTTGAAGGAACTCCATATCCTGACTCGCGACGGCAAGATGAATCAGGACAGCCGCCGCAAGCTCAAGCAGGTCTACCACCTGTTCCAGTTCATCGAGCCGCTGCTCAAGGAGCGCAAGGACGCGCAGGGCGGCGTGACGCTGGTCGATCATGGTGCCGGCAAGTCATACCTAGGTTTTATCCTGTACGACCTTTTCTTCAAGGAGTTTCAGGACGTCGCCGGTGGGGCTTCGCACATATACGGCATTGAAACGCGCGAGGATCTGGTGGCGAAGTCCGAGGAACTGGCCGCGCGGCTGGGCTTCACGGGGATGTCGTTCCTGAACCTGTCGGTGGCGGAGTCGATCACGTCGACGCGTTTGCCGGAGCGGATCGACGTCGTGACGGCGCTCCACGCATGCAACACCGCAACCGACGACGCGATCCGCTTCGCGCTGCAGAAACACGCGAAGTACATCGTCGTGGTGCCGTGCTGTCAGGCCGAAGTGGCGGGCGTATTGCGGCAGAACAAAGGCAAGTCGCTCGGCAACGCGCTGACGGAAATCTGGCGGCATCCGCTGCATACGCGGGAATTCGGGAGCCAGATCACCAACGTGTTGCGCTGCCTGCAACTCGAAGCGCACGGTTATCAGGTGAACGTGACCGAGCTGGTGGGGTGGGAGCATTCGATGAAGAACGAGCTCATCATCGCGCAGTACAAGGACTTGCCGCGCCGGCGCCCGGCCGAGCGGCTCAATGAAGTGATGGAAACGCTGGGCATCGAGGAGCTGAAGGAGCGCTTCTTCGCGCCGTCGGCGGCGTGACGGCGCTCGCGCGCTAACGCTTCATCAATTCGTTCCAGCCTGTGAGACCGATGCGCCGCAGCGTCTCCTGATTGCGCTCGTAGATGTCTTCCGCATCCGGAAACGCCTGAACCGCCCGTTCGATGCTGTCTTCGCGCAGAAGATGGAAGATCGGATACGGCGCGCGGTTCGTGTAGTTCTCGATATCGTCGGGCTCGCTGCCTTCGAACTGATAGCGCGGGTGAAAGCTGGCGATCTGGACCACACCTTCCAGCCGAAGCTGTTTGATCAGCCGGTCGGCGAAGAACAGGCAGTCGTTGTAGTCAAGGAAATCGGCGAGCGCGTCGGGGACGATCAGGAGCGTGGTGTCCACGGCGTTCGGATCGGCCGCGACCAATGCCTGAAGCTCGGCTTCCAGGTCGGTTAGCACGCCTTCCATGTCCGCCGCGCTGCTGACCGCGTAGCGGATCTGGCCTTTCACATGCACCGCTTTCGCGAACGGACACAGATTCAGTCCGATCACCGCCTCGGTCAGCCAGTGGCGAGTGGCGGCAATCACGGTTTCGTGGGTTTCGGCGGGCAACGGCATGGCAGAGCGGCTTGAAGGGAAAGCGCCATTTTACCGGCGCGATGTTTTCGCCGGTCCACGTCGGCCCGCGGCGGTCCTCGCCAGCATGGTCGCCGACTCAATCCCGAAGCCGACCTGCGCCGGTCAAGCTCAATTAGCGGACGCCGAAGTCGAAGCCGCCGCCGTTCCGCAAGCCGCCGCAATCAACTGCGCGGCCACCTTCGGCGCAGCCAGAATCGGCCCGCAGCCCGGTCCATACGTCTGGCTCGCCGCATACACGCCTTCGATCAAGAGTCCCAACGCATCCGCCAACGCCTGCGGGTCGTCGGCGCCGGCCGCGGTCGCGAGCGCGGCGATCCGCGCCATCAAGCGCGCCTTGTTATCGAACACGAACTGCCGGGCGGGGTGGTCGACATCCGGAAATTCCACCGACACGTTCACGAACGGGCACCCACGATAGTCGTCGATGGACGCACGTCGCGCGAGGTCGTCAAAATACTGCTGCAGCTGCCTGGCCGGCTCGCCCGGATGCTGCGCGAAGCTTTTCTCGACATAGCCGAAGAATTGCTCGTCCTTGCGCTCCAGATAGGCCATCACCAGCTCGTCTTTTGACGAAAACTGCCGGTACAGGCTCATCTTGTTGACCCCGGCGCGCTCGACCACCGCATCCACGCCGACCGTGCGCACGCCTTCGCGATAGAACAGCTCCTCCGCCGCGCGCAGCAGATGCTGCTGCGCCTGCGGCCCACTGGTTGCGGCACCGCGCGCGCGCCGGGCGCTCGCCGTTTTGGGAGACTCGTTATCGGACATGGATGACTATCCTCGAAAGAAATTGACGCCTTGACATGTTACCGAGCAGTAACTACCATCGCAACTCTCATTGTGACAGATCAGTCACAAGTCTTTTACCGAAGTCGTAAAAATGCGAGCGATGCGGGCTGTCGGGCCGGCATCGATTGGAGAACCGATGAACTGGGCAGCGAGACGGATTGGCGGACGTTTTCACTACGGCTGGTTGACAGTCGCGGTGGTGTTTCTGGTGTTGCTCGCGGCGGCCGGCACGCGGGCCACGCCGAGCGTGATGATGGTGCCGCTCGAACATCAGTTCGGCTGGAGCCGGGCGACGATTTCGCTGGCGATCTCGGTGAACATCGCGCTGTACGGCCTCATGGGGCCGTTCGCGGCCGCGGCCATGCAGCGCTTCGGCGTGCGTCCCACGCTGCTCGCCGCGCTCGGCACGATGGCGGCGGGCGTGGCGTTGTCCTCGCTGATGACGCATCCGTGGCAGATGGTGTTGATCTGGGGCGTGATGGTCGGCGGATCGACGGGTGTCGCGGCGCTGTCGTTGTCGGCGACGGTGGTGACGCGCTGGTTCACCACGCGGCGCGGTCTCGTGATGGGCATTCTGACGGCCAGCTCCGCGACCGGCCAACTGGTCTTCCTGCCGATGCTGGCGGCCATCGCCGAGCACAACGGCTGGCGTCAGGTGGTGTGGGTGGTCGCGCTTGCGGCGGCGGTCGTGATTCCGCTGGTGGCCTTCCTGCTGCCCGAGCGTCCGGCGGACATGGGGCTGCGTCCGTACGGCGAGCCGCACGACTCGCCGGTCGGCGCGACCGGCAGCAAACAGAACCCGCTGGCGATCGCGTTCGGCACGCTGGCCATGGCGAGCAAGACGCGCGATTTCTGGCTGCTGTTCTTCAGCTTCTTCATCTGCGGCGCGAGCACCAACGGCTATGTCGGCACGCATTTGATCGCCATGTGCGGCGACTACGGGATGACCGAAGTGCAGGGTGCGTCGCTGCTCGCCGCGATGGGCATTTTCGATCTGTTCGGCACGACCCTGTCAGGCTGGCTGTCGGACCGGTTCAATAGCCGGGTGCTGCTGTTCTGGTACTACGGTCTGCGCGGCCTGTCGCTGATGTATCTGCCGCACGCGTTCGGTATCGACTTCTTCGGACTGCCGCTGTTCGCGGTGTTTTACGGGCTCGACTGGATCGCCACCGTGCCGCCCACCGTGCGTCTGGCCACCGACGTGTACGGCAAGGAATCCGCGCCCGTGGTGTTCGGCTGGGTCGTCGCCGGTCACCAGCTCGGCGCGGCGTTCGCGGCGCTCGGCGCGGGCATGCTGCGCGCGAGCCTGGGTACGTACACGGTGGCGTCGATGATCTCGGGCGGCTTGTGCCTTGTGGCCTCGGTAATCGTGTTGCGCATCAACCGGCCGGCCAAGGCGCCCGAGCCGCAGGCGGCTTGAATTCGGCAGGCGGCTTGAGGTCGACAGACGGCTCGAATGCCGCCGTTGGTTCGCAATTCGCGGCGGCATAACGCTCCGCAGGCGGCGTGAATGCCGTCGGCGGCACGATTCCCCTCAGCGCGAAAAGCAACCGCGCACATGTTGGAGCACGCGCGCCGAAGCCCGGGTATGCTATGTGGCCCCGGGCAGCCGCCCGTCGTTCATGAATTTCGACCGAGAGAAGCGCATGACCAACAAACCCGCCCCCACCGAAGTTGCCATTCACGAGCTGATTGCAGGCCGCTGGAGCCCGCGCGCGTATTCGAGCGAGCCGGTGAGCCGCGAGCAACTGCACGCCGTGCTCGAGGCGGCTCGCTGGGCTCCGTCGTCGTATAACGCGCAGCCGTGGCGTTTTCTCGTATTCGATCGCAGCGTCGACGAAGTGTCGTTCAAGAAGGCCTTCGCCACGCTGGTGCCGTTCAACCAGGGCTGGAATGCGCCCGCGCCGGTGCTGATCGCGGTGACCACGCACACGCTGACCAGCAAGGGCGAAGTGAACCGCTGCGCGCCGTACGACGCGGGTGCCGCGGCGATGTCGCTGGTGTTGCAGGCGCATGCGCTCGGCCTCGCCGCGCATCAGATGAGCGGCTTCGATCCGAACGCGTTCCGCACGGCCTTCGAATTGCCCAGCGACGTCGAAGTCATCTCGATCATTTCGCTCGGTCACTACGGCGAGGTCGACAAGCTCGATCCGGTGCTGCGCGAGCGCGAGAAATCGGTGCGTCAGCGTTTGCCGCTGGCCGACATTGCCTATGCCGGCGCGTGGAAGAAGGCGTTCTGAGCGGCGCCACACTGACGCGTGACTGATTGCGCGAAGTGTAGAGAATGGTTGTAGAGAACGCGCGGCGCCGACCGCGCGTTTTTTTATGGCGCGTCGTTTCGCGCGGTTTGGAGAGGCGGGCCGCTCGACGAGCCTTCTCGTCCAGCTTGCTCGTCCGGTTCGTCGGTCACGCTCGACAGCGGCGTCGCCACGCTTTCCAGCGACTTGCGTTCGGCATCCACGCCCCAGATCGCCGCAATCACGGCCGCGGCGAGCATCAGCGCCGAACCGACCAGGTAGCCCGTGAATACTTCGCTGCGCTGGTGCGTGTCGATCAGCCGGCCGAAAAACGCCGGGCCCGCGATGCCGCCCAGCGCCGTGCCGAACGCGTAGAACACCGCGATCGCCAGCGCCCGGATCTCCAGCGGAAACGATTCGCTGACCGTCAGATATGCCGAACTCGCCGCCGCCGACGCGAAGAAGAAAATCACCATCCACGCGATCGTCTGCGTGACGACGGTGAGCATCTGCTGCTCGAACAGGTAGCCGCTGAGCGTCAGCAGAAGCGCGGATAACCCGTAAGTGGCGGCGATCATCTTGCGTCGTCCGATCACGTCGAACAGACGGCCGAGCAGTAGCGGTCCGAGGAAATTGCCGAGCGCGAACGGCAGCAGATACCAGCCGATGTGGTCGCCCGGCACGTGATAGAAATCCGTGAGCACCAGCGCGTACGTGAAGAAGATCGCGTTGTAGAAGAACGCCTGCGCGGTCATCAGCGACAGACCGACCAGTGCGCGCTGGCGGTGCACGTTGAACAGCGTGTGGAACACCTCGCGTAGCGGCGTGTGATCGCGTGCGCGCAGTTTCAGGCGCTTCAGGTCGTGATCGGCGAGTTCGTGCCCCTCGTTGCGAAAGCGCGTTTCGATCCCCTCGACGATCGTGCGTGCCTCGCGCTCGTCGCCGTGCGTCAGCAGCCAGCGCGGGCTTTCTGGCACCCAGATACGCATCGGCAGAATCGCCAGCGCGAGCACCGCGCCGATGAAAAAGCACGCGCGCCAGCCCCAGTCGGCCGGCAGCAGATGCGGATCGAGCAGCACCAGCGAGCCCGCCGCGCCGATGCCCGCGCCGACCCAGAAGGTGCCGTTGATGCCGAGATCGGTCCAGCCGCGCACGCGCGCCGGCGTGAATTCCTGAATCGTCGAATTGATCGCCGTGTACTCCCCGCCGATCCCCGCGCCGGTGAGAAAGCGGAACAACAGGAAACTGGTGAGATTCCACGACAGCGCGGTGGCCGCGGTTGCCGCCAGATACAGCGCCAGCGTGATGAAAAACAGCTTGCGACGCCCGAGCCGGTCCGTGAGCCAGCCGAAGCCGAGTGCGCCGAGCACGGCACCGGCGATGTACGCGCTGCCCGCAAGACCCACGTCGGCGTTACTCAACCGCAGCGACGGGCTCGCCTTCAACGCGCTCGCCACCGCGCCCGCCAGCGTCACCTCCAGCCCGTCGAGCAACCACGTCACGCCGAGCGCGACGACGATCAACGAATGAAAGCGCCCCCACGGCAGACGGTCGAGCCGCGACGGCAAATCCGTCTCGACGACGGCGGCGGTTTTTTCGTCGACTGCGGCTGAAGGCGGCGCGCTCATTGGCTCGAAGTCTCCCTGGTGCTGAAAATTGGCGGCGTATTCTGTCGAATTCAGCAAATTTCGTTCCGTCGAACGGACCGTTTCCGCGATCGCGAACAAAAATAGGTGCGAGTTGATGCTGGTTGAGCTTTCGTGTTACAAAGCCGCTCCCCTTTCTGTCCGCGCCAGCCGTGAGCGGCGATTCCTGCCATGAACTATTGCGCGATTGACTTCGGTACTTCCAATTCGGCCGTGGCCGTCCCCGACGGCGGCGTGCTCAGGCTCGCGCCGGTCGAAGGCGCCTACACGACGCTGCCCACCTCGGTGTTTTTCAATACCGACGAAAACACCCGCGAATTTGGCCGGGCGGCGCTGGCAGCGTACATCGACGGATTCGACGGGCGCCTGATGCGCTCGATGAAAAGCATTCTCGGCTCGCCGCTCGCGGAGAATTCGACCGATCTCGGCGACGGTTCCGCGATCAAGTACACGGATGTGATCGCGATTTTCGTCGACCATCTGAAGCGCTCGGCCGAAAAAAGCGCCGGCGGCCCGATCAGCCGCGCGGTGCTGGGCCGGCCGGTGTTTTTCGTCGACGACGATCCGCGCGCCGACCGCATGGCGCAGCAGCAGCTGGAAGCGGCGGCGCGCTCCGTGGGCTTGCAGGAAATCCACTTCCAGTACGAACCGATCGCCGCCGCATTCGACTACGAGTCGCATCTGACGGAAGAAGGGCTGGTGCTGGTGGCCGACATCGGCGGCGGTACGTCGGACTTTTCGCTGGTGCGGGTCGGTCCGCAGCGGATGACGCGCGTCGAGCGCAAGGACGACGTGCTGGCGCACCACGGCGTGCACGTTGCGGGCACGGACTTCGACCGCCGCGTCGAACTGGCGACGATCCTGCGCGAACTCGGCTATCAGTCGCTCGATCCGGAAGGCCGCGAAATTCCGAACCGGACCTATTTCGACCTGGCAACGTGGCACCTGATCAACACGGTGTACGCGCCGAAACGTGTCAGCGAACTCGCGCTGATGCGGCACCTGTTCACGGACGTCAAACACCACGACCGGCTGATGCGCGTGGTGGAGCAGCGCTTCGGTCACGCGCTGGCGGCGCACGCGGAAGAGGCGAAAATCGGCGTGGCCGCGGGCGGCGAGACGGTCATCGATCTGGACGAGGTGGAAGACGACTTGCGCCTCGCATTCGACGAAATCCAGCTGATCAAGGCGGGGCAGGACGAAACGCAGCGCATCGTGCAGGCGGCGCGCGACACGGTGCAGGCCGCGGGTGTCGCCACGCGCGATGTCGGCGCGATTTATTTCACCGGCGGCTCGACCGGTTTGGCGTTTCTGTCCGGCGCATTGGCCGCGGCATTTCCCGATGCAAAACCGGTATTCGGCGATCGTCTCGCGAGTGTTGCGACCGGTCTCGGCATTCACGCGCGACGACTCTTCGGATAACCAAACTAATCGATCGCATACCGATCGCATATCGCGAAGATAATCGCCGCTTCACGTGACGACAGATATAAAAAAACCCCGCCGAGGCGGGGTTTTTTGCGTCCAGAAGGAAGCTTTGCGCTTACGCCGGCTTGATGTTAGCGGCTTGCTTGCCCTTCGGGCCCGTCTTGACTTCAAACGTAACCTTTTGGTTTTCTTGCAGCGTCTTGAAGCCTTCCGTGCGGATTTCCGAGAAATGCGCGAACAGATCTTCGCCACCGCCGTCCGGCGTGATGAAGCCAAAGCCCTTTGCGTCATTGAACCACTTGACGGTACCGGTTTCCATATTACTTGTTCCTAAAGATGGTGAATAAGGCCGAAGCCCAGAGAGTGCATGAAAATCAAGGAAGGGGGTAATGGGACCAACCGGAGTACCGTTGATGGGCGAACTACGAAAGACCAATTCACTCGCCGCTTGAAATCCTGCCCGAACGTTATACGGCGATTTTGAGAGAAGGTCAACACTCCGCCGGCAACTTTCCAACTTTTCTACAGTCAGGCGTAAAAGTTGCTTACAAACCTTGCCGTGGTTTCGTTTTTTTTGCTAGGGAGAACCCTTAGTTTGGCTGCAGCAAGATGGTGCAACCGTTAAACTACGCGCCGCGCGTCGGTTGCACCTGATTAGAATGGACCGTCGCCGCAACTCCATGCTTGGCACTTCGTCCCGCGACCACGCGACGTCACGTGGTGCCGGCATGGTTCGGATGCAAATTTGCATGGGTCGGGAGTCGGTGCTCGGAGCACTCACGCCGGCCGTCAAGGAGAAGACGTGAAAAGTTCTATACAACGGAACATCGGGCCGTTCGCGCTGATGCTGACCGGCCTGGGCTCGATCATCGGATCGGGCTGGCTTTTCGGCGCGTGGAAGGCTGCAAAAATTGCCGGTCCTGCTGCCGTTTGTGCATGGGTGATCGGTGCGGTCGTGATTCTGGCGATTGCGTTGACCTACGCCGAGTTGGGCGCGATGTTCCCGGAGTCGGGCGGGATGGTGCGTTATGCACGTTACTCGCACGGCGCGCTGGTCGGTTTCGTCAGCGCGTGGGCCAACTGGATCGCCATCGTGTCGGTGATTCCGATCGAGGCCGAGGCCTCCATTCAATATATGAGCACGTGGCCGTATCCATGGGCGCATGCGCTATTCGTGGACGGGTCATTAACGACCCACGGGTTGATACTCTCCGCGGCGCTCGTGATCATCTACTTCATGCTGAACTATTGGGGCGTCAAGCTGTTCGCGCGCGCCAATTCGGCCATCACGATCTTCAAGTTCGTGATTCCCGGCGCGACGATCCTCGGTCTGATGCTGACGGGCTTCCACAAGGAAAACTTCGGCGAAACGAGCACCTTCGCGCCGTACGGCTGGTCGGCGGTGTTCACCGCGGTGGCGACGAGCGGCATCGTGTTCGCGTTCAACGGTTTCCAGAGCCCGATCAACCTCGCGGGTGAGGCGCGCAATCCGTCGAAGAGCGTGCCGTTCGCGGTGATCGGTTCGATCCTGCTGGCACTGGTGATCTATGTGCTGCTGCAGATCGCGTACATCGGCGCGGTGAATCCGGCCGACGTGATGAAGGGCTGGAGCCACTTCAACTTCGCGTCGCCGTTCGCCGAACTGGCGATCGCGCTGAACCTGAACTGGCTGGCTATCCTGCTGTACGTCGACGCGTTCGTGAGCCCGAGCGGCACCGGCACGACCTACATGGCGACGACCAGCCGCATGATTTACGCGATGGAACGCAACAACACCATGCCGAAGGTGTTCGGCAACGTGCACCCGTTCTACGGCGTGCCGCGTCAGGCAATGTGGTTCAACCTGCTGGTGTCGTTCATCTTCATGTTCTTCTTCCGCGGCTGGAGTTCGCTGGCGGCGGTGATCTCGGTCGCGACCGTGATCTCGTACCTGACCGGCCCGATCAGCCTGATGGCGCTGCGCCGTGCGGCGACGGACCTCGAGCGTCCGCTGCACATTCCCGGCATGAAGATCATTGCGCCGTTCGCGTTCACGTGCGCGTCGCTGATCCTGTACTGGGCGAAATGGCCGCTGACCGGCGAAATCATTCTGCTGATGGTCGTCGCGCTGCCGGTGTACTTTTACTTCCAGGCGAAGTCGGGCTTCAGCGGCTGGGGACGCGACCTGAAGGCGGCATGGTGGCTGGTGGCCTATCTGCCGGTGATGGCGATTCTGTCGCTGGCCGGCAGCAAGCAGTTCGGCGGTCACGATCTGATCCCTTACGGCTGGGACATGCTGGTGGTCGTGCTGTTCTCGCTGGTGTTCTATTACTGGGGCGTGCACAGCGGCTATCGTTCGGAATACCTGGACGAGCGCGGCGAGCATGACGAAGTGCTGGAAGGAATGGGCGCGCACTAAGTTGTCGCGGGCTGTTTGACGGAATACCGCCGGATCTGTCGATGCATCGACGGACCGGCGTGAAAAAAACCCGCCTGAGTTTGCGACTCAGGCGGGTTTTTTACTGGATGCGCGGTTTGCTGATTGAGTGGCGCGCCGTATCAGGCGTTGGCGCTGCCGAACACGTAGTTCGTCATCGCCAGTGACCGTTGATAGGTGCCGAGCGACTGGATCGCCAGCGAGTAGTCGTCATCGGCGGCGCCCAGGGCGGCGAACACCGGTAGCAGATGCTCGTCGGTCGGATGCATCAGCACCGCGTGCGGCGCCTGCCGGCGATAGTCGAGCAACGCATCGATGTCGCGCGCGGCGAGGCGTTCTTCGAACCAGTCGGTGAATTCGGTCACGCGCGGATCGGCGTCTTCCGGACGCGCGGAGAAATCGGCGGCGCGCAGATTGTGCGTGATCTGGCCGGAGCCTATCACCATCACGCCGTCATCCTTCAGCGCCCGCAGCGCGCGTCCGACGCGGAAGTGATGCGCGGCGTCCTGATGCGGCTGGATCGACAGTTGGGCGATGGGCACGTCGGCGTGGGGGAACATCAGCAGCATCGGCACCCAAGCGCCGTGATCGAGTCCGTGCGGCTGGACGTCGGCGCGCACGCCCTGTTCGCCGAGCAGCACGGCGGCGCGGCGCGCCACGTCGGGCGCTCCGGGCGCCGGGTACTGGATTTCGTACAACTGACGGGGAAAACCGTAGAAATCGTGGATGGTTTCCGGCGCCGACGACGTGCTCGCGACCGGTTGTGCGGTACCCCAATGGGCGGACAGCATCAACACGGCTTCGGGCCGCGGCAGTTGTGCGCTCAACGCGCCGAATTCGGCGGACGGCATCGAGGGATCGATCGGCAGCGTGGGCGCGCCGTGGGACAGGAACAGCGTGGGCAAGCGATTCATGGCAGCAACGCAGCCGCGAGGATGCGCCAGGTCAGTTGGGTTGGTATCAATATAAGTTCGCACCAGCGTTTGATAAACGGGTGAAACCGGAATTGATTGTGTCGCTGCTGTTGTTAATGGAGAGAGTTGTCGGCGACGGCGCGACATGGCCCGAATCGACGTCAACGCTTACGCCTGGTAGACCTGATTCCGGCGACGGTGCAATACGATAAGCGTCACGGCCTGCTGTTCTGCAGCCGCCGCCGCAACGTGGGTTCAGTCCGACGCGTCCCGCAAACCCTGCCATGCCGGCGACATGGCCGGCCCGAGCGCGAACAGATCCAGCACGCGCGCAACCGTGTGATCGACCATTTCGTCGATCGACGCAGGCTGGTTATAAAACGCCGGCAGCGGCGGAAAAACCACCCCGCCCATTTCCGTGACCGCCGTCATATTGCGCAGATGCGCGAGGTTGAACGGCGTTTCGCGCACCATGAGCACGAGCCGGCGGCGCTCCTTGAGCGTGACGTCGGCGGCGCGGGTGATCAGGTTGTCGGAGAAACCATGCGCGACGCTGGCGAGTGTCTTCATCGAGCAGGGGGCGACGACCATGCCGTCGGTGGCAAACGAACCGGACGCGATGCTCGCGCCGACATCGCGCACCGAATGGACGACATCCGCGAGCGGATGCACGTCTTCCTTGCCCAACTGGAGTTCGTGCTGGATGTTGAGCCAGCCGGCGCTGGAGATCAGCAGATGACTTTCGACGCCGCCAAGCCTGCGCAGCGTTTCAAGCAGCCGGATGCCGTAGATGGCACCGGTGGCGCCGGTGATCGCGACGATCAGCCGGCGGGGCGCCGCAGCGCGTGTTTCCATGGCTCGCGGCGCCTGAGGTGAGGGTCGGACGAAAACGTTCGGAACGCGGCCGCTCAGGCCGCGGCGAACAGTTGCTGCAGTTCGCCGGATTCGTACATTTCCATCATGATGTCCGACCCGCCGACGAACTCGCCTTTCACGTACAGCTGCGGAATGGTCGGCCAGTTCGAGAAGACCTTGATGCCCTGGCGGACTTCGTCGTCTTCGAGGACGTTCACGGTCTTGATTTCCGCGACGCCGCATGCTTTCAGGATCTGGATGGCGCGGCCGGAAAAACCGCACATCGGGAACTGGGCCGTGCCCTTCATGAAGAGGACGACGCCGTTTTCGTCGACGATTTGCTTGATGCGTTGTTGCGTATCCATGACTGACCTTGCGGTTCCGTGATGTGTAGGGAATAGGCTGAAATGATAGCGGATTTCGGTACAGCCGGCCGAAGGGCGCTTGAGTGCCCGACGACGGCCTGAGCACGTGGAGGCAGCGCGACCCGAACCTAGCCGGGGAACTGCCCGCCGCTGATCCGCTCGATGCCGGCCAGATCGCGCTCCGAGCGGACCTGCGCGAACCCTTGCGCGATCAGCAGCGCCCGGACCGCTTCGGCCTGATCGTAGCCATGTTCGATCCATAGCACGCCGTTCGCGGCAAGACGGGCAGGCGCACCGGCGATAATCGCGCGAATCGCGCTGAGGCCGTCGGCTTCGTCGGTGAGCGCGCCGCGCGGCTCGAAGCGCAGATCGCCTTCCGACAAATGCGGATCGCCGCTCGCGATATACGGCGGATTGCTGACGATCACGTCGAATCGCAACGCCGCGTCGAGCGTGGCGTACCAGTCGCTCTGGCTCAACAGCACGGCCCCGCCGGGGCGTTTCGCATCGAGCAGGCGTGCGGCGTTGCGGGTGGCGACCGCGAGCGCATCGGTGGAACGATCGAGCGCGTGGACCTGCGCGTCGGGCCGCATCGACGCAATCGCCACCGCGATCGCGCCAGTGCCGGTACCCAGATCGAGGACGCGGGGCCGCGACAGACCTTCCAGCGCCGTCAGCGCGGTTTCTACCAGCAATTCGGTTTCGGGCCGCGGAATCAGCACATGCGGCGTGACCTCGAAATCGAGGCCGAAGAATTCGCGCGCGCCAACCAGTTGCGCGACCGGTTCGCCGGCTACCCGTCGCGCCTCCAGCGCGCGATAACGTTCGACGGATGCGGCATCGAGCGCTTCGTCGGCGCGCGTAATCAACTGCGTGGGACGCCAGCCGAGCACGTGCGTGAGCAGGATCCGCGCTTCGAGCGCCGACAGCGGCGACGCGCGTAGCAACGCGGCCGGCGTGATCGAAGCGTCAGACGGAGAACCGGACGACGAAGCGGACAAGGCGGGCGGCAAGGAAGGCATGGGCGGATCGGTCCGGATCAATCCGAATCGCCGAGCGATGCCAGCAACTCGGCCTGATGCTCGCTGACGAGCGCGGCGATCAACTCGTCGAGTTCACCGTCCATGATCGCGTCGAGGCGGTACAGCGTCAGGTTGATACGGTGATCGGTGAGCCGCCCCTGCGGGAAGTTATACGTGCGAATCCGCTCCGAACGGTCGCCCGAACCGATCAGACTCTTGCGCGTGGCGGCTTCCTTCGCCTGCTGCTCGTGCGACTGCTTGTCCTTGATGCGCGCGGCCAGCACCTTCAGCGCGCGATCCTTGTTCTTGTGCTGCGAGCGGTCGTCCTGACATTCGACGACGATGCCGGTCGGCAAGTGCGTGACCCGCACCGCCGAATCCGTCTTGTTGATGTGCTGACCGCCCGCGCCCGACGCGCGGAACGTGTCGATGCGCAGATCGGCCGGATTGATTTCGACTTCGCCGATTTCGTCCGCTTCCGGCATGACCGCGACCGTGCAAGCGGACGTGTGGATGCGCCCTTGCGTCTCGGTGGCCGGCACGCGCTGCACACGGTGGCCGCCCGATTCGAATTTGAGCTTCGAATACGCGGCTTCGCCGGCGATCCGCACGATCACTTCCTTGTAACCGCCGAGATCCGATTCGCTCGCCGACATCATCTCGACCTGCCAGCGGTTGCGTTCGGCGAAGCGCAGATACATCCGCAGCAGATCGCCCGCGAACAGCGCGGATTCGTCGCCGCCCGTACCCGCGCGGATTTCGACGAAGATGTTGCGATCGTCGTTCGGATCTTTCGGCAACAGCATTTTTTGCAGCTCGGCGCCGAGCTTTTCCATCCGTTCACGCGCCGCGCGAATTTCTTCTTCGGCGAAATCGCGCATGGATGCGTCCGTCAGCAATTCCTGCGCGGTTGCCGCGTCGTTCATGGCCCGGCGCCACAGCGCGTAATGCTCGACCACGGGGCCGAGCTCCGCGTGCTCGCGAGTGAGCTTGCGGTATTGATCGAGATTCGAGGTGATGTCCTCGCGGCTCAACAGATCGTTCAGTTCGGCCAGCCGGGTAGTGAGCTGGTCGAGCTTGCGTTGCATGCTCGTTTTCATCGGACGGGGTTCGGAGCGGGCTCCGGAAAGGACGGCGACTAGGGGAGTGGGCTGACGCCCTGGTCAGAAGCACGTCGCGGGCCACCGGCAGGTGGCGCGGACCGCGCGGCGGGGGCTGCGCCGCTAACGCTCCGTGGAACCGGAGTGTTTGTAGAAACCGCTCATCAGTTCGATGAGCGTGTCACGGTTTTCGCTGCTCGCGCGATTCAGCGCGTGCGTGGGGCCGTGGATCAGTTTGTTGGTGAGCGCCTCCGACAGTGCTTCGAGCACCGCCGCCGGATCGTCGCCACGCGCGAGCATTTTCTGCGCGCGTTCGACTTCGGCGCGCCGCAGCACGTCGGCCTGCGTATGCATATGGCGGATCACCGGGACGATGCTGCGTGCGTCGAGCCATTGCATGAAGTTCTGCACGCGCGTTTCGATGATCGCCTCGGCCTGCGCGACCGCGGCCTGGCGCGATGCATTGCCTTCGCGGACAATCGCGCCCAGGTCGTCGACGGTGTACAGGAACACGTCTTCGAGCTGGCCGACTTCGGGTTCGATATCGCGCGGCACCGCCAGATCCACCATGAAAATCGGGCGGTGACGGCGTGCCTTCACCGCCCGTTCGACCGCGCCCAGGCCGATGATCGGCAAGGTGGACGCCGTGCACGACACGATGATGTCGAACTCGTGCATGCGTGTGGGCAGTTCGGACAGCGGAATGGCGCGGCCATTGAAGCGCTCGGCGAGCCGTGTGCCGCGTTCGGCGGTGCGGTTCGCGACCACCAGTTCGCGCGGCTGCTGCGCGGCGAAGTGCGTGGCGCACAGTTCGATCATTTCGCCCGCGCCGATGAACAGCACGCGCTGGTTCGAGACCTTGTCGAAGATGCGTTGCGCGAGGCGCACGGCGGCGGCGGCCATGGAAACCGACTGCGCGCCGATTTCCGTGGTGCTGCGCACTTCCTTCGCGACCGCGAACGTGCGCTGGAACAACTGGTTCAGATACGTGCCGAGCGCGCCGGCTTCGGACGCGGTGCGCACCGCGTCCTTCATTTGTCCGACGATTTGCGTTTCGCCGAGCACCATCGAATCGAGGCCGGACGCGACGCGAAATGCGTGGCGCACGGCTTCCGACTGCGGCAGCGCGTACACGTGCGGCGCGAGTTCGTCGATGGGCAGGTTGTGGTATTTCGATAGCCACTGGATCGCGGCTTCGCGAGCAGCCTGGTCGTCGGTGACGCAGTAAAGCTCGGTGCGATTGCAGGTGGACAGAATCGCCGCTTCCGGCGCGGTGCGGGCGGTACGGCCAAGCCATGCGCTCTTGAAGGTGTCCAACGCAGGTTTGATCTGTTCGAGCGGAAACGCCACGCGTTCGCGCAGGGCGACTGGCGCAGTGTGGTGATTGATTCCGATCGTTAGAAGCTGCATTTGGGGGAGCGATGGTTTAGCCCAATATTATAGCGTTTCTATGATTCTTACATCGTTGGCGCGTTATTCCGGGGCTGCCGGGCCGCCCGGCGGAATCGCGTCGAGTTGATAGCCGAAACCGTACAAAGGCGTCAGGCTGTAGCCCAGTTCAGGGCGCAACTGGAGTTTGGTCCGCACCCGCGATGCGTGAGTGTCGACCGTACGCGACCTTACGTCGCGCCGGCTCGTCCAGACCGTTTCGAGGATGTGCGCGCGGGATACCGGCCGGGACAGATTGCTGAACAACAACTGCGCGAAGCGGAATTCCTTGGGTGTCAGCGAGACGGTTCGATTACGGAATGTGACGGCGAGCGTGACAGGATCGAACGTGTAGCCGCCGATCACGTCGCGTCGCCGCTGAAGCGGCCGGCGCAGCCCGGCGCGCCGCAGCACGGCTTCGACCCGGGCCAGCATTTCGGGGCCGCGCACGGGCTTGCTCAGACAGTCGTCGGCGCCGGCGTGCAGTGCGGCGACAATCTGGCTTTCGCGCGGCGCCGTCATCAGCACGACGACCGGCAGGCCCGGCAGGACGGCGCGGGCGAGCGGAATCACGTCTTCGGCGCAATGATCGCCGGCCCAGTTTTCGGTGAGGAGAAGGTCGAAGAATTCGTCGGCCGCGCGTTGCAGGAACGGGGCGCTCGACGTGAAGTGTTCGCAGGCGTGGCCGCCGGCGAAAATCAGCCGGCCGATCAGTTTCGCGTGGGGCAAGTCCGGCTCGATAAGGGCGATTCGCATGGCGCGGTTTCAGCTTGACGATGACCGCGAACCAGGCGATTCCGTAAGGCTTACAGCTTGCCTAACATCACACCGACCCCTAAACTCAACCGCTATGCGGAAAGCGCCGTGCTGACTTCTATAGTTAATGAGACAAAAATGCTAGCTGTCCTGGCCCCATGCGCCCATGAGACAAATCTGAAATCGCGCGGGGTCGGCTGCTAATGGGGTGGCCTGGTGTCGTCGTGTTGGGCTTGGCGATCGGCTTTGCCGGCTGGTTGCTGCATCCGCTGCGCCGCGCTAGCCGTGTCCGTTGGTGGATGGCGCTGCTGGCCGGCGTCGTGGGCGCCGCCGTCGCGCTCATGGCCGGCAATGTAACGGGGCTCTTTCATGATGGCGATACGCTCGAATGGCCGGTTTGCACCGCCGTCGCGCTGATCGCCGTTGCCGTGACGGTCGGCGCGCTGTCCCGTCGTTGAATATTTGCAGGTGAATCCGATGAACGCACGACTCCCCGAAACTTCCTCCATTCCCGAACGGCTCGCGACCTTGCGCGATGCGATGGCGCGCGAAGGCGTCGCTGCGTACCTCGTGCCGTCGGCCGATCCGCATCTGTCCGAGTATCTACCGGGACGCTGGCAAGGCCGCCAATGGCTGTCGGGCTTCACCGGTTCGGCGGGAACGCTGGTCGTGACCGCGGATTTCGCGGGCGTCTGGACCGACAGCCGCTATTGGGAACAGGCCAATGCGCAACTTGCCGGCACGGGCGTCCAGTTGATGAAGATGACCGGCGGGCAGCAGACCGCGCCGCACGTCGAATGGCTCGCGCAAAACGTCGCGAGCGGGGCGACGGTCGGCGTGGACGGCGCGGTGCTCGGCGTCGCGGCTGCCCGTGCGCTGAACCAGGCGCTCGGCGCGCGCGGCGTGAACCTGCGCACCAACGTCGATCTGTTCGACGCGATCTGGCCGCAGCGTCCGTCGTTGCCGGCGGCCGCGGTGTTCGAACACGTCGCACCGCACGCGGGCGTCGCGCGAGCCGACAAGCTTGCGCAGATTCGTCGCGCGATGGCGGAGAAGGGCGCGCAGTGGCACTTCATTTCCACGCTCGACGACCTCGCGTGGCTGCTGAATCTGCGCGGCGCCGATGTCAGCTATAACCCGGTGTTCGTCGCGCACGCGCTGATCGGCGTCGATCGCGCGGCGCTGTTCGTGTCGGACGGCAAGGTGCCGCAGACGCTGGCCGATGCGCTGGCGCGCGACGGCATCAGCGTCGAGCCCTACGCGAAGGCCGCCGATGCGCTGGCCGCGCTGCCCGCCGGCAGCACGCTGCTGATCGATCCGCGCCGGATCACCTACGGCTCGCTGCAATCGGTCCCCTCCACGGTGACGGTGGCCGAGGCGGTGAATCCGTCCACCTTCTTCAAATCGCGCAAGACCGAAGCAGAAGCCGAGCATGTGCGCGAGACGATGGAGCAGGACGGCGCGGCGCTCGCGGAGTTCTTCACCTGGCTCGAAGCGGCGCTCGCGGGCGGCGAGGCGATTACCGAAATGACCATCGACGAACGTCTGACGGCGGCGCGTGCGCGCCGTCCGGGCTTCGTATCGCTGAGCTTCGCGACTATCGCCGGTTTCAACGCGAACGGCGCGATGCCGCACTATCGCGCGACCGAAGCGTCGCATTCGGTGATCGAGGGCGACGGTCTGCTGCTGATCGACTCGGGCGCGCAATACCTGAGCGGCACCACCGACATCACCCGCGTCATCCCGGTCGGCACGATCAGCGACGCGCAACGGCGCGATTTCACGATCGTACTGAAGGGCACGATGGCGTTGTCGCGCGCGCAATTCCCGCGCGGCATCCGTTCGCCGATGCTCGACGCGATCGCCCGCGCGCCGATCTGGGAAGCCGGCGCCGACTACGGTCACGGCACCGGTCACGGCGTGGGCTACTTCCTGAACGTCCACGAAGGCCCGCAGGTGATTTCGCACTACGCGCCCGCCGAGCCATGGACCGCGATGGAAGAAGGCATGATCACGTCGGTCGAGCCGGGCATCTACCGGCCGGGCAAGTGGGGCGTGCGGATCGAAAACCTCGTGCTGAACGTGCCGGCCGAAAAAACCGAGTTTGGCGATTTCCTCAAGTTCGAAACCCTGACGCTGTGCCCGATCGACACGCGCTGCCTCGACCTGTCTCTGCTGCGCGAAGACGAGCGCGCGTGGCTCAACGCCTATCACGAGACGGTGCGCGCGCGGCTGTCGCCGCATGTGTCCGGCGACGTCAAGACCTGGCTCGAACTGCGTACGCAACCTGTCTGAGCGGCGCGCAACGCAGCGATTCAACCCACGGAGCAGGCATGGCGATCAAGGCGGTGGTGTTCGATTTCGGCGGCGTGCTGATCGACTGGAGTCCCGAGTATCTGTACAGCAAGCTGATTCCGGACGAGGCCGAACGCCGCTGGTTTCTCACGCATGTCTGTTCGATGGATTGGGTGATCCGGCAGGACGGCGGCCAGTCGATCGCCGACGCCACAGCCGAGCTGATCGCGAAGTTTCCCGGCCATGAAGCGCTGATTCGCGCGTTCTACGAGCGCTGGCACGAAATGGTGGCGGGCCTGCTGGACGACGGCGTGGCGCTGATGGAAAAGCTAGAAGCCGCCGAGGTGCCGCTATTCGGACTGACCAACTGGTCGGCCGAAACTTTCCCGTACGCGTGGGAGCACTACCCGGTGCTGCGACGGTTTCGCGACATCGTGGTGTCGGGGCGAGTGGGGCTGGCGAAACCCGATCCGGCGATCTTCGCGGCCATGTTCGAACGGATCGAGGCGCAACTGCCGGGTATCGAGCCCGGCGAACTGGTCTTCATCGACGACAATCTGAAGAACGTCGATGCCGCGACGGCGCTTGGGTGGCACGCGGTGCATCACACGAGCGCCGCCCAGACCGGAGCACAACTACGGGAGTTGGGCTTGCCGGTTTGAGGCCTTTGAAGTCCGCAGTAGCTTACTGTCCCAGCAGATTCTTTAAAGCGTCCCCGAGACCCTTCACGGTTTCTCCCGCACCCTTCGCGACGCCTTCGACGCTGACCCCCAGCGTCTGCGCGAAACCCGCACCGAGCCGCTTCAGAATGCCTTCGCGCACCGAGAACTTCGGGTCGTGCAAATTCCCGTCCAGTACGAAATGCAGCGTGATGTCGCCGTTGTGCGTCTTGAGCGCGGCGATTACCGCCTTGGTCGGAATCGACATGAAGGTGTCGAGCGGATTGCCGCTGTCGGCGAGTTGCAGGTTGTGGACCGTCACCGTGCCGGGCGCGTGAAGTTGATAGTTGCGCACGGTCGAATCGACGGTGAGATCCACTGTGCCGCCGGTCACCTGCGCTTTCGCGCCGGCTTTCTTCAGCAGGTACGGGTCGAGCATCACGACGTCGACGCCGCGTAGCTTGCTGGTGGTCTGCGAATCCTTGGTGGCGATCCTGATCCAGCCGTTGAACGTCACCGTGCCGGTATGCGACGGTCCCTTGATCGAGCCGCTGAGGTCGACCTGGGTCGGCTCGGTCAGCGCCGGCAGATGCAGATGATCGACGGTCGCGGTTGCGTCGCTGACCGTCACCTTGAAGGCCGGCGGCCCGACCGTCATGTCGTAGAAGTGGAAATTGCCCTGCTCGAAGCTGATGTGATCGACGAGCTTTTCACGAGGTGTACCCGCAGCCGTCGTACCGCTGGCCGGTTGTTCGGCCTCGTTCCTGTTGAGCGATTCGCGCAGGTTCGGCAGCAGGTTCAGCGAGCCGTCCTTCGAGCGCAGCACGGCCATGTCGAAGCCGCGCACCACCACGCTGCGAATGTGCATGCGGTGAGCGATCAGATCGTGGATGTCCGGCGTGAGCGTGATCTCGTCCGCGCGCAGCGGGTCGCCGGCGGGCCAACCGGGTGGCGCTTTAAGGACGACGTTGGTGAGGTGAACCGAGGTGAAGCCGACGTCGATGCTTCCGGCGCTGCCCAATGGGCCGAGCGCGGCGACCACGCGCGCCTTCACTTCGCGCTGGGCGTATTGCAACGCGCCGACCGCGACGACGATCAATACCAGCAGCACGCCCGCGACGGCGACGATCCAGCGCTTGCCCTTCGACATCGCCATGGTCATGGTCTCCTCGTCACCGCTCGCGGCGCGGCGTGGCTGGCCGGCCGCCAGATACTGCAGCTGAGCGCGTTGGCCTCGCGCAAATGGCGGCACGCAGAACGGCGCCGCCTCACGCGCGAGTCACGCAAAGCGCGTGCCGCGCCGCCCGCCGCCCAACCCAGCGCGTTAGCGCGTGATCGGCTTGTAGCGCAGACGCTTCGGACGTGCCGCTTCCTCGCCCAGGCGCGCGCGCTTGTCCGCCTCGTATTCCTGGTAGTTGCCGTCGAAGAACGTGATTTGCGAATCGCCTTCGAACGCGAGGATGTGCGTCGCGATCCGGTCGAGGAACCAGCGATCGTGCGAGATCACCAACACCGAGCCGGCGAATTCCAGCAGTGCGTCTTCCAGCGCGCGCAGCGTTTCGACGTCGAGGTCGTTCGACGGTTCGTCCAGCAGCAGCACGTTGCCGCCCGCGATCAGCGTCTTGGCCAGATGCAGCCGGCCGCGCTCGCCGCCCGACAGGTTGCCGACCACCTTCTGCTGGTCGCCGCCCTTGAAGTTGAAGCGGCCGATATACGCACGCGACGGCGTTTCGTACTTGCCGACCGTCAGCACGTCCGCGCCGCCGGAGATTTCCTCGAACACGGTCTTCGAACCGTCCAGCGCGTCGCGGCTCTGGTCCACGTACGCGAGCTTGACGGTCGGGCCTTGCACGATCTCGCCCGAATCCGGCTGTTCGCGGCCGGTCAGCATGCGGAACAGCGTCGACTTACCGGCGCCGTTCGGACCGATGATGCCGACGATCGCACCGGCCGGAATCTTGAAGCTGACGTCATCGAGCAGCAGGCGGTCGCCGTACGACTTGCTGACGTTCTTGAACTCGATCACTTCATTGCCCAGACGGTCGCCGACCGGGATGAAGATTTCCTGCGTTTCGTTGCGCTTCTGGTAGTCCTGGCTGTTCAGTTCCTCGAAACGCGCGATCCGCGCCTTCGATTTCGCCTGACGGCCCTTCGGGTTCTGGCGCACCCACTCCAGTTCCTTCTTGATCGCCTTCTGGCGCGCCGATTCCGACGACTCTTCCTGCTTCAGGCGCTCTTCCTTCTGGTCGAGCCAGCTGCTGTAGTTGCCCTTCCACGGAATGCCGTGGCCGCGGTCGAGTTCGAGAATCCACTCGGCGGCGTTATCGAGGAAGTAGCGATCGTGGGTGACGGCGACAACGGTACCCGGGAAGCGCGTGAGGAACTGTTCGAGCCAGTCGACCGATTCAGCGTCCAGGTGGTTGGTCGGTTCGTCGAGCAGCAGCATGTCCGGCTTTTCGAGCAGCAGCTTGCACAGCGCGACGCGGCGCTTTTCACCGCCCGACAGATGCTCGATCTTAGCGTCCCATGCCGGCAGGCGCAGCGCGTCGGCGGCGATTTCGATCTGCTGTTCGGCGCTGCCGCCGTCCGAGGTGGCGAGGATCGCTTCGTACTTCGCCTGTTCGGCGGCGAGTGCGTCGAAGTCCGCGTCCGGCTCCGCGTAGGCCGCGTAGATTTCGTCGAGTTTTTTCTGCGCGTTGAAGACGTCGCCGAGACCTTCCTCGACCGCTTCACGCACCGTCTTGTTCGGGTCGAGTTGCGGTTCCTGCGGCAGGTAGCCGATGTTCAGGTTCGGCATTGGCGTGGCTTCGCCCTCGATGTCCTTATCCACGCCGGCCATGATGCGGATCAGCGTCGACTTGCCCGAGCCGTTCAGGCCGAGCAGACCGATTTTCGCGCCGGGGAAAAACGACAGCGAGATGTCTTTCAGGATTTGGCGCTTGGGCGGCACGATCTTGCCGACCCGGTTCATGGTGAAGACGTATTGGGCCATGTGTTCGCAATAGACGTTGACGACGCCGGCCGCGAGGGGCGGGCGGTCGTGGGGTGAATGGGTAATCGGTGTGATGGCCGGGCGAGCGGCCCGGCGCCGGCCGGCGCGGCGCCGGGCGCGATCCGGAACGCGCGGCGCCCCGCGCGCGGGCGGGTTCTTCAGGTGGCATTGTACTTCGGCGGGCGGCCGGGGCGGCAGGGTTTGGCCGTTCGGCCAGGGTGCGTTCGGACGCGTCAGAGCCAGTTGGCGACGCCGCCGTGCCGCGAGCAGGTGCCGCTGCGATGGCGGCTGAAGCTGTAGCTGCCGTCGCGGCAGCGCGCGGTCGCGCCGTCGGGCGCTTTGCCCGACAACGAGCGGGCGGGCGCATGCACGGTGTTGCCGTCGCGGTTGGTATAGGTGTTGTGGTTGCTGAGGTTGGCTTCGTCGGGCGAGGTGTCGGGCGCGACGTACGCGAACGCGGACGACATCCCGAACAGCAGCAGCGCGGCGGCGACCGCGCCGCGGCGCAGGGTGTGATGGAAGGCGATGCCTTGCATGGTCTCTCGGGTGTTGTTGTTATGCCGGCCGCGAGTGTACCCGCAGCCGGCGTGACGCGAGAACTGGCCTTTGCAGAAAAGGCCCGGATGAACCGATTGATCGCGCCTAGTTCACCCGCCGGCCCGTCGCCGGATCGAAGAAATGCAGATGCTGCGCCGGCAGCGCAACCTGCAGCGCTTCACCCGCCGCCGGCCGGTGCGCGTGCGGCAAACGCGCGGTCACGTCGTGATTACCCCAGCGGCCGTGCGCGAGGTTGTCCGCGCCGAGCAGTTCGCAGGAGTCGACGGTGAGCGTCGCCTGCGCGGCGCCGGCGGCGCCCGGCGTCAGGTGTTCGGGACGGATGCCGAGCGTCCACTCGCGGCCCGCCGCGACTTCCCGGCCGATCGACGGCACGCCCGCGAGCGGCAGCTTCGGACCGTTGCCGGCGACTTCGAACAGCGCGCCGTCGTCGGATACCCGGCCGTCCAGCAGGTTCATGCCCGGCGACCCGATGAAGCTCGCGACGAACACCGTGGCCGGCCGCTCGTAGACCTCGGTCGGCGCACCGATCTGTTCGGCGTGTCCCTTGTTCATCACGATCACGCGCTGCGCCAGCGTCATCGCTTCGATCTGATCGTGCGTCACGTAGAGGCTGGTGGTGGCGAGGCGCGCGTGAAGCCGCTGGATTTCGAGCCGCATCTGCACGCGTAGACGCGCGTCGAGATTCGACAGCGGTTCGTCGAACAGAAACACGGCCGGCTCGCGCACGATCGCGCGGCCCATGGCGACGCGTTGCCGCTGGCCGCCCGACAATTCGCGCGGCTTGCGTTGCAGCAGGGCGCCGAGTTCGAGAATCTGCGCGGCGGCTTCGACGCGCTTCGCGATCTGCGCGCGATCGACACCCGCGATCTTCAGCGCGTAGCCCATGTTCTCGGCCACGCTCATGTGCGGATACAGCGCGTAGTTCTGGAACACCATCGCGATGTTGCGGTCCTTCGGCTCCAGCTGGTTGACCACCTTGCCGGCGATCGACATGCTGCCCTCGGAGATGCCTTCGAGTCCCGCGACCATGCGCAGCAAGGTGGACTTGCCGCAGCCGGACGGGCCGACCATCACGACGAATTCGCCGTCGGCGACGTCCACGTCGATGCCGTGCAGCACGAACTGTTTGCCGTCGTAGGTTTTTTTAACGCCTTGCAGAGTCAGTGCAGCCATGCCGTTTTAGCCTTTCGTTGCGTGTCGCGTCGCGCGCGGACGTGAGTCGATGTCTTCCGTGTTGCCGAGGTTCGACGCCGCAAGCATCCGCTCGCGGCATCGACGTGCGTTACTTTTCCGCGTCGACGAGGCCGCGCACGAACCAGCGCTGCATCGTCAATACGACCACGAGCGGCGGCAGGATCGCGAGCAGGGTCGAGGCCATCACCAGGTGCCATTCGGTCGCGGTGTCGCCGGACGCGATCATGCTCTTGATGCCGACCACCGCCGTGGTCAGCGACTGCTGGCTCGTGATCAGGATCGGCCACAGATACTGGTTCCAGCCGTAGATGAAAGTGATCACGAACAGCGCGGCGATGTTCGTCTTCGACAGCGGCAGCACCACGTCCCAGAAGAAACGCATCGCGCCTGCACCGTCGATGCGCGCCGCTTCCATCAGTTCGTCCGGCAGCGTCATGAAGAACTGGCGGAACAGGAAAGTCGCGGTGGCCGATGCGATCAGCGGCAAGGTCAGACCGCTGTACGTATTGCCCAGGTGCATCGACGTGACGACCTGCACGGTCGGGAAAATGCGCACCTCGACCGGCAGCATCAGCGTGACGAAGATCAGCCAGAACGCGAGATTGCGGAACGGAAAGCGGAAAAACACGATCGCGTACGCGGAGATCATCGACACCGAGATCTTGCCGATCGCGATCACCAGCGCCATCACGAGGCTGTTCAGCAGCATTCGGCCGAACGGCGCGGCCGCGTTGCCGGCGCCGTGCGACCAGACGGTCGCGATGTTCTCGAACAGATGCGTGCTCGGCACCAGCGACAGCGGCACGCTGAACACTTCGTGCTCGCTCATGGTCGCCGCGCAGAACGCGACGTAGACGGGGAACACCACCAGCACGACGCCGAGAATCAGCACCGCATGGCAGAAGAGGTCGAAACCGCGGCGGTTCTCGATCATGAGTATTGAACCCTGCGTTCGATGAATCGGAATTGCACGACCGTCAACGCGACGACGATCAGCATCAGCACCACGGACTGCGCGCCGGAACTGCCGATGTCGAGCCCCTGGAAGCCTTCCGCGAAGATCTTGTAGATCAGCGTGCGGGTGGATTGCGCGGGGCCGCCGCCGGTGGCCGCGTCGATCACCGGGAAGGTGTCGAAGAACGCGTACGTGATGTTGATGACCAGCAGGAAGAAGCTGGTCGGCGACAGCAGCGGCAGCGCGATGCCGAAGAAACGCCGCACCGGGCCGGCGCCGTCGATGGCCGCCGCTTCGATCAGCGAACGCGGAATCGCCTGCAGGCCAGCGTAGAAAAACAGGAAGTTATAGCTGACCTGTTGCCAGACCGAGGCCAGCACCACGAGAAACATCGCCTGCCCCGCGTTCAGCGCGTGATTCCACACGATGCCGTATTTCGCGAGCGCATAGGTAACAAGGCCGATGCTCGGGTTGAACAGGAACGACCACAGCACGGCGGCAATCGCGGGCGCCACCGCGTACGGCCAGATCAGCAGCGTTTGATAGGCCTTCTTGCCGCGCGTCACGCGATCCGCGCAGACCGCCAGCAGCAGCGAAATCACGAGGCCCGACACGGTAACGAGCGCGCAGAAGATCAGCGTCGTATAGAACGACGACAGATAGAGCGGATCGGCGAAAAGTTGCTTGAAGTTCGCGAGTCCGACGAACTCGCTCGACGTACCGAACGCGTCCTGGCTCTGCGTGGATTGCCACAGCGCCTCGCCGGCGGGCCACAGAAAGAACAGCAGCGTGATCGCGAGTTGCGGTGCGACCAGCAGATAGGGCAGCAGGCTGGTGCCGAAGCGGGAGCGCTTGTCCATCGAAGATTCCTAACGTTGCGCTAGTGTTGCGGGTTCCGGTGCGAGTGCGCCGGAACCCTGCCGGCTCGTGGCCAGATGGCCACTTAGTTGCCGGCCTTCTCGAAGCGGCGCAGCAGTTCGTCGCCACGCGACACCGACGAATCGAGCGCCTGTTGCGGCGTCTTCTTGTCCGCCCACACCTGTTCGAGCTCTTCGTCGATGACCGTGCGGATCTGCGGCATGTTGCCCAGACGCAGACCCTTCGTGTACGGCAGCGGCGGTTTGTTCAGCATCTGCTTGATCGCGGTGTCGCTGCCCGGATTCTTCTCGTAGAAGCCCTGCTGCTGCGTCAACTGATAAGCGGCCGTGGTGATCGGCAGATAGCCGGTGTCCTGGTGCCACTTCGCGGCCACCGGCGCCGACGACAGATACGCGAGGAACTGCGCGACGCCCTTGTACACCGCCGGATCCTTGCCCGACAGCACCCACAGACTCGCACCGCCGATGATCGCGTTCTGCGGCGCGCCCTTCACGCTCGCGTCGTACGGCATCATGCCGGTGCCGAAGTTGAACTTCGCGTACTTCTTGATGGTGGCCAGCGAGCCCGACGAGTTCGTGATGATCCCGCAGTCGCCGCTATAGAACTTCGACACCGGTTCGTCCTTGCGGCCGACGTAGGTGAACGTGCCTTCCTTCTGCATCTTCTGCAGGAACTGGATGTGCGCGACCTGCAGCGGCTTGTTGAACTCGAGCTGTGCGTCGGCGCCGTCGAAGCCGTTGTTCTTCGACGCGAACGGTGCGCCATGCCACGCGCTGTAGTTCTCGAGTTGAATCCAGCTCTGCCAGCCCGACGAATAACCGCACGACATGCCCGACGCCTTCAGCTTCTGCGCGTCGGCTTCCACGTCGGCCCAGGTCTTGGGCGGCTGGTTCGGATCGAGGCCGGCTTTCTTGAAGGCGTCCTTGTTGTAGTACAGCACCGGCGTCGAGCTGTTGAACGGCATCGAGATCAGCTGACCGGTCTTCGAGTCGCTGTAATAACTCGCGATGGTCGGCACGAACGCTTTCTCGTCGAGCGGTACGCCGGCTTGCTTGAAGACGTCCGAGACCGGGATGATCGCTTTCTTCGCCTGCATCATCGTCGCGGTGCCGACTTCGTAGACTTGCAGAATCGCCGGGGCATTGCCCGCGCGATACGCGGCGATGCCGGCGGCGAGCGTCTGGTCGTAGGAGCCCTTGAAGACCGGGACAATCTTGTAGTCGCTTTGCGACGCGTTAAAAGCGTTGGCGATGTCGTTCAGACGTTCGCCCAACGCGGCTTCCATGCCGTGCCAGAACTGGATTTCGGTGGCGGCCTGAGCCGCCTGGCTGACGCCGACGCTCAATACGGCGGCCATGGAAAGCGTACGGAAAAGCGGCTTCAAACTCATCGATGTGTCTCCTGGAGAGAACGGGCGCGGTTGCGAATCGCGCGATTCTATTTGTGTTCGATGACAGTCCCGCGTCGGCGGCCGGTCGGCTGGCTCGCTGGTGGGCGGGTGGGTCGCTTGCGGGAATTTAACATCGGGTGTCACGAAAAAGAAATATGAAACGCTCTAGTCGTCTGAGCGGCGTTATTTGCGGAAGGTCAACGCGCGGTGCGGCTTGCTGGACGCGGGCGGCGGCAAGCCGGCAAGATGAATGGCGGGTAGGGACTTGTTCACGAGGTCGGCACGTGCGATACGGCATGACGTGCGTGGATCGTTTGATTTGACGTCGCGCCATGATGTTGTGGTGTTTGTTGTGGCGGCTTTTAATAAGGATTCCAGATGCTTGTTTTCATGCAACGAGTGGTGGCCGGTTCGATCCTTGGACTCGCCTTGGTGGCGTGTTCGTTGGCGCCCCCGGCCAATTCGCACGACGCCACGAAGCAGGTGACGACGTTGCCCCGAATCATCGCGCACCGCGGTGGCACCGGCGACGCGCCGGAAAATACGCTCGAAGCGATTCGCCTCGCCGTCGAGCATCGCGCGGATGTGATGTGGTTGACCGTGCAGTTGAGCAAGGACGGCGTGCCGGTGCTGTATCGTCCGGCCGATCTGTCTTCGCTGACCGATGCGAAGGGGCCGGTGTCCGGTTACACCGCGGCTGAACTCGCGCGCGTGAATGCGGGGTGGAGTTTTCGCGTCGGCGATACCTATCCGTATCGCGATCGTCCGCTCGGCATACCGACGCTGCGCGACGCGTTGCGCGCCGTGCCGCGAACCATGCCGGTCATTCTGGACATGAAGGCGTTGCCCGCCGACGCGCAAACCGGCGCCGTGGCGCGCGTGCTCGACGAGGAAAATGCGTGGTCGCGCGTGTCGATCTATTCGACCGAAGCGGATTATCAGCGGAGCTTTGCGGCCTATCCGCAAGCGAGATTGTTCGAGTCGCGCGACGCCACGCGCGGGCGCCTCGTGCGGGTGCTCTTGCATCAAGGCTGCGTCGACGCGCCGGCCGAGCATGCGATGACCGCGTTCGAACTGCACCGCGCGCTGACGGTGGTGGAGAAGTTCACGTTGGGCGAAGGGCAGTCCGAGGTGCAGGCCACGATGTGGACGCCGGCTACCGTTGCCTGTTTCAGGCAGAAGCCGGCGGTGGAAATCGTCGCGATTGCGGTGAACGACGCGGCGGATTATCGGGCGGCCGCGTGTCTCGGTGTGGATGCGGTGCTGGCCGATTCGCCGTCGAAGATGGTCGCGGTGCGGGAGGGCATCGCGTTGCCGCTGCGGTGCGGACGAGGTGATGTGGCGGATGGATCGTAACGGGTGAGGCGGCGTGGTGCGTTGATCAAAGGTCCGAATACTTCGTCGCGTTGCCTTTGGACTTCTCGACCGGATAACGCTCCTCGTTCAGCGCGACTTTCTCCATGGCGGCTTCGACCAGATCGAAGCCCGCCGTGTGGGCGACCAGCATCAGATAAATAAACACATCCGCGCATTCCTGTTCCAGATGTTTTTTCTTCTGCGGATCGAGCAGCAACGCGTCTATTTCGGAATCGGTCTTCCATTGAACCGTTTCCAGCAACTCGCCGGCTTCGATGCTGGTCGACACGATCAGATTGCGTAGCGTGTGAAATTGCTGCCAGTCGCGGGCGTCGCGAAATGCGAGCACTTTCTGGAGCAGATCGTTTGCGGTCATGGGTTTCATTCTTCCGGCCAGAGTCCAGATTGAAAAAAAGCCCGCTATAAAACGGGCTTTTCGCTGCGGGGCGGATTGTCTCGATGAACCCGACCGGATGGCGGATGCTTAGACGTTGAACAGGAAGTTCATCACATCCCCGTCGTGCACGACGTATTCCTTACCTTCCGCGCGCATCTTCCCGGCTTCCTTCGCGCCTTGCTCGCCCTTGTAGGTGATGTAGTCGTTGTACGCGATAGTCTGCGCGCGAATAAACCCGCGCTCGAAGTCCGTGTGGATCGCGCCCGCCGCCTGCGGCGCGGTATCGCCGATATGAATCGTCCACGCGCGCACTTCCTTCACGCCCGCCGTGAAATACGTCTGCAAGCCCAGCAGCTTGAAACCCGCGCGAATCACGCGGTTCAGGCCCGGCTCTTCCATGCCCATGTCGGCCAGGAACACTTCCATGTCCGCTTCGTCGAGGTCGGCGATTTCCGCTTCGATCGCCGCGCACACCGCCACCACCGGCGCGTTTTCCGCTGCCGCGAATTTCGCCACCGCGTCCAGGTGCGGGTTGTTCTCGAAGCCGTCGTCCTTCACGTTCGCGACGTACATGGTCGGCTTCGCGGTGATCAGGCAGAACGGCTTGAGCGTGGCTTTTTCTTCGTCCGTGAGATCCAGCGCGCGCACCGGCTTGGCCTGGTCGAGCTGCACGCGGACCTTTTCGAGCACCGCCGCATTTTTCGCGGCTTCCTTGTCGTTGCCCGACTTGGCTGCCTTCGAATAGCGCGTCAGCGCCTTTTCGACCGTCGCGAGGTCGGCCAGCGCCAGTTCCGTGTTGATCACTTCGATGTCCGACAGCGGATCGACCTTGTTCGCGACGTGAATCACGTTGTCGTCCTCGAAACAGCGCACCACGTGCGTGATCGCGTCCGTCTCGCGGATGTTCGCGAGGAACTGGTTGCCGAGGCCTTCGCCCTTGCTCGCACCGGCCACCAGACCGGCGATGTCGACGAATTCCACCACCGCCGGCAGGATGCGCTCCGGCTTGACGATCTCGGCGAGCGCCTTCAGACGCGCGTCCGGCACCTCGACGACACCGACATTCGGCTCGATCGTGCAGAACGGGTAGTTTTCCGCCGCGATGCCCGCCTTGGTCAGCGCGTTGAACAGGGTGGACTTGCCGACGTTAGGCAGGCCGACGATGCCGCATTTGAGGCTCATGGAAATCCTTCAGTGAATCATTAAGTTGGCGTGATGCGCTCGACGCTGTGTGCAGGATTCGAAAAACCTCGAGCCTTCGCAGTGAGCGAGGCGGCGGACCGCAGCGGAGCGGGACAGGACGCAGGATCGGGGCGGAGCCTCGACGATTCCGGGCGCGTCCCGTCACGGAAAGCGCAATTGTAACCCGTCCGGATCGGCTTCTTATCGGGTTGCCGCCGGGTTCCTGTCGCGTTCTGGAGCCGGACGCGGCAAACCGGACGTCGCCCGATGCCATGGCGCGCAGCGAGGAATCGGCACGCAACGCAAGGCTCCATGCGTCCCGGATCAATGATCCGACTAATGTAGGATGGTTCTTCAGGGCCGCCAGAGCCCTTTCCGAGGAGGGACCATGACAATAACAAAATGGCTGGGATGGGCCGTGGGCATTGGCGTCGCGGGTGCCGTGACCGTCGCGCTGGTGCCCGATTACGACGAAGCGCGCGCCGGCACCGACCGGCAGACGATCGACTGCATGTCGAGCCAGCTCACGCTCGACGACAAACGCCGCATCGCCGGCTTCGCCGATGCCAACGACTTCGACTCGCTCTGGCGCGTCTACGACCGCGTCTTTCCCGACTGCATGGTGCGCAGCGACCAGCGCGACCGGAAAGCGAATCTCGAATCGAGCGCATGGCAACTGCTGTCGTCCGACAGCGACTTTCTGCGGCTGCGCGAGTCCCATGCGGCACACGCCGCGCAAGGCCAGTCGCAGTAGCGCACGCCCCGCGCAATTCGCGGGAATTCGCGGCAATTCGCACGAACACGCCGCGCGTGGCACGGCGCGCGTGGCAATCGGCACGGACCTTGTCCCCGGCCAATATGCCGTGTGCGCCGATCCGTCCCTTGCAACCCCCGCAGCTATAATGCGCGCATGAACGCACACCACCAGACCTTTGATGTCGCCGTGATCGGCGGCGGGCTCGTCGGCAAGACCGCGGCGTTGGCGTTGACCCAGGGCGGACTGCGCGTGGCGCTGCTCGCGCAACCGTGCGCGGCGCTGCCCGCCGGCGCCGTGTTCGACTCGCGGGTCTACGCGCTGTCGTCGAGTTCGCAGGCGCTGCTCGAACGCCTGCGGGTCTGGCAGGCGCTCGATCTGGCGCGGCTCGGGCCGGTGTACGACATGCGCGTCTACGGCGATGCGCACGCCGAACTGCACTTCTCCGCGTTTCAGGCGTCGGTGCCGCAACTGGCGTGGATCGTCGAGTCGGCGGTGATCGAACGCGCGCTGGATGCCGCGTTGCGCTTCCAGCCGAACCTCACGTGGATCGACACGCGCGCGCAGGCGCTGGACTTCACCGCCGACAGCGCCAGCGTCGGTCTCGCGAACGGCAACGTGCTCGACGCGGATCTGGTGGTCGGCGCGGACGGCGCGCATTCATGGGTGCGCGCGCAGATCAACTCGAAGATGCAGCGTCGCGACTACCGGCAGACCGGCGTGGTGGCGAACTTCAAGGCGGAAAAGCCGCACGGCGAAACCGCATACCAATGGTTCAAGGACGGCGAAATCGTCGCGCTGCTGCCGATGCCGGACGGTCACGTGTCGCTGGTCTGGTCGGCGCGCACGGAACACGCGGAGCAACTGGTCGCGCTCGATCCGGCGCAACTCGCCGCCGAAGTGGAGCGCGTGACCGGCGGCCAGTTCGGCGCGCTCGAATGCGTGACGCCCGCGCAAGGCTTCCCGCTCGCGCTGCAGACGGTGGATCGCCTGGTGGCACCGCGCGTCGCGCTGGTCGGCGATGCCGCGCATCTGATCCATCCGCTGGCGGGGCAGGGCATGAATCTCGGTTTGCGCGACGTCGCGGCGCTGGCCGACACCGTCGCGGGCAAGGAAGCGTTCCGCGATCTCGGCGACATGGTGCTGCTGCGCCGCTACGAACGCGCGCGTCGCGAAGACATCCGCGCGCTGATGATCGCCACCGACGGTCTGCAGAAACTCTTCGCCGCACCCGGCCCGTTCGCCAAGGCACTGCGCAACACCGGCATGGCGTTCGTCGGCGCGCAGCCGTTCATCAAGCGCTGGCTGGTGTCGGCCGCGCTGGGCTAGGTTGCGTCACCCGGTGCGTACGCTTCGCCCCCACTGACGTGCCGCCCGGCCCGCCGACGCCGGCGAGACGGGTATCATGAGCGGATCGGCGCCGGTCGGGTCAGATCGTGACCGTCGCCAAGGCGCCTGCGGGCGCCCTCGTCAAACGCGCGATTCGCGCGACAGAACAGGACTTCAGCATGAAAAAGACCTTCCGCATGGCGGCCGCCGCGTTCGCGATCGCCGCTTTCACGCTCGGCTGCTCCGCGCAGGCCGACCAGACCACCGACAAGATCAAGGCCACGCTGCAAACGCGCCTGGCCGACGTGACGATCAAGAGCGTGTCGAAGACGCCGATCGCCGGCATCTACGAGGTGAACCTCGGCTCGCAGATCGTCTATAGCGACGCGAACGGCGACTACTTGCTGCTCGGCGACATGGTCGACGCGAAGACCCGCAAGAATCTGACCGAAGCGCGCCTGTCGGAAACCAACCGCATCGATTTCGCGAGCCTGCCGTTCGCGAACGCGGTGAAGGTCGTGAAGGGCAACGGCGCGCGCAAGATCGCCGTGTTCTCCGATCCGAACTGCCCGTACTGCAAGCAGCTCGAAACCACGCTGAAGTCGATGGACAACGTGACGGTCTACACCTTCCTGTACCCGGTGTTGTCGCCGGATTCGACCGTCAAGTCGAAGTCGATCTGGTGCTCGGCGGATCGCGCCAAGGCGTGGGAATCGTGGATGCAGGACCATCAGGCGCCGACCGCCGCCGGCACCTGCGACACCGCCGCGATCGACAAGAACCTCGCGCTCGGCCACGCAATGAACGTGGACGGCACGCCCACGGTGTTCCTCGCCGACGGCCGCCGCCTGCCGGGCGCCGTGCCGGCCGACCGGCTGGACAAGGAAATGTCCGCGGTGCATTGAGCTGGCTGACGACGGCAGCACGCGTCATCTAACGCGCGTCACGCAACACACGTCATCGGTCGGAAAGGAGGCGCGCAGTGCGCCTCCTTTCACATCCAGCCTTAAAATCTTCGCCTCACCTCTCCCTCATCTCTCCCAAGCCCGCCGATGAAGCCGATCCGCTACACCATCGTTCCGAAGCAACCCGCCGCCCATCTGTTCGAAGTCACCGTGACCGTCGCCGATCCCGATCCGGCGGGGCAGCGCTTCATGCTGCCGGTGTGGATTCCGGGCAGCTACATGGTGCGCGAGTTCGCGCGCAACATCGTCACGCTGCGCGCGGTCAACGACGCGGGCCGCAAGGTACGTGTCGAAAAGACCGACAAGCACACGTGGCAGGCCGCGCCCGTAAAAGGCGCGCTCACGTTGCGCTACGAGGTGTACGCGTGGGATCTGTCGGTGCGCGCCGCGCATCTGGACGACACCACCGGTTTCTTCAACGGCACCAGCGTGTTCCTCGCGCCGCTCGGCCACGAGGAAGCGCAATGCGTGGTCGATATCCAGAAGCCGGACGGCTCGGCGTACCGTAACTGGCGCGTCGCCACCGCGTTGCCGGAAGCGCGCGGCACCAAGCGCTACGGCTTCGGCGAATACCGCGCGCAGAACTACGACGAACTGATCGATCATCCGGTCACGCTGGGCGAGTTCGCGCTGGCGACGTTCAACGCGCACGGCGTGCCGCACGACATCGTGATTGCCGGCCGCGTGGTCGGGCTGGATATGACGCGTCTTTCCGCCGACCTGAAGCGCATCTGCGAAACGCAGATCGCGTTGTTCGAGCCGAAGTCGAAGAAGGCGCCGATGGACCGCTACGTCTTCATGACCCAGGCGGTCACCGACGGCTACGGCGGCCTGGAGCACCGCGCTTCGACCGCGCTGATCTGCAATCGCGGCGATCTGCCGGTGGTGGGCCGCGACGCGATGAACGAGGGCTACCGGACCTACCTCGGCCTGTGCAGCCACGAATACTTCCACACGTGGAACGTGAAGCGCATCAAACCGGCGGTGTTCGCGCCGTACGACCTGAACGTCGAGAACTACACGTCGCTGCTTTGGCTGTTCGAGGGCTTCACGTCGTACTACGACGATCTGATCCTCGTGCGCAGCGGTCTGATTTCGCCGGACGACTATCTCGGCATGCTCGGCAAGGTGGTCGGCGGTGTGCTGCGCGGTAGCGGCCGCCTGAAGCAAAGCGTCGCCGAAAGCTCGTTCGACGCGTGGGTCAAATACTATCGGCAGGATGAAAACGCGCCGAACGCGATCGTCAGCTATTACACGAAGGGATCGCTGGTCGCGCTCGCGTTCGACCTGACGATCCGCGCGCAAACCGACAACCGCAAATCGCTCGACGACGTGATGCGTCTGTTGTGGAAGCGTTTCGGCCGCGACTTCTATCGCGGCAAGCCGGTCGGCGTCGAGGAAAGCGAGGTCGAGGCGCTGTTCGCCGAAGCGACCGGCGCGCAACTCGGCGAGTTGTTCGCGCAAGCCGTGCATGGCACGCGCGATCTGCCGCTCGAAACGTTGTTCGCACCGTTCGGCGTTGCGATGGCGCCAGAACTCGACAAGAACGCGAGGCCGTCGCTCGGCGCGCGTTTGCGCGGCGGCGCGGATTGCGTGCTGGCGGCGGTGCACGAAGGCAGCGCCGCGCAGAAAGCCGGTCTGTCGGCCGGCGACGTGCTGATCGCGCTCGACGGCCTGCGCGTGACCGGTGGGAATCTGGATGGCCTGCTGGCCCGCTACCAGCCGGGCGCGAAAGTGGAGATCCACGCTTTCCGCCGCGACGAGTTGCGTACGGTGCAGCTCAAGCTCGACGGCCCGGAAGCCGCGCGCTACAAGCTCGCCGTCACCGACAAGCGGCCCGCCACGCGCAAAGCCCGCGAGCGCTGGCTGGCAAGCTGATTGTAAGTCGGGCCGTCGTTAATCGACGGCCCGTGCCGGCGGATTGTTCTACCAGTGCAACAATCCTTCGCTGGCGCACGGCTTTTTCCCCGCCCGGTAAAAAAACACAATGACTCCACTCGCGCTACACAGCGCGCCCCAACTGGAGTCAACCATGACCACGATCCTGCAAATCAACTCGGCGGCCCGCTCGCAAGGCGCGAACTCGACGCTTCTCGTCAACGAACTGACCACCAAGCTGCAACAGTCGAATCCGGGCGCGCAAGTCGTCGTCCGCAATCTGCAAGCCGAACCGCTGCCGCATCTGGACGACGCCGTCCTTGGCGCGTTCTTCACGCCGGCTGATCAACGCACCGCCGAGCAAGCCGCGATCGCCGCGCGCAGCGACGCGCTGGTCGCCGAACTGCAAGCCGCCGACGTCATCGTGATCGGCGCGCCGATGTACAACTTCGGCATCTCGTCGCAACTCAAGACGTACTTCGATTTCATCGCTCGCGCCGGCGTCACGTTCCGCTATACCGCGAACGGCCCGGAAGGTCTCGTGACCGGCAAGAAGGTGTACGTCGTGTCGGCACGCGGCGGCAAGTATCTGGGCACGCCGAACGACAGCCAGACGCCGTATCTGAAGACGTTCCTCGGCTTCCTCGGCATGACCGACGTGAACTTCATCTACGCCGAAGGCCTGAACATGGGTCCGGACGCAGCAGGCGCCGCACTCGCGTCGGCTCGCGAAGCGATTGCCGCTGCGTAATACGCAATGCGTAAGCGAATCTGACTCGCCGGTTTCCCGCCGCGAGTTCGCTTTGCGGGTTTGATCCGCGCCGCTGGATGTGGCGGCGCGCTTCTAGCCGATTGCCGGCGATGCAAGGAAAAACGCCACGGGTTTTTTAAGCCCGTGGCGTTTTCTGTTTTCTGCCGCTGCGTTATGGATGCGTCGTTACCATGTTGCCGCTTACGCCAGCATCTGCGCTTCGTCCGGCAGCCGCCAGTCGATCGGCTCGCGGCCGTGCTGCGTCAGATAGTCGTTCGCTTTCGCGAAATGCCCGCAGCCGAGGAAGCCGCGATGCGCGGACAGCGGCGACGGATGCGGCGCCTCCAGCACGTAATGCGATTTGCCGCCGAGCAGCGCGCGCTTCGCCTGCGCGTGCGCGCCCCACAGCATGAACACGAGGCCGTCGTGACGCATCGCCAGTTCGTGGATCAGTGTGTCCGTGCATTTTTCCCAGCCGCGTTTCGCGTGGCTCGCGGCGGCATCGCGTTCGACGGTCAGCACCGTGTTCAACAGCAGCACGCCCTGTTTGGCCCACGTGTCGAGACAGCCGTGACGCGGCGTTTCGTGACCGAGGCTCGCGGCGATTTCCTTGAAGATATTGCGCAGCGACGGCGGCGTGCGCACGTTCGGCGCCACGGAAAACGCGAGACCGTGGGCTTGCGGCGTGCCGCGGTCTTCGCCGTGATACGGGTCTTGACCGAGGATCACGACTTTCACGTCGTCGGGGCTGGTCAGACGCAGCGCGCGGAAGACATCGGCGGGATAAACGGTTTTGCCGGCCGCGCGTTCGCCGTCGACGAAACGGCACAGCGGCGCGTATGCGTCGCTGTCGATGAACGGTTTCAGATGCGCGCGCCACGCCGGGGGCAGGGCGGCAAATTGCGCTTCGAGGCTCGGCGGCGCGCTGGCGGCCGGCGACGCAGTTACATGCTGCGCCTCGTCAGTCGATGAAGACGCGGTGTCGCCGAACAGGGAAGCCTGCGGCGAACTGGAACGGGTACGGGATGCGGAGGTCATGGCGGGGAAGTGTCGCAGCAAACGCGCCGCGGCTCAAGGTGCGGCGGCGCGTTGAGAACCTGCTCAGCCGGCCCGCAACCGGTACCCGCGCTGCGCCTTGCTGACGTTATCCGGCGCAAGACCGGCGATCTGCTTACCGAGCTCCGCCGCCAGCGCGTTCAACGCCGCTTCATCCCCGGATTTCAGTTCGAGCTCGATTTCCGAAATCGGCGACCGGCGCGTGTCGCCGTTCACGTCGGCGAGCACATCGCCCTGATCGATCGCGGCTTCGATCACAGCACCGTCCAGTTCGACATTCCACAACGTGCGCGTGAAATCCGTGCGGAACAGCGCGATCAGGCCCGGCGACGCGTCGCGCAGCGCTTGCGCCGCGTCGGGCTCGTCGCACTCGCGCAGCAACGCGTCGATCTCCAGCTGTTCGCCGGCCACCGGCATTTCCCACTCGTGCCGGCTGTGCAACCCGTTCTGCGCCTCGCCGACTGTCTTGAAGGTCTGCAGCCAGCCGTCCGGCGTATGACGCAAACGCAGCGCGCTTTTCGAGCTGGCCAACGCCAGTTCCGGCGTGTCGAAGTAAATATTCGCTAGCTTGACCGCCTGCCCGTCACCGCCCGCGCGCGCGACGAACCACTGCGTCGCCGCCTTTACCTGCGAAGCCGGCAGCGCCAGCTTGATTTCGCGTTCCATGCCCATGACCTGCTCCGCTACGTATGCCGGTTGTGAAAGCCGCGCTCAGAAAAACATCCGCGCAAGTTCCACACCCGGTTCTTCCGCGCGCATGAACGCCTCGCCGACGAGGAACGTATGCACGTCCATCGCGCGCAGCCGGTCCACGTCGACACGCGACAGAATGCCCGACTCGGTGACGACGATGCGGTCGTCCGGAATCGCTTCGAGCATGCCGATGGTCGTGTCCAGCGACGTTTCGAAGGTACGCAGATTGCGGTTGTTGATGCCGATCAGCGGCGTCTTCAGCGTGAGCGCTTCCATCAGCTCGTTGCTGTCGTGCACTTCGACCAGCACGGCCAGACCGAGCGAATGCGCGAGCGCTTCGAGGTCCTGCATCTGCGAGGTTTCGAGCGCGGCGGCGATCAGCAGGATCGCGTCGGCGCCCATCGCGCGCGCTTCGACGATCTGATAAGGATCGACGATGAAGTCCTTGCGCAACACCGGCAACTGGCAGGCCGCGCGCGCTTCTTCCAGGTAAGCGACGCTGCCCTTGAAGAATTGCACGTCGGTCAGCACGGACAGACAGGCCGCGCCGTGCTGTTCATATGAACGGGCGATCTCGTCGGGTACGAAATGCTCGCGCAGCACGCCTTTCGACGGGCTCGCCTTCTTCACTTCCGCGATCACGGCGGCGAGACCCGCCGCGTGCTTCGCGCGCAGTGCGCCGACGAAATCGCGGAGGTCGCGCGACGCCGCTTCGAGGCGCAGTTCTTCGAGCGGCGCGCTTTGCTGCGCCGCGCGGACTTCTTCGCGTTTGACCGCGATGATTCGGTCGAGGATGTCGCTCATCAGTGTCTCGCTACGTGATTACTGCTTGAATTGCTGGGTGAAGCGGATCAGCGCGTCGACTTTCGCGCGCGCCTTGCCGCTGGCGATCGCTTCGCGCGCCAACGCGATGCCGTCCGCGATCGATGCCGCCACGTTCGCCGCATACAGCGCCGTGCCGGCGTTCAGCGTGACGATCTCGCGCGCGACGCCCGGCTTGTTGTCGAGCGCCTCGATCAGCATCGTTTTCGATTCCGCCGCGTCCGCTACTTTCAGTGTGCGGTTCGACACCATCTGCATGCCGAAGTCTTCCGGATGAATCTCGTACTCGTGAATCTGGCCGTCGCGCAGTTCGCCGACCTGGGTCGCCGCGCCGAGCGACACCTCGTCCATGCCGTCCATGCCGTACACCACCAGCACGTGCTTCGCGCCGAGGCGCTGCATCACGCGCACCTGAATCCCGACCAGGTCGGCGTGGAACACGCCCATCAACTGATTCGGCGCGCCGGCCGGATTGGTCAACGGCCCGAGAATATTGAACAGCGTGCGCACGCCGAGTTCGCGGCGCACCGGCGCGATGTTCTTCATCGCCGGATGATGGTTCGGCGCGAACATGAAGCCCATGCCGGTTTCCGCGATCGATGCGGCCACCTGGTCCGGCTGCAGATCGATATTCACGCCGAGCGCTTCGAGCACGTCCGCGCTGCCCGACTTGCTCGACACGCCCCGGCCGCCGTGTTTCGCGACTTTCGCGCCGGCCGCGGCGGCGACGAACATGGTGGCCGTGGAAATATTGAAGGTTTGCGAACCGTCGCCGCCGGTGCCGACGATATCGACGAAGTTCGAGTTGTCCTGCACGTCGACGTGCCGGGCAAATTCACGCATCACCGTGGCGGCCGCGGTGATTTCGCCGATGGTCTCTTTTTTGACGCGCAAGCCGGTGATGATCGCCGCCGACATCACCGGCGACAGTTCGCCGCGCATGATGAGGCGCATCAGATGCAGCATTTCGTCGTGGAAAATCTCGCGATGCTCGATGGTCCGCTGCAGCGCTTCCTGGGGCGTAATCGACATGATTTCGTGTCTCCTTCAGGCGCGTTGCGTGGCCGCACGGGCACCCGCGAGTTTCGACTGCTTCACGAAGTTTTCGAGCAGCGCGTGGCCGTGTTCCGACAGGATCGATTCCGGATGGAATTGCACGCCTTCCACCGCCAGTTCCCTGTGACGCACGCCCATGATCTCGCCGTCCTCGGTCCATGCCGATACTTCGAGGCAGTCGGGCAGCGATTCGCGTTCGATCGCGAGCGAGTGGTAGCGGGTCACGACGAAATGCTTCGGCAGGTCGGCGAACACACCCTTGCAATCGGTTTCGATCGTGCTGACCTTGCCGTGCATGATGGTCTGCGCGCGCACCACGCGACCGCCGAACGCCTCGCCGATCGCCTGATGGCCGAGGCAGACGCCGAGAATCGGCGTCTTGCCGGCGAATTCGCGCAGCACGTCGAGCGTGATGCCGGCGTGCTGCGGATTGCTCGGGCCGGGCGACAGGCAGATGCGCTCAGGGTTGAGCTTCGCGATGTCGTCGAGGGTGATTTCGTCGTTGCGATAGGTGCGCACGTCTTCGCCGAGTTCGCCGAAGTACTGCACCAGGTTGTAGGTGAACGAGTCGTAGTTGTCGATCATGAGCAGCATGGTGTGTCTCCGGTCAGAAGTCGCTATCGAGGCCGTCTTGAACCTGCTCGGCGGCGCGCAACACGGCGCGCGCCTTGTTCTCGGTCTCTTGCCATTCGGACTCGGGCACCGAATCCGCGACGACACCCGCTGCCGCCTGCACATACAGATTGCCGTTCGCGATCACGCCGGTGCGGATCGTGATGGCGAGGTCCATCTCGCCGGTGAACGACAGATAACCGACCGCGCCGCCGTACAGGCCGCGCTTGACGGGTTCGAGTTCGTCGATCAGTTCCATCGCGCGGACCTTCGGCGCGCCGGACAGCGTGCCGGCCGGGAAGGTGGCGCGCAGCACGTCGAAATTGGTGGTGCCGGGCTTCAGCTTGCCTTCGACCGAACTCACGATGTGCTGCACGTGCGAGTACTTCTCGATCACCATCTTGTCGGTCACGACCACTGAGCCGATCTGCGCGATGCGGCCGACGTCGTTGCGCGCGAGGTCGATCAGCATGACGTGCTCGGCGATTTCCTTCGGGTCGTTCAGCAGTTCGGTGGCGAGTTCGGCGTCGCGTTCCGGCGTGTTGCCGCGCGGACGCGTTCCCGCGAGCGGACGGATCGTCACGATGCGATCCTCGCCGCGCTTTTCCTGACGCACCAGAATTTCCGGCGACGCGCCCACCACGTGGAAGTCGCCGAAGTTGTAGTAGTACATGTACGGCGACGGATTCAACGAACGCAGCGCGCGATACAGCGACAGCGGATTGTCGCGATACGGCTTGGTCAGGCGCTGGCCGACCTGCACCTGCATCAGCTCGCCGGCCGCGATGTATTCCTTCGCCTTGCGCACGGCCGCGAGGTAATCGTCTTTGGCGAACTCGCGGTAGGTCTCGGTGCGCACGCTTGCCGACGTGACCGGCGGCTGCACGGTCGTGCGCAAACGCTGACGCAGTTCGCGCAGACGCTGCTTCGCCTTCGTATAAGCCTCCGGCTGCGTCGGATCGGAGTACACCACGAGGTAGAGCTTGCCGGCCAGGTTGTCGATCACCGCGACTTCTTCAGTCAGCAGCAACTGGATGTCGGGCAGATTCAGATCGTCCTGCGGCGCGGTGTGCGCGAGTTTCTTCTCGATGTAGCGCACCGCGTCGTAGCCGAAGTAGCCGGCCAGACCGCCCGCGAAGCGCGGCAGGCCGGGACGTTGCGCGACCTTGAAACGCCCCTGGAATTGCTGGATGAACTCGAGCGGATCGCCTTCGTGCGTTTCGACGACCTTGCCGTCGCGCACCACTTCCGACACGCCGTTGCGGGTGCGCAGCAGCGTGCGCGCCGGCAGGCCGATGAACGAGTAGCGGCCGAAACGCTCGCCGCCCACCACCGATTCCAGCAGGAACGAGTTGGCGCCGTTGCGTTCGCTCTGCGCGAGCTTCAGGTACAGCGACAGCGGCGTTTCGAGATCCGCCAGCGCTTCGGCGATCAGCGGAATGCGATTGAAACCCTCGTTGGCGAGGGACTGGAATTCGAGTTCGGTCATGTTCCGATCCTGTACGGTGATCCGGCGGCAGCGTGCGTCGGACAAAAGCGGGGCGTTGCGCGGCCGGTCAGGGTTCGTTCGACGGTTTCGACACGATGATGATACCGACCGGCGCGAGTTTCCCATCGACGCGTGCAAAGCGTTCCGGCGCGCAGCGGTCCGTTGAGGGTACACGCAGGCCGAATCGGTCGATGCAGCGAAACTGAATGATGGAAAAAACGCGTGAGCGCAGCGAAGCAAAAAAACGGTTGCCGAAGACGAACTTCAGCGTACCTCAGGCGAGGTTAGCGCGACCAGCGACGCCAGGGCCAGGCTCCCCGGTCGATGCTAATCAGACTCCGTTTTTTGTTCAGAAACATGAGGATGAAGGACTGTTCAAGTCGTGGATTGGTGTGCCGCGATCGCCTTGGCGGCGTCCAGCAGCGAGGCAACTATACCATCGGATTTTATTGTTTGTATAGCTTGCCCATGGTTGTAGCCATAGGGCACGGTGAGCGTCGCCATGCCCGCCGCGCGGCCTGCCAGCGCGTCGTTTTCCGAATCGCCGATCGCCACCGTGGCGCGCGGATCGACACCGAGCTGGGCCGCGGCGGTCAGCATCGGCAATGGATCCGGCTTCTTTTTCGCGAGGCTGTCGCCGCCCAGCACGACGCTGAAATAGTGTGCAAGGCCATATTGCCGCAGCAGTTCCAGCGCGAAGCGGTGCGGCTTGTTGGTTACGCAAGCGAGCTTGATACCGGCTTCCCGCAATGCCGCCAGACCGGTTTCCACGTCGGGATAGAGGCGCGTGTGCGTGCCGTTGATCTTCGCGTACTCGTCCTGATAGATCGCGAGCGCCTCGTCGAAGCGGTCTTGCGCGTGCTGCGCCTCGAAGCGAGGCGCGAGCACGCTGCGGATCAGATGCTCCGAACCCTTGCCGACATAACCGACCACTTCCTCGCGCGAGGTTTGCTGGGCGTCGAGTTGCGCGAGCATGCCGTTCAGGCCGGCGGTGAAATCGTCGGCGGTGTCGATCATCGTGCCGTCCAGGTCGATGATCGCGGCTTGCAGGCGCGGGCCAGTGAAGTGCGGCGCGGGATACGAGGCAGTCATGGGTGGCGGCGGTCTTGGCGTGCGGTTCAGTGCTGGATGTTCGCGAGCGCCGCGCGCATCTTGTCGATCACGACCTTGTGGTCCGGCTGGCCGAAGATCGCCGAGCCCGCGACGAACGTGTCCGCACCGGCCGCGGCAATTTCCGCGATGTTGTCGACCTTCACGCCGCCGTCCACTTCCAGATGAATCTCGCGGCCGGTGCGCTCCTTGTAGGCGTCGATCCGCGCGCGCGCTTCGCGCAGCTTGTTGAGCGCCTCGGGAATGAACGACTGGCCGCCGAAGCCCGGGTTCACCGACATGATCAGCACGAGGTCGAGCTTGTCCATCACGTGGTCGAGGTAGTTCAGCGAGGTGGCCGGATTGAACACGAGACCCGCCTTGCAGCCGTGGTCGCGGATCAGCGACAGCGTGCGGTCGATATGATCCGAGCCTTCAGGATGAAAGCTGATCAGGTTCGCGCCGGCTTTCGCGAAGTCCGGCACGATCCGGTCGACGGGACGCACCATCAGATGCACGTCGATCGGCACGTCCACGTGCGGGCGGATCGCCTCGCACACGAGCGGACCGATGGTCAGGTTCGGCACATAGTGGTTGTCCATCACGTCGAAGTGGATCCAGTCGGCGCCGGCGACGACGACATTGCGGACCTCTTCACCCAGACGGGCGAAGTCGGCGGACAGAATGCTGGGAGCGATGCGGAATTGCGTCATGGCGGGGGCGGAGGCAGACGGTAAAGCGTCATTTTACCGTTTTGCGCGTGGATGAACCGGCTCGCCGATGGCTCGTCTTCAGTTCCCGGAAGGCTCACGGACGGTTCGCGAGCGGTTCACGAGCGGTTCGTGACAGGTTCCGGCGTACGTCGTGCCGGTGACACGGCGGCCTCGCGGCCTTCTGGACAGAGGGATTTGTCCGGTTGCGGCCCTGCCGCGCATCAAGCAGAATGCCAAACCAGAAGCGACGCATCGGCGGTGCGCCCGCAAACCATTGGCATGCGGGCTTTCCCGCGATTTTTCATAGCCGTTTCATCACACCGGAATCAGGATGAGCCAGTACGAATTCAGCGTCTCGGCGCAGGTGCAGTTTCTGCCCGAAGAGTCGGACCCGGAGCGCCGGCAGTTTGCATTTGCATACACGCTGACCATTCGCAACACGGGCCAGGTGCCGGCTCAATTGATCGCGCGGCACTGGGTGATTACCGACAGTGACAAGAACGAGCAGGAAGTGAAAGGCCTGGGCGTGGTCGGCCATCAGCCGCTGCTCAAGCCGGGCGAGCACTTCGAGTACACCAGCTGGGCGGTGATCGGCACGCCGGTTGGCACAATGCGGGGCGAGTATTTCTGCGTGGCGGAAGACGGCGAGCGCTTCGAGGCGCCGGTGCCGGAATTCATTCTGCGCATGCCGCGTACTTTGCATTGAACCGAGGGCGCGGAGCGCGGTCTCTTAAACACTTTCGTGCTATGGCGCTCGGGCGCTGCTTCAACGCGGTTCTTGCGGGCTCTGCGGATTCTGCTGTTGGCGCTGACTGGTAGAGTTCGCGCGTGCCGCTTTCTTCTTGCCCGACGATGTCCACACAACGATGAAGACGAGCAGAAAGAGCGCGAGGAGCGATTCCAGCGCGAAGATGAGCATCGGGTATTCGTCGAACAGATCAGACATGGCGGTTTCCATCAAGAACGAACATTGTATGCGGTTTGTCCGCAAGGCCGGCGCATGGCTCGGCGCGCTGTCGGTGGCGGTGCTGCTGGCGTCCTGCGGAGGCGGCGCTGTCGTGCGTCCCTCGGTGTCGCCGCCCACGGGCGCTGCGATCATACCCGGACAGATCGCCGCGACGCGGCTCACGGCGGTCGCGTGGCAACAGGTGCCAGGCTGGCAGGACGACTCGCTGATCGGCGCGACTGCCGCGCTGCGGCAAAACTGCGTGCGGCTTGCGCGTCAGCCGAACTGGGCACGGGCCTGTGCCGCCGCATCGCAGATCGACGATCTCGATGTCACGAGCGCGCGGGCTTTCTTCGAGGCGTATTTCACGCCGTTCCAGCTAGCCAATAACGACGGTACGCTCGACGGTCTCGTCACCGGTTACTACGAACCGTTGCTGCGTGGCTCACGCACGCGGCACGGCGTGTATCAGACCGCGTTGTATCGCTGGCCGTCCGGATATCGCGCTGGCGCGGCGCTGCCGGCGCGCGCGCAGCTCGAACGCGCGGGCGTGCTGAACGGCAATGAGCTGGTGTGGGTCGACGATCCGATCGAAGCTTTCTTCCTGCAGGTGCAAGGCTCGGGCCGCATCGTGATGGAAGACGGCAGCGTGATGCGCGTCGGCTTCGGCGGGACGAACAACCAGCCGTACAAGTCGATCGGGCGTTGGCTGCTGGATCGCGGCGAACTCACGCCGGCGCAGGCAACCATGCAAGGTATCAAGGCATGGGCACGTGCCAACCCGGCGCGGGTGGATGCGCTGCTCGATACGAATCCGCGCTTCGTGTTCTTCCGCGAGATGCCGTCGGGCGAAACCGCGCCGAGCGGCGGCGCGGACGGTCCGATCGGCGCGCTTGGCGTGCCGTTGACGCCCGAGCGCTCGATCGCGGTCGATCCGAGTTCGATCCCGCTGGGCACGCCGGTGTTTTTGCAGACCACGCGTCCGCTGACGAACTCGCCGATGAATCGGCTCGTGTTCGCGCAGGACACGGGCTCGGCGATCAAGGGTGGTGTGCGTGCCGACTATTTCTGGGGTCTCGGCGATGATGCCGGCGATCTCGCCGGCAAGATGAAGCAGGGCGGCCGGATGTGGTTGCTGTTGCCGAATTCGTGAGCGCCGCGCCGCTCACTTAGGATGCCAGCGGCGCGTGCACTGCTTTGAGATCGCCACGATCGGGAAGTCGGATTGCGATAGCTGACTTGCAATCCGACTGTTGCAATCCGACTGCGCCGGACGCGTATCTTCCCAGCGTTGTCTTAAGCGCCGAGATTGCGCTTATCCACCACGCGCCGCGCCTTCCCCACCGAACGCTCGATGCCGTTCACAGCCAGCACGTTCACCACCGCGCTCACGCCGATCAACGACTTGATGTCGTAGGTCAACGCCTGCTTCGCCGTGGTCAATGCTGCGATATCCGGCGCGCTTTCAGGACACGGTTCGACGTTTAGCGTGAGCACGTCGAGCGGGCCTTCCTTGGTCAGCACGATCTGATAGTGCGGTGCGAGCGCGTGCTGCTTCAGCAGCAGTTCTTCGATCTGCGTCGGGAAGACGTTCACGCCGCGCACGATCATCATGTCGTCCGAGCGGCCCGTGATCTTCTCCATTCGGCGCATCGTACGTGACGTGCCCGGCAGGAGGCGCGTCAGATCGCGCGTCCGGTAACGGACGATCGGCAGCGCTTCCTTGGTCAGCGACGTGAACACCAGTTCGCCGAGTTCGCCGTCCGGCAATACTTCACCGGTTTCGGGGTGGATGATCTCCGGATAGAAGTGATCTTCCCAGATGGTCGGACCATCTTTCGTCTCGACGCATTCCGATGCCACGCCCGGCCCCATGACTTCCGACAGACCGTAAATATCGACCGCGTCGATGCCCATGCGCTTTTCGATGGCCTGACGCATGTCGTTGGTCCACGGCTCCGCGCCGAAAATGCCGATACGCAGCGAGCAACTGGCCGGGTCGACGCCCTGGCGCTCGAGTTCGTCCGCGATGGAAAGCATGTAGCTCGGCGTCACCATGATGATGTCCGGCCGGAAATCCTGAATCAGTTGCACCTGTTTTTCCGTCTGACCGCCGCCGAACGGAATCACCGTGAGCCCGGCGCGCTCCGCGCCGTAGTGCGCACCGAGACCGCCGGTAAAGAGACCGTAGCCGTAACTCACGTGAACCTTATCGCCGCGCCGCGCACCGGCGGCGCGAACCGAACGCGCGACGAGATTCGCCCACGTGTCGATGTCGCGTGCGGTATAGCCCACGACGGTCGGTTTGCCCGTCGTACCCGACGACGCATGAATCCGCGAAATCTGTTCCTGCGGCACCGCGAACATCCCGAAGGGGTAGCTGTCGCGTAGATCCTTCTTGGTGGTGAAGGGAAAGCGCGACAGATCCGCGAGTGTCTTCAGTTCACTTGGGTGAACGCCAGCCTCGTCGAACTTGCGACGATAGACCGGGGAGTTTTCGTAAGCGTGGTTCAACGACCATTTGAGCCGTTCGAGTTGAAGCGCGGCGAGTTCGTCGCGGCTGGCGGTCTCGATGGGATCGAGCGGAAGGGCGGTGGTCATCGATTGTCTCCTTGCTGCCTCAATGCTTGAGTCTGGGATGCGGTGCGCTTGTGCGCAAACGGCGGCGACGCGTTCGTACGCGCGTCTTTAGCTGCCGGTCGGAATCAGGTTGCCTTTGATCTGCGCGGACTTGCCGCGGAACATCGCGACCGGTTCCCCGGCGCGATTGGTGACGCGAATGTCGTAAATGCCGGTACGTCCGCTCAACGTCTGTTCGACGGCTTCGGCGGTCAACACGTCGCCGCCTTGCACCGGGCGCAGAAACTCGATCGAGCAGCCGGCGGCGACCGTGTTGATGTTGTACGTGTTGCAGGCGAACGCGAAGGTCGAGTCGGCGAGTGTGAAGATCAAGCCGCCGTGACAGATCTGATGACCGTTCAGAAAGTCGTCGCGCACTGCCATGCGCAGGCGCGCGTAACCAGGGCGGACGTCGAGTATTTCAAGGCCCAGCGCCTTGCTGCACGCGTCGTTTTCAAACATCGCGGCGGCGGTTGCGCGGGCGAGTTCATCCGGGGTCATCTGATCTGGGCGATCTGCGTGGTTGATGTGCTCGCCCATTTCAGCGTCCCTCGAAACGCGGTGCGCGTTTTTCCACGAAGGCTTGCACGCCTTCGGCGTAATCGTGCGACGCACCGAGCTCGCGTTGCAGGTCGCGCTCGAGGTCCAACTGCTGGTCGAGCGTTTGTGTCATGCCCGCACGCATGGCCTGTTTGATCGCGGCGATCGCGCGCGTGGGTTGCTGGGCGAGTTGGGTCGCGAGTTTGGCGGCGGTGGCGGTGAGTTCGGCGTCGTCGACTGCCTGCCAGATCAGCCCCCAGCTCTCCGCTTTTTCCGCGCCGAGTTTGTCGCCGGTGATGGCCAGTCCCAGCGCGCGCGCCATGCCGACCCGTTGCGGCAAAAACCACGTGCCGCCCGAATCGGGGACGAGGCCGATCTTCACGAATGCCTGAATGAAGCTGGCCGAACGCGCCGCGAGCACGAGGTCGCAGGCCAGCGCGAGGTTGGCGCCGGCGCCGGCGGCCGTGCCGTTCACCGCCGCGATCACCGGCATCGGCAACGCTTGCAGGCGGCGAATCAGCGGATTGAAATGCTCGTCGATCAGTTCGCCCAGATCCGTCATCGCGCCTGGCGTGAAGTCCAGGTCGGCGAGATCCTGGCCGGCGCAAAAGCCCCGGCCGGCACCGGTCAGCACGAGTGCACGGGCCGCGGATGCTTCGACTTGATCGAGCGCCGCGCTCAGCTCGCGGTGCATCGCGCGTGTAAAGCTGTTCAGCTTGTCGGGACGATTCAGCGTAACGGTGGCTACACGGCTCGATGCGTCGATTTCCAAACGAATCGCTTCGTACGACATTGGGTGTCTCCTCAAAGTCTCTTCGATCGATGGGTGCTGCGGCGTGCCTATCAGAGTCGCTCGATGACCAACGCGATGCCTTGCCCCACGCCGATGCACATCGTGCACAGCGCGAAGCGGCCGTTGATCCGTTCCAGTTGGTAAAGCGCCGTCGTGATCAGTCGCGCGCCCGAAGCGCCTAGCGGATGGCCGAGTGCGATGGCGCCGCCGTTCGGGTTCACGCGCGGGTCGTCGTCGCGCAGACCGAGCGTGCGCAGAACAGCGAGGCCTTGCGACGCGAACGCTTCGTTCAGTTCGATCACGTCGAATTGTTCGAGCGTCATGCCGAGTTGCTTCAGCAGCTTCTGGCTGGCCGGCGCGGGGCCGATGCCCATGATGCGCGGCTCGACGCCGGCCGTTGCCATGCCGACCACACGAGCGCGACGGCGCAGGCCGTATTGATCCGCGGCTTGCTGATTGGCGAGAAGGAGCGCGCAGGCGCCGTCGTTGACGCCGGACGCGTTGCCCGCCGTCACGCTGCCGTCGGGACGAACCACGCCTTTGAGCTTGCCGAGACTTTCGAGCGACGTCTCACGCGGATGCTCGTCGAGCAGCACGCGCACCGGGTCGCCCTTTTTCTGCGCGATGTCCACGCCGACGATTTCCTGCGCCAGCGTGCCGTCCTGCTGCGCGCGGGCGGCCTTCTGCTGGCTGGCCAGCGCGAACAGATCCTGGTCCGCGCGGCTGATGCCGAATTCCACGGCGACGTTTTCCGCCGTCTCGGGCATCGAGTCGACGCCGTACTGGCGTTTCATCAACGGATTGATGAAGCGCCAGCCGATGGTCGTGTCGTAAATATCGGCCTGCCGCGAAAACGCGCTGCTCGCTTTGCCCATCACGAACGGCGCGCGCGTCATGCTCTCCACGCCACCAGCGATCATCAGACGCGCTTCGCCCGCTTTGATCGCGCGCGCGGCGGTGCCGACCGCGTCCATGCCCGAGCCGCACAGACGGTTGATGGTCGCGCCGGGCGCCTCGGTGGGCAGGCCAGCCAGCAGCGCCGACATGCGTGCGACGTTGCGATTGTCTTCACCTGCCTGATTCGCGCAGCCGTAGATCACGTCGTCGAGCGCGCGCCAGTCGACGCCGGGATTGCGTTCGATCAGCGCCTTGATCGGCACCGCGCCCAGGTCGTCGGCGCGAACGTCTTTCAATGCGCCGCCGTAGCGGCCGATCGGGGTGCGAATCGCGTCGCAGATGAAGGCGTCGTTCATGTGAGCTCCGGCTGGGCGGGGCGGCGCGAATGGCCGATCCGATGTCTCATGTTAATTGGGGGGCACGGCCCGGTCCATTCGGCCAAATGGCATAGGACGAAGCCGTGCTTTGTCTCAAGTTCTGTCTTATGACTTTCAGCTAGCTACCGCGGGCGCCGCTTTCGGTTCAACATGAAGGCGGCTCTGAATCACGCGGAAGCGGTTCGCGACGAAGGCCGCATCGGCCAGTGCTGCGTTGGCCGCCGGGTTGGCGCCCGTGCCGTGAAAGTCGGAAAAGGCTGCGGACTGATTGACGAAGACGCCGCCGGTCAGGTTGATCGACAGTGCTACGCCGCCGCGGATCGAGGCTTCGTGAGCGGCATCGAGCACGGCTTCGTCGGTGCTATAGACCGACAGCGTCAGCGCGCCGTGTTCGGCGGCGATCGAACCGGCGAGGTCAAGCGACTGCGCGGTCGAATCCGTCGCGATCACGAACGAGATCGGGCCGAACCATTCTCTAGTGAATTGAGCGTGGTCGGTGGCGGCATCCAGTTGCAGCATGAGCGGCGTGCGCACGCGTGCGCCGGCGAAAGCCGGGTGGTCGAGCGATTGACTCTCTACCAGGACCTGGCCGAGGCCCGTCGCTTCGGCGATACGTTGGATTACGCCTTCGTTCTGGATGGTGCCGAGCAATTCGACGGCGCGCGCTGGATCGGCGACGAGTTTCTGCACGGCGCCGGCAAGCGCCTGGGCGACTTCGTCGAAGCTGAGTGTGCCGTCGGCGGTGCGAATGCCGCCGCGCGGCACGTAGATGTTTTGCGGCGCCGTGCACATCTGGCCGGAGTACAGCGCGAGCGAGAACGCGATGTTGCGGGCCGCGGCTTTGATGTCGTCCACCGAGTCGATCACGATCTGGTTGACGCCGGCTTTCTCGGTGTAGACCTGCGCTTGATGCGCGTTCCGTTCGAGCCAGGTGCCGTTTTGCGAGCTGCCCGTGAAGTCGATGAGCTTGATTTCCGGACGCAGCGCCAGATCCTGGACGAGTGCGCCGTCGTTCGGGTCGGTCGCGAGCAGTGTGACGACGTTCGGATCGAACCCGGCTTCGCGCAGGACGTCCCGAGCAATTCGAACCGTCAGCGCCAGCGGCAGGATCGCGCCCGGATGCGGTTTGACGATGACGGTGTTGCCGGTGGCGAGATCCGCGAAGAGGCCGGGATAACCGTTCCACGTCGGGAATGTGCAGCAGCCGAGCACGAGACCCGTGCCGCGCGGGGCGACGGTGTAGCGCTTGTGCATGGCGAGCGGCGGGTTCTTGCCTTGCGGTTTTTCCCAGTGAGCGTTGGCCGGAATGCGGCGCAACTGGTCCCACGCGTACACCACGGCTTCGAGCGCTCGGTCCTGTGCGTGCGGACCGCCCGCCTGGAAGGCCATCATGAATGCCTGGCTGGTCGTGTGCATCACGCTGTAACCGATCTCGAAACTCGCGCGGTTGATTCGGGTAAGAATTTCGAGGCACACGCCGATCCAAGCTTGCGGACCTGCCGCGCGCCAGTCGCGTTGCGCTGCCGCCGCCGCTGCGATCAGGGCGTCGGGATCGGCCTTCGGATAACGCACGCCGAGAGGGAAGCCGAACGGCGAGACTTCGGCGCCGACGGTGTCGCCGGTCGACGGCTGGTCGAGTTCGAAGGTCGTGTCGAGGTGTGCTTTGAATGCGGCTTCGCCGTCCGCGTTAGCTGTTTCCCCGTACACTTTCGGACTGGGCATCTCGACGAACGGGCTCCAGTAGCCGCGCGTTTCGACCGCGGTGAGCGCCTTTTGCAGCGTGTCTTCGTGCTTGGTGAATAGCGGGTGTGTCATGGCAGGGGCGTAACTGTACGTTGGGGAAAAGCCTGTCGAATAATTGACCGACCGGTTGGTTGGTCAATGTTAGCATTATTAAGATGGCTGCGCGAAGCGTTTTCGCGTGCGTATTAATCACTAGGAGGCGGCATGGCTTACGAGAACATTCTGGTTGAGACGCGGGGGCGTGTTGGTCTGGTCACGCTGAATCGGCCGAAGGCGCTGAACGCGTTGAACGACGCGTTGATGGACGAACTGGGCACGGCGCTGCGCGAATTCGACGCCGACGACGCGATCGGCGCGATCGTGATCACGGGCAGCGAAAAGGCGTTCGCCGCGGGCGCCGACATCGGCATGATGGCCAGCTATTCCTATATGGATGTCTACAAGGGCGACTACATCACGCGCAACTGGGAAACGGTTCGTTCGATCCGCAAGCCGATCATCGCGGCGGTGGCGGGCTTCGCGCTCGGCGGTGGCTGCGAACTCGCGATGATGTGCGACATTATTTTTGCCGCCGACACGGCCAAGTTCGGCCAGCCGGAAATCAAACTCGGCGTGATGCCGGGTGCGGGCGGCACGCAGCGTTTGCCGCGCGCTGTCTCCAAGGCGAAAGCGATGGACCTTTGTTTGACTGCTCGCTTCATGGACGCCGCCGAAGCCGAGCGAGCTGGACTGGTCTCGCGGGTAATTCCTGCTGCGTCCTTGATCGACGAAGCGATCGCGGCTGCCACCACGATTGCCGAGTTTCCCCTTCCCGCAGTGATGATGGTGAAGGAATCCGTCAACCGCGCATATGAAACGACGCTGGCGGAGGGGGTCCACTTCGAGCGCCGTCTGTTCCACTCGCTCTTCGCCACGGAAGATCAGAAAGAAGGGATGGCCGCTTTCGTGGAGAAGCGCAAACCCGTTTTCAAGCACCGTTAATACTGTTGTCAAAATAACGCTTGCAAGGCCCGTCCTGGGTCGCTAGAATCTCGCTCTTTCGTGCTCCGGACAGCGGGGCACAGAGAGCGGGAAAGCCAGTGATGGCAAGGCTTCCAGCGGTTTCGGCGGGTTCAGTCAGTAACAAAAACCTGTTGACGGCGCAGCGGAAAGTCTTCATAATCTCGTTTCTCTGCTGCTGATGCAGAGACGCAGGAAGAAGTGGGCGGTGCAAGCCGCCTGACCTTTTTGCGAGCGATCTTTAAAAATTAACAGCCGATAAGTGTGGGCGCTTGATGCGGAATGCGAGCCGGATTCTTCGGAGTCTGGCGTAAAGCAAAAGTATCAAGTCTCACACAGTAATGAAAGGAAGGTTTGACCGTCGAAAGATGATCGAACAATTCGTCAGTACGTTGAGTGAGCGACCGGGTTCGAAAGAGCCCGAAAAACAGTAACAGGTTTGAACTGAAGAGTTTGATCCTGGCTCAGATTGAACGCTGGCGGCATGCCTTACACATGCAAGTCGAACGGCAGCACGGGAGCAATCCTGGTGGCGAGTGGCGAACGGGTGAGTAATACATCGGAACGTGTCCTGGAGTGGGGGATAGCCCGGCGAAAGCCGGATTAATACCGCATACGCTCTATGGAGGAAAGGGGGGGATCTTCGGACCTCCCGCTCAAGGGGCGGCCGATGGCAGATTAGCTAGTTGGTGGGGTAAAGGCCTACCAAGGCGACGATCTGTAGCTGGTCTGAGAGGACGACCAGCCACACTGGGACTGAGACACGGCCCAGACTCCTACGGGAGGCAGCAGTGGGGAATTTTGGACAATGGGGGAAACCCTGATCCAGCAATGCCGCGTGTGTGAAGAAGGCCTTCGGGTTGTAAAGCACTTTTGTCCGGAAAGAAAACCATCGCCCTAATATGGTGGTGGGATGACGGTACCGGAAGAATAAGCACCGGCTAACTACGTGCCAGCAGCCGCGGTAATACGTAGGGTGCAAGCGTTAATCGGAATTACTGGGCGTAAAGCGTGCGCAGGCGGTTCGCTAAGACAGATGTGAAATCCCCGGGCTTAACCTGGGAACTGCATTTGTGACTGGCGGGCTAGAGTATGGCAGAGGGGGGTAGAATTCCACGTGTAGCAGTGAAATGCGTAGAGATGTGGAGGAATACCGATGGCGAAGGCAGCCCCCTGGGCCAATACTGACGCTCATGCACGAAAGCGTGGGGAGCAAACAGGATTAGATACCCTGGTAGTCCACGCCCTAAACGATGTCAACTAGTTGTCGGGTCTTCATTGACTTGGTAACGTAGCTAACGCGTGAAGTTGACCGCCTGGGGAGTACGGTCGCAAGATTAAAACTCAAAGGAATTGACGGGGACCCGCACAAGCGGTGGATGATGTGGATTAATTCGATGCAACGCGAAAAACCTTACCTACCCTTGACATGTATGGAACCCTGCTGAGAGGTGGGGGTGCCCGAAAGGGAGCCATAACACAGGTGCTGCATGGCTGTCGTCAGCTCGTGTCGTGAGATGTTGGGTTAAGTCCCGCAACGAGCGCAACCCTTGTCCCTAGTTGCTACGCAAGAGCACTCCAGGGAGACTGCCGGTGACAAACCGGAGGAAGGTGGGGATGACGTCAAGTCCTCATGGCCCTTATGGGTAGGGCTTCACACGTCATACAATGGTCGGAACAGAGGGTTGCCAAGCCGCGAGGTGGAGCCAATCCCAGAAAACCGATCGTAGTCCGGATCGCACTCTGCAACTCGAGTGCGTGAAGCTGGAATCGCTAGTAATCGCGGATCAGCATGCCGCGGTGAATACGTTCCCGGGTCTTGTACACACCGCCCGTCACACCATGGGAGTGGGTTTTACCAGAAGTGGCTAGTCTAACCGCAAGGAGGACGGTCACCACGGTAGGATTCATGACTGGGGTGAAGTCGTAACAAGGTAGCCGTATCGGAAGGTGCGGCTGGATCACCTCCTTTCTCGAGCTGACGTGTTCAACGTTGAGCGCTCACGCTTATCGGCTGTAAATTAAAGACAGATACGCAGACAGACGCAGGGGTCTGTAGCTCAGTCGGTTAGAGCACCGTCTTGATAAGGCGGGGGTCGATGGTTCGAATCCATCCAGACCCACCACTGTTTCTGCGGTGGGGTTCGCCGCTGAAGGGCGTATCTGTGAAGACTGCATCGGCAGACGATAATTGATCGTGTGTCTGTATGTGACTGGGGGATTAGCTCAGCTGGGAGAGCACCTGCTTTGCAAGCAGGGGGTCGTCGGTTCGATCCCGTCATCCTCCACCAATCCTCAATGCATAGTGTTCTGCCGGCAAGACGGGCAGAGAGTTGTGCATTGGCGATTGAGCCAGTCAGAGCGAGACGTGGTTATAGCAACCGCGTGATCGGCTGTCGTTCTTTAACAATCAGGAAGAAGTAGTAAAGAGATTCACGAAAGCATGCTTAGAGATGGGTGTGCGAGTAGGTGAATCAGGGTTGTGATTGTATCAATGTATGAAAAGGTGATCGAAAGATTGCCTTGGAATACGGCGCAACACGAATACTCAACCTGTAACGATGTGGCGAAGGCCGTGTTCCGAGTGAATGCGCCGAAGACACACCCGTTATAGGGTCAAGCGAACAAGTGCATGTGGTGGATGCCTTGGCGATCACAGGCGATGAAGGACGCGGTAGCCTGCGAAAAGCGGTGGGGAGCTGGCAAACGAGCTTTGATCCACCGATATCCGAATGGGGAAACCCACTCCTTATGGAGTATCCGTAGCTGAATACATAGGCTACGCGAAGCGAACGCGGTGAACTGAAACATCTAAGTAACCGCAGGAAAAGAAATCAACCGAGATTCCCAGAGTAGTGGCGAGCGAAATGGGACCAGCCTGTACTCTTTATCTTCATTGTTAGTCGAACGCTCTGGAAAGTGCGGCCATAGCAGGTGATAGCCCTGTAGACGAAAACAGCGAGGAAGAACTAGGTGTACGGAAAGTAGGGCGGGACACGTGAAATCCTGTCTGAAGATGGGGGGACCATCCTCCAAGGCTAAATACTCGTGATCGACCGATAGTGAACCAGTACCGTGAGGGAAAGGCGAAAAGAACCCCGGGAGGGGAGTGAAATAGATCCTGAAACCGCATGCATACAAACAGTCGGAGCCTCGTAAGGGGTGACGGCGTACCTTTTGTATAATGGGTCAGCGACTTACATTCAGTGGCAAGCTTAACCGATTAGGGCAGGCGTAGCGAAAGCGAGTCCGAACAGGGCGATTCAGTCGCTGGGTGTAGACCCGAAACCAGGTGATCTATCCATGGCCAGGATGAAGGTGCGGTAACACGTACTGGAGGTCCGAACCCACTAACGTTGAAAAGTTAGGGGATGAGCTGTGGATAGGGGTGAAAGGCTAAACAAACCTGGAAATAGCTGGTTCTCTCCGAAAACTATTTAGGTAGTGCCTCGTGTATCACCTTCGGGGGTAGAGCACTGTCATGGTTGTGGGGTCCATTGCGGATTACTACGCCATAGCAAACTCCGAATACCGAAGAGTGCAATCACGGGAGACAGACATCGGGTGCTAACGTCCGGTGTCAAGAGGGAAACAACCCAGACCGCCAGCTAAGGTCCCCAAATATGGCTAAGTGGGAAACGAAGTGGGAAGGCTAAAACAGTCAGGAGGTTGGCTTAGAAGCAGCCATCCTTTAAAGAAAGCGTAATAGCTCACTGATCGAGTCGTCCTGCGCGGAAGATGTAACGGGGCTAAGCCATATACCGAAGCTGCGGATGCACATTTATGTGCATGGTAGGAGAGCGTTCCGTAAGCCTGCGAAGGTGCATTGAAAAGTGCGCTGGAGGTATCGGAAGTGCGAATGCTGACATGAGTAGCGATAAAGGGGGTGAAAGGCCCCCTCGCCGTAAGCCCAAGGTTTCCTACGCAACGTTCATCGGCGTAGGGTGAGTCGGCCCCTAAGGCGAGGCAGAAATGCGTAGCTGATGGGAAGCAGGTTAATATTCCTGCACCATTGTTAGATGCGATGGGGGGACGGATCGCGGAAGGTTGTCCGGGTGTTGGAAGTCCCGGTCCTTGCATTGGAGAAGGCGCTTTGGCAAATCCGGGCGCGGAATTCAAGGGTGCGAGGCCAGTGATCTAGGTCACGAAGCAATCGGAAGTGGTTCCAGGAAAAGCCTCTAAGCTTCAGTCTAACAAGACCGTACCGCAAACCGACACAGGTGGGCGAGATGAGTATTCTAAGGCGCTTGAGAGAACTCGGGAGAAGGAACTCGGCAAATTGGTACCGTAACTTCGGGATAAGGTACGCCCCTGTAGCTTGATGCGCCTGCGCGCAGAGGGTGAAGGGGTTGCAATAAACTGGTGGCTGCGACTGTTTAATAAAAACACAGCACTCTGCAAACACGAAAGTGGACGTATAGGGTGTGACGCCTGCCCGGTGCCGGAAGATTAAATGATGGGGTGCAAGCTCTTGATTGAAGTCCCGGTAAACGGCGGCCGTAACTATAACGGTCCTAAGGTAGCGAAATTCCTTGTCGGGTAAGTTCCGACCTGCACGAATGGCGTAACGATGGCCACACTGTCTCCTCCCGAGACTCAGCGAAGTTGAAGTGTTTGTGATGATGCAATCTCCCCGCGGCTAGACGGAAAGACCCCATGAACCTTTACTGTAGCTTTGCATTGGACTTTGAACCGGTCTGTGTAGGATAGGTGGGAGGCTTTGAAGCTGGAACGCTAGTTTCAGTGGAGCCGACCTTGAAATACCACCCTGGCTTGTTTGAGGTTCTAACCTTGGTCCGTAATCCGGATCGGGGACAGTGCATGGTAGGCAGTTTGACTGGGGCGGTCTCCTCCCAAAGTGTAACGGAGGAGTACGAAGGTACGCTAGGTACGGTCGGAAATCGTGCTGATAGTGCAATGGCATAAGCGTGCTTAACTGCGAGACCGACAAGTCGAGCAGGTGCGAAAGCAGGTCATAGTGATCCGGTGGTTCTGTATGGAAGGGCCATCGCTCAACGGATAAAAGGTACTCTGGGGATAACAGGCTGATACCGCCCAAGAGTTCATATCGACGGCGGTGTTTGGCACCTCGATGTCGGCTCATCTCATCCTGGGGCTGTAGCCGGTCCCAAGGGTATGGCTGTTCGCCATTTAAAGAGGTACGTGAGCTGGGTTTAAAACGTCGTGAGACAGTTTGGTCCCTATCTGCCGTGGGCGCTGGATATTTGAAGGGGGCTGCTCCTAGTACGAGAGGACCGGAGTGGACGAACCTCTGGTGTACCGGTTGTCACGCCAGTGGCATCGCCGGGTAGCTATGTTCGGAAGAGATAACCGCTGAAAGCATCTAAGCGGGAAACTCGCCTTAAGATGAGATATCCCCGGGGCTTCGAGCCCCTTGAAGGGTCGTTCAAGACCAGGACGTTGATAGGTCAGGTGTGTAAGCGCAGTAATGTGCTCAGCTAACTGATACTAATTGCCCGTAAGGCTTGATCCTATAACAGGTGTGTGTCGGCAGCCGTTAGTGCTTCAGCACTTATGGATGCCCCACCCTGCGCTACGCGCAGGGTCTTATGCAGACCACACACAGGTTGAGATCAGTGTTGTGCCAGATAAAACAACACAACCCCCGCCACTGATGTCACATCATCAGAAACTACTTCTTCCGGATTGGTCGTGATGCCCCAAAAGGCGCCACGGCAACAAGTCATGCCTGATGACCATAGCGAGTCGGTACCACCCCTTCCCATCCCGAACAGGACCGTGAAACGACTCCACGCCGATGATAGTGCGGATTGCCCGTGTGAAAGTAGGTAATCGTCAGGCTCCCCAGCAGCACACTGCAGCAAACAGAAACCCCACCTACAACGGTGGGGTTTCTGCGTTTACGCGCGGTGAAAATACGGCCCCGGAACGTGGCCAGAACCTACCCGCCCTTACCCGGCGACGTCAGCGACCCCGCCAGTTCCCCTCGGCACCCATTTCTCAACGAGCATCTGCTCCGGAATGCTAACGCCAGAAGACTAATACCGAAACAACAATCCAAGGTGGCGCACTTATCGCGCCACCCAATCCAATCACGACGCTTTATTCCCGTCCGCCAAAAAACGCTGCGCCAGTCGAACCCAGTACGTCGAACCAATCGGCAGCAATTCGTCGTTGAAGTCATAGCTTGCGTTGTGCAACATGCACGGACCTGCGCCATGACCCGATTCCCTATGACCGCCATCTCCGTTGCCTAGAAACGCATAGCAGCCTGGTTTGGCCAGCAACATGAACGAAAAGTCTTCTGCGCCCATCGTCGGTTCGACTGCGTCATCGACCTTTTCCGCGCCCACTATTTCCTTCATGACCGTTGCTGCAAAGCGCGCCTCTTCGCTGCTGTTGATCGTCGGCGGATAGTTGCGGTGGAAGTGAATCTTCACCGTGCAATCGTACGCATCGGCAGTGCTTTCTGCGATCTTGCGCATGCGCGATTCAATTAGATCCAGCGTCTCAGTGGTGAATGTGCGGACCGTGCCGGCAAGCCACGCGTCGTTTGGCACAACATTAAGCGCATCGCCGGCGTGAATCTGGGTGATCGACAGAACGGCAGTATCCAGCGGTTTCTTATTGCGCGTAATGATGCTCTGCAGTCCGTTCGCGATCTGCACCGCGGTGAACACTGGATCGCGTCCATTGTGCGGCAACGCCGCATGCGAACCGACGCCTTTGATCTCAATGCGAAATTCGTTGCTGGACGCCATGATCGGGCCTTCAGTCACACCAAAGTGGCCCGCCGGCATGCCCGGCCAATTGTGAATGCCAAACACCGCGTCGACAGGAAATTTCGTGAACAGGCCGTCGTCGATCATCGCCTGTGCGCCTGCGCCGCCTTCTTCGGCAGGCTGGAAGATGAAGACGATCGTACCGTCGAAGTCGCCATGTTTGACCAGATGCCGAGCCGCACCGAGCAGCATCGCCGTATGGCCATCGTGGCCACATGCATGCATTTTTCCGTCATTTTTCGAACGATGCTCGAAGCCGTTCAACTCCTGAATCGGCAACGCATCCATGTCGGCGCGCAGTCCGATTGAACGTGTGCCGTTGCCTCGCTTGAGTACGCCGACCACGCCCGTTTTGCCCAATCCACGATGCGTCTCGATCCCCCAGGATTCGAGCGTTTTAGCGACAAGATCCGCTGTCGCTGCTTCTTCGTAACGCAATTCTGGATTGGCGTGAATGGTTCGTCGAAGGGTCTGAATTTCGCCGTGAGCGGCTTGAATTTCGGGGATTAGTTTCATGATGGAGTGATGATGCGCTTGTGCTTTGACTTGCGTGGAATCGCTCGGGGTCATGTCGACCCGGGCACGGTGATAAACGATTCTACGCCGAAGGCATTTTTGGCGGCACCATGCTGGTGAACAGCAAGGGAAGTAATAAAATCCCGCATCGCCGCTCATTGCTGCTTGTTTACTTCGACGGATCGACCATGAATGCTCCGACTGAATACGCCCGCGCCGTGTGCCCGCACGATTGCCCGGACACATGCGCGATGCGCGTGACGATCGAAGACGGCCGCGCGATCAAGGTAGTCGGCGACCCGGATCATCCACCGACGCAAGGCGCGTTGTGTACCAAAGTCAGCCGATATGCGGAGCGCGTCCATCACCCGAGCCGGTTGACGACGCCGATGAAGCGCATCGGTCGCAAAGGCGAGGGCCGTTTCGAGTCGATCAGTTGGAACGAAGCGTTCGAACTAGCTGCGACGAGTCTGTCCGAAATCGCGAGTCGCTCGCCAGAAGCGATCGTCCCCTATAGCTATGCCGGCACGATGGGCTTGATTCAGGGCGACAGCATCGCACAACGCTTCTTTCATAAACTGGGCGCATCGCAACTGGAGCGCACGATCTGCTCTGCGGCCGGCGCGGCCGGCTTGAAGTACACATACGGGGCAAACGTCGGGATGCTGAGCGAGTACTTCGCCGAGAGCGAAGTCATCCTGATCTGGGGCGCGAATCCGATCGCATCGAATCTGCATTTCTGGACACGCGCGCAGGAAGCCAAACGCCATGGCGCGCGATTGATCGCGATCGATCCGTATCGTTCGCTGACCGCGGAAAAATGCCACCAGCACATCGCATTGAAGCCGGGCACCGATGGCGCGCTCGCGCTCGGCATCATGAATGTGCTGATCGCGGAGAACCTGCTCGATCATGCGTACATCGCCGAGCATACGGTGGGTTTCGCCGAACTGAAGGCGCGTGCGCTTACGTACCCGCCATCGCGTGTCGCCGACATTTGTGGAATCGAAGAACACATAATCGCCGATCTTGCGCGTCTTTACGGCAGCACGAAAAAAGCCGCGATCCGGATGAACTACGGTCTGCAGCGCGTGCGCGGCGGCGGCAATGCTGTGCGCGCGATTGCGTGCTTACCCTCGCTGACGGGCGCGTGGCGTGAGCGCTCGGGTGGTGCGCTGCTGTCGTCGGGCGGTTGGGCGCCGGTCGATTCGGCTGCGCTGCAACGTCCGGATCTGATGCCGGGCTGGCCGGGCAAACCGAGCCGCGTGGTGAATATGAATGCGATCGGCGACGCCTTGCTGCATCCCGGCGACGCGACCTTCGGTCCGAAAATCGAAGCGATCGTCGTCTACAACTCGAATCCCGTCGCGGTCGCGCCGGACTCGGAGAAGGTGGCGGCAGGCTTCGGCCGCGAGGATCTGTTCACGATCGTCCTTGAACATTTCCAGACCGACACTGCCGATTACGCCGATCTCCTGTTGCCCGCCACGACGCAACTCGAACATCTCGACGTGCACAAGTCGTACGGACACACGCACGTGATGGTCAATCTGCCGGCGCTGGCGCCGATCGGCGACGCGCGTCCGAACACCGACATTTTCCGGGGTCTCGCGCAACACATGGGACTCGACGAGCCGGCGCTGTACGACAGTGACGAAACGCTCGCGCGCGCCGCATTCCGCTGGCAGGACAAGACGCTGGAAGGTGTGACGTGGGAAACGCTGAAAGAGACAGGCTGGGCAAAGCTGAACATAGACGACGCCCCGTTCGCCGAAGGCGGCTTCCGCACGCCATCCGGTAAATGCGAGTTTTACAGCGAGCGCCTGGCGCAACAGGGCCTCGACCCGCTACCGGACTATCTCGCGCCTTACGAATCCGCGGACGGTGCGCCGGAGCTGGCCGCCCGCTATCCGCTCGCGATGATCTCGCCGCCGGCGCGCAATTTTCTGAACAGCACGTTCGTCAACATCGAGAGTCTGCGTGCCACCGAGGGCGAGCCACATCTCGATATCCATCCCGCGGACGCGCAAGCGCGTGACGTCATCGACGGCGCGCTGGTACGCATCTTCAACGATCGCGGCTCGATGCAGGCCCGTGCGCGCGTCACGGACAAAGCGCGCGCCGGTCTCGTCGTCGGTCTGTCGATCTGGTGGAAGAAGCTCGCACCGGATGGCCGCAACGCGAACCAGCTCACCAGCCAGGCGCTCACCGATCTCGGCGCGGCAGCGACGTTTTACGACTGCCTCGTCGAGGTCGAGCGCGTCTGACCGACCTTCAATTACCCTGCGGCGCCGCGCTGGACGCGGTTCGAGGCCGCAGTCTAACCCACGCGCTTTTCGCGAATAGCAAAGAGGTGAGCATGCTACGATGCGTTTTTAGCACGACCATTCGAAAATAAATCAGGAGACGCTGCATGGACAAAATCTGGCTGAAATCCTATCCGCCCGGCGTTCCCGCAGAGATCGACCCGACCCGCTATTCGTCGGTCGCCGAACTGCTTGAAGAAGCCTTCCGCGAACACCGCGTCAAGCCGGCGTTCGTCTGCATGGGCAAGCAGATCAGTTACGGCGAGCTCGACGCGCTGTCGCGCAAACTGGCTGCGTGGTTTCAGTCGAAGGGACTCGCGCGCGGCTCGCGTATCGCGATCATGATGCCGAACGTGCTGCAGTATCCGGTGGCGATCGCCGCGATCCTGCGCGCCGGGTATGTGGTCGTGAACGTGAACCCACTCTATACGCCGCGCGAGCTTGAACATCAGCTGAAAGACAGCGGCGCGGAAGCGATCATCCTGCTGGAGAACTTCGCGGTCACGTTGCAGGAGATCGTGCGCAATACGGCGGTGAAGCACGTCATTGTCGCCGCGATGGGCGATTTGATGGGCCTCAAGGGCACGCTCGTCAATTTCGTCGTGCGGCGCGTGAAGAAGATGGTGCCGGCTTGGAATCTGCCGGGCCACGTCAAATTCAACACCGCGATTTCCGAGGGCGGCCGGCAGAGTTTCAAGGCCGTTCAGCAAGGTCCGGACGATGTCGCGTTTCTCCAGTACACCGGCGGCACGACCGGCGTCGCCAAGGGCGCGACGCTGCTGCATCGGAATCTGATCGCCAACGTGCTGCAGTCGGAAATCTGGCTCGATCCGGTTCGCTCCGGCCGCACGGATATCGATCAATTCATCACCGTCGTCGCGTTGCCGCTCTATCACGTGTTCGCATTGACCGTGTGCGGCCTGCTGACCATCCGCACGGGCGGCCTCGGTGTGTTGATCCCGAATCCGCGCGATATTCCGGGCATGATCAAGTCGTTGCAGGGCTATGCGATTACGACGATTCCCGCAGTCAACACGCTGTACAACGCGATGCTGAACAGTCCGGATTTCCACAAGCTCGACTTCTCGAAGCTGCTCGCCGCGAACGGTGGCGGCATGGCGGTGCAGGAGGCGGTGGCTAAACGCTGGTACGAACACACGCATACGCCGATTATCGAGGGCTATGGTTTGTCGGAAACGTCGCCGTGCGTGACCTGCAATCCGGTGACCGTGACCGAATACAGCGGGACGATCGGCCTGCCGCTTCCGTCGACCGAAATCTCGATTCGCGACGACGACGGCAACGAAGTGCCGCTCGGGCAGCCCGGCGAGATCTGCATTCGCGGACCGCAGGTGATGGCGGGCTACTGGAACCGGCCGGACGAAACGGCGAAGGTAATGACCGCGGACGGCTTCTTCAAATCGGGCGACGTCGGCTTCATGAACGACGGCGGTTTCGTCAAGATCGTCGACCGGAAGAAGGACATGATTCTGGTGTCGGGCTTCAACGTCTACCCGAACGAAATCGAGGACGTGGTCGCGAAACTGCCGGGCGTGTTCGAAGTCGCGGCGGTTGGGGTCCCCGATCAGCATTCGGGCGAGGCCGTGAAGCTGTTTGTCGTGAAGAAGGATCAGGCGCTGACCGACGCGGATATCTTTGCGTTCTGCAAGACGCAGTTGACCGGCTACAAGCGGCCGAAGATCGTCGAGTTCCGCACGGAACTGCCGAAGAGCAACGTCGGTAAGATTCTGCGTCGCGAGTTGCGCGACGGCCGGGCGTAAGCGCAGTCAGTTCAACCCGGCGATAAGTACGACACGAAACGCAACCTGTCTTTCAGCGTTCAGGTCAGGCAGGCACAGGAAAGGGAAGGCCCGGCAGCGACGAGAGTCCGCCGGGCCTTTTGCTTGATGCTGTGCCATCAATTACCGGATGACCCACGACCATTGCGCATTCCCAATCGCCAGAGACAAGCGAAAACGCGAAGCATAAAAAAAGGCGCCCGAAGGCGCCTTTGAGACAAACTGCGTTTTTACGACTTATTAGAACTTGTGGCGGATACCGACGCGCGCCGTGAACTGGTTCTGGTTCGACGAACCCGTCAGACCGTTGATGCCAGCCGTTGCTGCCGTGACCGTGCCGTCTGCTGCCAGCGTGTCGCCCAGAGCGTGTTGGTACACACCCGTCACGTACACGTCGGTACGCTTGGACAGGAAGTAATCCACGCCGACTGCGCCTTGGTGGTACTGAGCGCGCGATGCGCCAGCGATCGACACGCCGCGCGTGTAGTCATACGCTGCGCCGACCAGCAATGCCGGGGTCAACTGATACTTGAAGTTGAGTTCGGCGTTGTTGAACGTAGCCGATTGACCCTTGTACGCGTTCAGCGCAGCAGCCGAGTACGATGCACCCAGGTTGCCGAAGCGGATGTTCGAGTACGTTGCACCGATCGTTGCAGCGCCGAACGTGTACGCGCCGCCAGCACCGATCACCTGGTACGTGTTAGCCGACTGGAAGCCAGCGTAGACCGGCGAGGTCACAGCCGCGTTCGCTGCCGTAGCCGTGCCGCCGTTGTTGAACAGACCGCCCGATGCCGACGGGGTACGTGCGTTCAAGTAACCGAGGCCAAGAACGAGGGGGCCGTTGTTATAGCCAGCGCCCAACGACCAGATCTGGTTCGACGAGAAGTTGCCTGCAACGCCGCCGAAGCTGTACGTGCCGCCGAACGTCAGGCCGCCGTAGTTCGCGCTCGTGTACTTGACCGTGTTGTTGGTGCGGTACGCGTTGTTGAAGTTGTCGATGTCGCCCGGGTGAGCAGCGATGTAGCCGCCCCACTGGTCGCCGACTTCCAGCGGACCGACGTAGTCGACGACGGAGTCGTACTGACGACCAGCCGTCACCGTGCCGAACTGGCTCGACAGACCGACGTAAGCTTGACGACCGAACATCAGGCCGCCTTGACCCAGCTTGCCGCTGTTCACGTCAAAGCCATTTTCCAACACGAAGACTGCCTTCAGACCGCCGCCCAGATCTTCCGTGCCGCGCAGGCCCCAACGCGAGCCCTGCAGCACGCCGCTGGACAGGTTGTACAGATGTTGACCACCCGTCGGCGTCTTGACGTTGGTGGTCATGTTGAAGCCTTCATCAATAATGCCGTACAGGGTCACGCTGCTCTGTGCATGTGCGACGCCTGCGAATGCGCCCAATGCTGCGAGAGCGAGAAGCGACTTTTTCATCGAATGATCTCCAAGGATTACGAATCTTTTATACAAGGCGAATATTTGTCTGGCGTTGAGGCCTTGCTGGTTCCAACTTCGCGAGAAGTTGCACGTAATGTAACAAAAGGCATACATGGCACAAAGAAAAAGGAGACCGCCTGGAACGCTCCTGTTTCGTTTACGCAACATGGTCTAAAATCAGGAATTGGCCGTGAATTTCATGCGCGTTAAAGGTTTTCGCGGCGTCGATTTTCGCCCGCAAAGCCTTGTCGCACGGGCTTGTGGCTGTAGCGGCCCAGTTGTCGGATGAGGGAGTGCTGAATGTTTCTGGACGAGTTGATTAGCGAGTTTGATCGGGGTTTACGCTCAATGACCGGCGTGTCGCGGATGAGTCGTCCATTACCGGTTCCGCAAGAATCGACGGTGAGCGCAGAGGCTCCCGAACTCTCACCCGCAGAGCGTGCGCATGCCGCTGGATTGATGCGCGTGAATCACGTCGGCGAGGTATGCGCGCAGGCGCTTTACCAGGCGCAAAAGCTCGCGACCCGATCGCCCTCGCTACGAGCCGTGTTCGATCGCGCGGCCGTCGAGGAAGAGGATCATCTCGCGTGGACCGCGAAACGTCTCGAGGCGCTCGATTCGCGTCCGAGTTTGCTGAACCCGCTGTGGTACACCGGCGCGTTGGCGATCGGTCTGGCCGCCGGCCGTCTGGGTGATCGCGTCAGCCTCGGCTTCATGGCGGAAACCGAGCGCCAGGTCGAGCAGCATCTGGATAGTCACCTCGATCAGTTGCCCGCCGCCGACCACGAGTCGCGTGCAATCGTCGAGCAGATGCGAGTGGATGAGGTCGAGCACGGCAAGGCCGCCATGGATGCCGGCGGTATCGAGTTGCCGATGCCGGCGCGCGCGTTGATGCGCGCGGTATCGAAAGTCATGACGCGAACTGCCTATTACATATAAGAACGCATAAGACCGCGCTGAAAACCGCCTTAAATCACCCGCATCGCTGAAAGTGGGACGACGCTCCGCGCGTTGTCCCGTTCAGCCACCCAAAACCCCCGCCGACCCCGCACGATCCCGCCTCACGATCTCTTACATTCCGCGCTGTTCGCCCGCACTTTTCACGTATCACCTTCACAAGTTGCACTAGCTCATTCATTTATAACGGTTTTCCGTTTTATGTCTGACGTGAAGGAGTCGCGCTAAGTCCTTGTTCTAACAAACAAAATTCGCTCAAAAAGCGCCTATCTCCCTTGACCCTCCTTTAGCGTTCCTCTAAAGTGGGAGACAGTGTGAGAAAGTGTATTTTTGTGTGATCTCACGGGTGGTTTCGGGTAGATTTTCAAGAATCGGGTAGCGGACGCGAAAAGCGCCGCAACGGCAATCGGATTGCATGGGGATCGGGTCGGCGCACAGCGCGAGACCGGATCGACAGGGGAGAGCGAAGTGTTCCAAGGGGCGTCGGCGCTGACGCTCGATGCGAAAGGGCGGATGTCGATTCCGTCTCGCTATCGGGATGCGCTGCAAACACAGGCAGAGGGCCGGGTGACGATCACCAAGCACCCGGACGGCTGCCTGTTGCTCTTTCCGCGCCCGGAATGGGAAATCTTCCGCGACAAGGTCGACAAGCTGCCCATGAACGCAGCCTGGTGGAAGCGCATTTTTCTCGGCAATGCAATGGATGTGGATATGGACGGCGCAGGGCGTGTGCTCGTGTCGCCGGAGTTGCGCGCGGCCGGTTCGCTGGAAAAGGAAGTGAATCTGCTCGGTATGGGCCGTCACTTCGAGTTATGGGACGCACAGATTTACGCCGCGAAGGAACAGGCGGCCATCGCCGAGGGCATGCCCGAAGCGTTAAAGAATTTCACGTTCTGATCGCGGCTTACTAGATATGGCACCTGCGATGGGAAACGAATATCAGCATCGCACGGTGCTGTTGGATGAAGCGGTCGGCGCGCTGGTGAATCGCGCGGACGGCGTGTATGTGGACGGTACATTCGGGCGCGGCGGTCACAGCCGCCTGGTGTTGGAGAAGCTGTCGGAGTCGGGCCGTCTGATCGCGTTCGACAAAGACCCGCTCGCCATCGCCACGGCGCAGCAGATCGCGGATCCGCGCTTTTGCATCGTGCACGAGAGTTTTGCTTCACTGCGCACCGCGGTCGCGGAGCGTGGGGTAGGGCGGGTGTCGGGCGTATTACTGGATCTGGGCATATCGTCGCCGCAAATCGACGATCCCGAGCGGGGCTTCAGCTTCCGCGCGGACGGCCCGCTCGACATGCGGATGGACCCGACGCGCGGCGAGTCCGCGGCTGACTGGCTGGCTCGGGCCACGGTGCAGGAACTGACGGAGGTGATACGAGATTATGGGGAAGAACGGTTTGCTTTTCAGATTGCAAAGGCGCTTGTTGCTCGCCGGGCAGAGTCCGACCGTCTTGGGCCTCTCGTCACCACGGGCGAGCTTGCCCAAATCGTGGCAAACGTCGTCAAGACCCGTGAGAAGGGTAAGGATCCGGCAACCCGCACCTTTCAAGCTATACGGATTCACATCAATCAAGAGCTTGCGGAGCTGCAAGTCGTTTTAGAAGCAGCGTTGTCGCTGTTGGAGCAAGGGGGGCGGCTGGTGGTCATCAGCTTTCATTCGCTCGAGGACCGGATCGTCAAGCGATTCATGCAGGCGCACGCCAGTACGCCCGCGGTGGATCGCCGTCTGCCGATCCGCGCCGTCGACCTGCCGAGCCCTCCGCTCAAAATCATCGGCCGTGTGTTCGCGAGCGACGCTGAAGTCGCCGCCAACCCGCGCGCCCGTTCTGCCGTGATGCGTGTGGCGGAGCGGATCGCGCCATGAACCGTCTCAACATCTTCCTGCTGATCATCGTGATGGGTTGCGCTTTGTCCGTGGTGAACGCGACCAATCAGCAGCGTCAGATATTCATCCAGTTGCAGCGCGCCCAATCGCAGGAGCGCCAGCTGCAGCAGGACTATTCGCAGCTTCAATATCAGCAGAGCGCGTTGTCGAAGACCTCGCGCATCGAGCAGATCGCGACCGACTCGCTGAAGATGCAATCGGTCACGACCGGCCGCACCCAGTACCTGACGCTCGATCCGGGCGCCGCGAAGGCCGAGGATGCGCCGATTCCGACTTCCGGTCCGGCGTCGGCGCCGGTGGCGACCCGTCGCGGAGGCGTGCGATGAAAAAATCGTCGACTCGCAAGAGCGTGGCCTTCTCGGCCAATCCGATCCTGTCGGTGCGTCTGCCGATGTGGCGCTCGAAACTCGTCGTGTTCCTGCTGTTCATGGCGTTCGTCGCGCTGGCCGGGCGCGCGTTCTGGATCCAGGGTCCGGGCAACGCGTTCTATCAGCGGCAGGGCGAAATCCGCTATCAGCGCCGTCTCGAACTGCCGGCCACGCGCGGCAAGATTCTCGACCGCAACGGGCTCGTGCTCGCCACGAGTCTGCCGGTGCGCGCAATCTGGGCGATTCCCGAATCGGTGCCGGACGATCTCGGCGCGGACAAGCTCGCCTCCCTCGGCAAGCTCCTCGGCATGACCAATAAGGAACTGCGCGCCAAGCTCTCGGAAGACAAGAACTTCGTCTACGTGAAGCGCCAGGTGCCGGTGGATGTCGCCGAAAAAGTGACGGCGCTGGACATTCCCGGCATTTACTCGCGCGACGAATACAAGCGCTTCTACCCGGAAGGCGAGATCACCGCCCACCTGATCGGCTTCACCAATGTGGAAGACGAAGGCCAGGAAGGCGTCGAACTCGGCGACCAGAAGCTGCTCGCCGGCGTATCGGGCAGCCGCCGCGTGATCAAGGACCGCATGGGCCACATCATCGAGGACGTGGACGAGCAGGTCGTGCCGCACAACGGCGAAGACGTGGATCTGTCGATCGACAGCAAGATCCAGTACATCGCGTACACGAACCTGAAAGCGGCGGTCGAGAAGTTCAAGGCGAAGGCCGGCGCGGCCATGGTGATCGACGTGCGTACCGGCGAGGTGCTGGCGCTCGTCAATTACCCGACGTACAACCCGAACGACCGTTCTCACCTGACCGGTGACCAGCTGCGCAACCGCATCCTGACCGACACGTTCGAGCCGGGCTCGATCATGAAGCCGTTCACGGTGTCGCTCGCGCTCGATCTGCACCGTGTCACGCCGACTACACTGGTAGATACGGGCAACGGCCGCTTCGTGCTGGACGGCGCGCCGATTACCGACGACAGCGGCTTTGGCGTGCTGACCGTCGGCGGCGTGATCCAGAAGTCGAGCAACATCGGCGCGACGAAGATCGCCATGCAGCTCCGGCCTGAAGAGATGTGGAATATGTATACCAGCATCGGTCTCGGCATGGCGCCGAAGGTCGGCTTCCCTGGCGCGGCGGCGGGCCGTCTGCGGCCGTGGAAGAGCTGGCGCCGCATCGAGCAGGCGACCATGTCGTACGGCTACGGTCTGTCGGTGTCGCTGTTCCAGCTGGGCCGCGCTTACACCGCGATCGCGCACGACGGCGAAATCATGCCGGTGTCGATCTTCCGCACGCCTGGCGACCAGCCGGCCACCGGTCCGCAGATCTTCGCGCCGACCACCGCCCGCGAAGTGCGTGCGATGCTCGAAACCGTCACCGCGCCGGGCGGCACGTCGCCGGATGCGGCGGTGCCGGGCTATCGCGTCGGCGGCAAGAGCGGTACCGCGTACAAGCACGGTGCGCACGGCTACGACCATTCCAAATACCGCGCGTCGTTCGTCGGCATGGCGCCGATGCCGAATCCGCGCATCGTCGTCGCCGTGTCGGTCGACGAACCGACGGCGGGCAGCCACTTCGGCGGCCAGGTGTCGGGCCCGGTGTTCTCGGGGATCGTCGGCGATACGCTGCGTTCGCTGAATGTCCCGCCGGATATGCCGGTCAAGCAGATGGTGGTGTCGGACGATTCGGCGCCGCCCGCGCCGACCGTCCCGGCCACGCCGACCACGGTCAAGAAACTTTCCACCAGCGCCGGCGCTAAAAAGATGACGATTTCCGCCACCGCGAAGAGCCATCCGGGAGTCGTGCGATGAGCGCGTTGCGCCAGCATCATCCCGCGCACCGGCTGATCGCCGACGCCCTCGCCTGGCTGCATGCACACGTGCAGCCAGGCGCGCATCTGCACGCCGACACGCGCTCGCTCGCGGCGGGCGACGCGTTTTTCGCCTACGCGGTCGACGGCGCGGACAACCGCCCGTTCATCGACGGCGCGCTCGAACGCGGCGCGGCCGCCGTGCTGGTGCAGCCCGAAGGTTTCGACGGCACGCTCGATCCGGCCGCCATGCTGGCCGTACCGGCCTTGAACGAACTCGCTGGATCGATTGCAAGCGGCTGGTATGGCGATCCGACCGATGCGTTGCTGACGGTCGGCATCACCGGCACGAACGGCAAGACGTCGTGCAGCCAGTGGGTCTCGGCGGCGCTGACGGCGCTCGGCAAACGCTGCGCGATCATCGGCACGCTCGGCACCGGTCTGCCGGGTCAGCTCGTGCACACCGGCTTCACGACGCCGGACGCGCCGCAACTGCAACGCAGCCTCGCGCAACTGCGCGACGCGGGCGCGCAGGCGGTGGCGATGGAAGTGTCGTCGCACGCGCTGCATCAGGGGCGCGTGAACGGCACCGCGTTCGACATCGCCGTGTTCACGAATCTCACGCAGGACCATCTCGACTATCACGGCACGTTCGAGGCGTACGAAGCGGCGAAAGCGCGTCTGTTCGCGTGGCCGGAACTGCGCGCCGCCGTGATCAATCGCGACGATGCCGCCGGCCGCCGCTTGCTCGCCAGCACGCATGGCCACGCCCGCACCATCGCGTACGGCATCGACGATGGCACGACGCAAAACGCGTCGCAAAACACGACACAAAACGCGCCGCAGGCTGACGCGTGGCTGCTCGCATCGAACGTGCGCGCCACCGCCACGGGTACCGCATTCCACCTGAGCACCTCCGGCTGGGGCGACGCCGAGGTCGAAGTGCAAACGCTCGGCGCCTTCAACGTCAGCAATCTGCTCGGCGTGCTCGGCGCGCTGCTGGCCGCCGACGTACCGTTCGACGCCGCGCTCGCCGAACTGGCGAAGCTCGAACCGGTGAATGGCCGCATGCAGCGTCTGGGCGGCCGCTTGCAGAACGACGAACCGCTCGTCGTGATCGATTACGCGCACACGCCGGACGCGCTGGAAAAAACGCTCGAAGCGCTGCGCCCGATGGCGGCCGCGCGCGGCGGCGAACTGATCTGCATGTTCGGCTGCGGCGGCGACCGCGACGCGACCAAGCGTCCGCTGATGGGCGCGATCGCCGAAAAGCTCGCCGACGGCGTGGTGGTGACGAGCGACAACCCGCGCAGCGAAGACCCGCAATCGATCATCGACCAGATTGCCGCGGGCATGCAGGACGCGCACAAGGCGCGCCGGATCGAGGACCGCGCGAGCGCGATCCTGCAGGCGATCCGCGGCGCCGCGCGCGAAGACGTGATCGTGCTGGCCGGCAAGGGGCACGAGGCGACACAGGAAATCATGGGTAAGAAACGCGCTTTCTCCGATCAGGACCACGCCCGCCTCGCGCTCGCCGCGCGCGCGACGCAAGCACGCGGAGGTGGCGAATGAGCATGTTCTCGTTGCGTGAAGCGGCCGCATTGATTCCGGGCGCCACCGTGCTCGGCGACGATAGCGTCGTATTCGAGCGCGTATCGACCGACAGCCGCAGCGCTGGCCCCGGCGATCTGTTCATCGCGATCAAGGGCGAACGCTTCGACGCGCACGACTTCCTGCCGCAAGTCGCGGCGCGCAACGTCTCGGCCGTGCTGGTCGAGCGCGCGCCGGCGGACTGGAACGTGCCGTCGCTGCGCGTGACGACCGACACGCGTATCGCGCTGGGCGCACTCGCGCGCGGCTGGCGTCGCCAGTTCAGCATGCCGCTCGTCGCGGTGACGGGCAGCAACGGCAAGACCACGGTCAAGGAAATGATCGCGTCGATCTTCGCGGCGGCGGTGGGCGAACCCCAGCGTCTCGCGACGGCCGGCAACTTCAACAACGACATCGGCCTGCCGCTCACGTTGTTCCGCCTGCACGCCGCGCATCGGCTCGCGGTGGTCGAACTCGGCATGAATCATCCGGGCGAGACGTCGTTGCTTGCGAAGATCGCCGAGCCGACGGTCGCGGTCGTGAACAACGCGCAGCGCGAGCATCAGGAATTCATGGCGACCGTCGAAGCGGTCGCGCTCGAACACGCGAGCGTGATCCACGCGCTGACGCCCGAAGGCGTCGCCGTGTTTCCCGCCGACGATGCGTACGCCAGCATCTGGCGTGTCGCGGCAACCGGCAACCGGATCGTCGATTTCGCGCTGAATTCGGCCGATCGCGTGACCGAAGCCGCCGTCACCGGCACCTTCGACGGCAGCCGTTTGAGCATCGATACGCCTGAAGGCCACCTCGACGTCACCTTGCAGGTGCTCGGCAATCACAACGCGCACAACGCACTGGCCGCCACCTCGGCAGCGCTCGCCGCGGGCGTGCCGCTCGACGCGATCCAGCGCGGCCTCGAATCGTTCGGCGCGGTGAAGGGGCGTCTGCAGGTCAAGCGCGCGGCGCTCGGCGCATTGGCCGGTGCCACCGTGATCGACGACACCTACAACGCCAATCCCGACTCCATGCGCGCCGCGATCGACGTGCTCGCGTCGCGCGCATCGCCGCGCGTGCTGGTGATGGGCGACATGGGCGAAGTCGGCGACAACGGCCCGGCGTTCCACCGCGAAATCGGCGCATATGCGAAGGAACGCGGCATCGATGCGCTGTACGCGATGGGCGACGCTTCGCGCGACGCCTGCACCGCGTACGGCGCGCACGCGCATCACGTGGCCGACGTCGGCACGCTGGTCGCGCAATTGCAGCAGGCCGGTTTCGGTTCTGCCGCAACGCTTCTCGTGAAAGGCTCGCGCTTCATGCAAATGGAACGCGTGGTGGACGCCGTTACGAGTCCACAACCCAACGCAGCGGGCACGACGCCCGCCGCACATTGAAATAGAAGGACCGAAGCATGCTACTGGCGCTGGCGCAATGGCTGCAGAATGACGCAAGCTTCTTGCGCGTGTTCAGTTATCTGACTTTCCGTGCGGTGATGGCGACCATCACCGCGCTGCTGATCGGGCTCGTCTGCGGCCCTGCGGTGATTCGCAAACTGACGGCGATGAAGGTCGGCCAGGCCGTCCGTAAAGACGGCCCGCAAACTCACCTCGTCAAATCGGGCACGCCGACCATGGGCGGCGTGCTGATTCTGCTCGGCATCGCGGTGGCCACGCTGCTGTGGGCCGATCTGACCAACCGCTTCATCTGGATCGTGATGCTCGTCACGTTCGGCTTCGGCGTGATCGGCTGGGTCGACGATTACCGCAAGGTGGTCTACAAGGACCCGCGCGGCATGTCGTCGCGCGAAAAGTATTTCTGGCAATCGTTGATCGGCCTGTTCGCGGCGGTGTATCTCGCGTTCAGCGTGTCCGAAGCGAGCAACGTGCGCGTGTATGACCTGTTCATGGCGTGGGTGCGCAGCGGCCTGTCGATGGGTCTGCCCCCGCACGCCGACCTGATGCTGCCGTTCATCAAGTCGATCAGCTATCCGCTCGGCGTGTGGGGCTTCATCGTACTGACGTATCTGGTGATCGTCGGCGCGAGCAACGCGGTCAATCTCACCGACGGTCTCGACGGCCTCGTGATCATGCCGGTCGTGCTGGTCGGCGCGTCGCTCGGCGTGTTCGCGTACGTGATGGGCAGCTCGGTCTACTCGAAGTACCTGCTGTTCCCGCACATCGCGGGCGCCGGCGAATTGCTGATCTTCTGCTCGGCGATGGGCGGGGCAGGGCTCGCGTTCCTGTGGTTCAACACGCACCCCGCGCAGATGTTCATGGGCGATGTCGGCGCGCTCGCGCTCGGCGGCGCGCTCGGCACCGTCGCGGTGATCGTGCGCCAGGAAATCGTGCTGTTCATCATGGGCGGCATTTTCGTCGCCGAAACGCTGTCCGTGATGCTGCAGGTCACGTGGTTCAAGTTCACCAAGCGCCGCTTCGGCGAAGGGCGGCGTCTCTTCAAGATGGCGCCGCTGCATCACCATTTCGAATTGTCGGGTTGGAAGGAAACGCAGGTCGTGGTGCGCTTCTGGATCATCACGCTCATGTTGTGTCTGTTCGGTTTGTCCACGCTCAAATTGCGTTAAGCAGGTTCTAGAGGAAGCAGGCGATGTTCGGCGAGAAGTTTCGGGATCGGCAAAAGCCGATGGTGCTCGTGCTGGGACTGGGTGAATCCGGTCTCGCGATGGCGCGCTGGTGCGCGCGGCACGGCTGTCGGCTGCGTGTGGCCGATACGCGCGAGGTGCCGCCGAACCTGTCCGCGCTCGAAGCGCATCGCGTCGACGCCGAATTCGTCGGCGGCCCGTTCGCGCCGTCGCTGCTCGACGGCGTCGAACTGGTGGCGATCAGCCCCGGCCTGTCGCCGCTCGCCGCCAATCTGCTGCCCTTGATCACCGCCGCGCGCGAGCAGGGCATTCCCGTGTGGGGCGAACTGGAACTGTTCGCCCAGGCGCTGGTGACGCTCGGCGAGAGCGGCTACGCGCCGAAGGTGATCGCGATCACCGGCACCAACGGCAAGACCACCACCACCAGCCTGACCGGCCTGCTGTGCGAACGCGCCGGCAAGAAGGTCGCGGTGGCGGGCAACATCAGCCCGTCGTTGCTCGACAAGCTGATGGAATCGATCGACGCCACCGCGTTGCCCGAGGTGTGGGTGCTCGAACTGTCGAGCTTCCAGCTCGAAACCGCGCATACGTTCGCGCCGGATGCCGCCGCGGTGCTGAACATCACGCAGGACCATCTCGACTGGCACGGCGGACTCGATGCGTACGCCGCCGCGAAGGGTCGCATCTTTGGTACACAGACGGTTCGCGTGCTGAATCGCGACGACGCGCGCGTCATGTCGCTCGCACCTTCCGCGGAGAGCGATGCCGACGTCGTGACGTTCGGCGTCACCGAGCCGAAGAATGTGGGCGACTTCGGATTGCAGCGCGATAACGGCATCGTGTGGCTGGTCGAGGCGCACGACCGCGACGCGAACGACGAGCCGGCGCCGAAGCGCCGCCGCAAGAACGAAGCGCTCGCGCAGCCGGACATCGCGCTCAAGCGCCTGATGCCGGCCGACGCGTTGCGGATTCGCGGCCTGCACAACGCCGCCAATGCGCTCGCCGCGTACGCGCTCGCGCGCGCCGTCGGTCTGCCGGGCGCGCGGCTGTTGCATGGTCTGCGCGAATACCGTGGTGAGCCGCATCGCGTGGAACTGATCGCGTCGATCGACGGCATCGATTACGTGGACGACAGCAAGGGCACCAACGTCGGCGCCACGGTTGCCGCGCTCGATGGTCTCGCGCAACGCGCGGTGCTGATCGTCGGCGGCGACGGCAAGGGTCAGGCATTCGATCCGCTCGCCGCGCCGGTGATGCGCTGGTGCCGCGCGGTGATGCTGATCGGCCGCGACGCGCCGCAGATTCGCGCCGCGCTCGAACACACCGGCATTGCGATGACCGATCACGCGACGCTCGAGGACGCGACGCGCGCCGCGAGCGCGCTCGCGCAACCGGGCGACGCGGTGCTGCTGTCGCCGGCCTGCGCGAGCTTCGACATGTTCAAAAGCTATGCGCACCGCGCCGACGTATTTCGCGGCACGGTGGAAGAAATCGCTGCCGAACGGGGGACGATGATATGAGCTGGTCGGAACGCTTCGGATCACGCACGGCGGGCGCCGGCGCCGGCGATGCTAGCGGCGGCGGCGGCGGCGGTGCAGGCGGCGGTGCGCGCAGCGGCGGACGCACGGGCGGCAGCGGACTGGCGAGCGCCGTCAACGGCGTGCGTCCGCTGCGCTCGCGCATGCTCGATTACGACCACTCGCTGCTGTGGGTGGTCGTCGCGCTGCTGGGGCTCGGCGTCGTGATGGTGTATTCGGCGTCGATCGCGATGCCGGACTCGCCGAAGTACGCGTCCTACCGCGACTGGGCGTTCCTCGCGCGGCAGATCCTGTTCGTCGTGCTGGGCTCGGTGATCGGCGTGGTGTCGTTCCGTATTCCGATCTCGACGTGGGACAAGTACGCGCCGAAGCTTTTCCTGATCGCGCTCGCCGCGCTGGTGGTCGTGCTGATTCCGCACGTCGGCAAGGGCGTGAACGGTGCGCGCCGCTGGATTCCGCTCGGCATCACGAACATGCAGCCGTCGGAAATCATGAAGCTCGCGGTGACGATCTACGCGGCGAACTACACGGTGCGCAAGCAGGAATACATGCACAGCTTCGCCAAGGGCTTTCTGCCGATGGCTTTCGCGGTCGGCGTGGTCGGCGCGTTGCTGCTGCTCGAACCGGACATGGGCGCGTTCATGGTGATCGCGGCGATCGCGATGGGCGTACTGTTCCTCGGCGGTGTGAACGGCAAGCTGTTCGGCGGCCTCGTCGCCACCGCGGTGGGCACCTTCAGTCTGCTGGTGTGGGCGTCGCCGTGGCGGCGCGAGCGGATCTTCGCGTACCTCGATCCGTGGGACGACCGTTACGCGCAGGGCAAGGCGTATCAATTGACGCACTCGCTGATCGCGTTCGGGCGCGGCGAGTGGTTCGGCGTGGGCCTCGGCGGCAGCGTCGAAAAGCTCAACTATCTGCCGGAGGCGCATACCGACTTCATCCTCGCGGTAATCGGCGAGGAACTGGGGTTCGTCGGCGTGCTGGTGGTGATCCTGATGTTCTACTGGATCGTGCGCCGTTCGTTCGAGATCGGCCGTCAGGCGCTCGCGCTCGACCGCACGTTCGCCGGTCTGGTGGCGAAGGGCGTCGGCATCTGGTTCGGCGCGCAGACCTTCATCAACATGGGCGTGAACCTCGGTCTGCTGCCGACCAAGGGTCTCACGCTGCCGCTCGTCAGCTACGGCGGTTCGGGCATCTTGCTGAACTGCGTGGCCGTCGCGGTGCTGATGCGCGTGGATTACGAAAACCGGGTGCTGATGCGCGGAGGCAAGGTATGAGCGCTCGCCCGCAACGCACGCTGATGGTGATGGCCGGCGGCACCGGGGGACACGTGTTCCCGGGGCTCGCGGTCGCGCATCTGATGCAGGCGTGGGGCTGGAAGGTGGTGTGGCTCGGCAACCCCGCGGGCATGGAAGCGACGCTGGTGCCGAAGCACGGCATTCCGATGGAGTACGTGCGCTTCGGCGGCCTGCGCGGCAAGGGCCTGAAGACCAAGCTGATGCTGCCGCTGAATCTGCTGCGCGCCTGCACGCAGAGTCTGTCGGTGCTGCGTCGCGTGAAGCCGGATGTGGTGCTCGGCATGGGCGGCTACATCACGTTTCCGGCGGGCCTGATGACCGCGTTGAGCGGGCGTCCGCTGGTGCTGCACGAACAGAATTCGATCGCGGGTCTCGCCAACAAGGTGCTGGCGAAACTCGCGCGGCGCGTGCTGGTTGCGTTCCCGAACGCGCTGCCGCATGGCGAGTGGACCGGAAACCCGATTCGTGAGGAACTTGCGCGCGCAAATGCACCCAAAGCACGCTACGCGCAACGCAGCGGCCCGTTGAATGTGCTGGTGGTGGGCGGCAGCCTCGGCGCGGCGGCGTTGAACGAAGTGGTGCCGCGCGCGGTCGCGCTGCTGGCGCCGGAAGAACGGCCGCGCATCGTGCATCAGGCGGGCGCGAAGCATATCGACGCGCTGCGCGGGAATTACGCGGCGGCGGGTCTGCAGGCAGGCAACGACGGTGTGAGCGGCGATGGCGCGGCAAGCGCCGTCGAACTCGTGCCGTTCATCGACGACATGACGAGCGCGTACGAGAACGCGGATCTGGTGATCTGCCGCTCGGGCGCGATGACGGTGTCGGAGATTTCGGCGGTCGGCGTGGCGGCGTTGTTCGTGCCGTTCCCGTTCGCCGTGGACGATCACCAAACTACTAATGCAGCGTTCCTCGCCGGCAACGGCGCGGCGCTGGTCGTGCAACAACGCGATCTGTCGGCGCAGATGCTCGCCGACTGGTTGCGTAGCCAGACACGCGAAACGCTCGCGGAAATGGCGGAGCGTTCGCGCTCGCTCGCGAAACCCGACGCCACGGAGCAGGTCGCGCAGATCTGCGCGACTGTGGCGGGTTCGACGGCGGGCGCGAGCCCCGAAGGAAAGCAATGAAACACATCGTCAAACACATTCACTTTGTCGGCATCGGCGGCGTCGGCATGAGCGGCATCGCCGAGGTGCTGGTCAACCTCGGCTATCAGGTGAGCGGCTCGGATCTGTCGAGCAACGCGATCACCGATCGCCTCGCCAACCTGGGCGCGCGGATCGCGATCGGTCACGCGGCGGAGAACATCGAAGGCGCGAATGCGGTGGTCGTGTCGACCGCGGTGCGCAGCGACAACCCGGAAGTGCTGGCCGCGCGCCATCGCCGCATCCCGATCGTGCCGCGCGCGGTGATGCTCGCGGAGCTGATGCGCCTGAAGCAGGGCATCGCGATTGCCGGCACGCACGGCAAGACCACCACCACCTCGCTGGTGGCGAGCGTGCTGGCGGCGGGCGGGCTCGATCCGACCTTCGTGATCGGCGGCCGGCTGATCAGCGCGGGCGCGAATGCGCGGCTCGGCACGGGCGACTTCATCGTCGCCGAAGCGGACGAGTCGGACGCGTCGTTCCTGAATCTGTTCCCGGTGATCGAAGTCATCACGAACATCGACGCCGACCACATGGACACCTACGGCCACGATTTCGCGCGGCTCAAGCAGGCGTTCATCGAATTCACGCACCGTCTGCCGTTCTATGGAATCGCGGTGCTGTGCGTCGACGATCCGAACGTGAAGGAGATCCTGCCGTTCGTGTCGAAGCCGATCATCCGCTACGGTCTCGCGCCCGACGCGCAGGTGCGCGCGGTCAACGTCGAGGCGCGCGACGGCAAGATGCATTTCACCGCGATGCGCGAAGACGCGGCGCCGCTCGACATCGTGTTGAACCTGCCGGGCGAGCACAACGTGCAGAACGCACTGGCCGCGATCGCGATCGCGACTGAACTTGAAGTGAAAGATGCCGATATCCAGCGAGCGCTGGCGGACTTCAACGGCGTGGGCCGGCGCTTCCAGCGTTACGGCGAAGTGCCGGTGGTGAGCGAGGACAAACCGGCCGGCGCCTACACGCTGGTCGACGATTACGGCCATCACCCGGTCGAAATGGCCGCGACGGTGGCGGCGGCGCGCGGCGCGTTTCCGGGCCGGCGCCTGGTGCTGGCGTTCCAGCCGCACCGTTTCACGCGTACGCGCGACTGCTTCGAAGATTTCGTGAAGGTGCTCTCGACGGTCGACGCGCTCGTGCTGACCGAAGTCTATGCGGCCGGCGAAGCGCCGATCGTCGCGGCGGACGGCCGCGCGCTCGCTCGCGCGCTGCGCGTGGCGGGCAAGGTCGAACCGGTGTTTGTCGATTCGGTGGATGAAGTGCCGGACGCGCTGGCGGCAGTGGTGCGCGACGGCGATGTGGTGATCACGATGGGCGCGGGTTCGATCGGCGGTGTGCCGGGTCGCCTCGCTCAGGAAACCAGGGTGTGAGATGAGCAGTATCGATCCGAAAAAATTCGGCAAGGTCGCCGTGTTGCTCGGCGGTGAATCCGCTGAGCGCGAAGTGTCGCTGACGTCCGGCCGCCTCGTGCTGCAGGGGCTGCGCGACGCCGGCATCGACGCGCATCCGTTCGATCCGGCCGAGCGTCCGCTCGCCGATCTGAAGGCGGAAGGTTTCGACCGCGCGTTCATCGCGCTGCACGGCGGTTATGGCGAGAACGGCCAGATTCAGGGCGCGCTCGACTTCTACGGCATCAAGTACAACGGCAGCGGCGTGCTCGGCTCGGCGCTCGGCCTCGACAAATTCCGCACCAAGCTCGTGTGGCAGCAGCTCGGCATTCCGACGCCGCCGTTCGAGACCGTGCTGCGTGGCGATGACTACGCGGCGCGTAGCCCGGACATCGTCGCGAAGCTCGGTTTGCCGCTGTTCGTGAAGCCGGCGAGCGAAGGTTCGAGCGTCGCGGTGATCAAGGTGAAGAGCGCGGACGCGTTGCCGGCCGCGCTCGCCGAGGCGGCGAAGTTCGACCGGATCGTCGTGGTGGAAAAGAGCATCGAAGGCGGCGGCGAGTACACCGCGTGCATCGCCGGCAATCTCGATCTGCCGCTGATCCGCATCGTGCCCGCCGGCGAGTTTTACGACTACCACGCGAAATACGTCGCGAACGACACGCAGTATCTGATTCCGTGCGGTATCGCGCCCGACGAGGAAGCGCGCCTGAAGGTGCTGGCGCGCCGCGCGTTCGAAGTGCTCGGCTGCACCGACTGGGGCCGTGCCGATTTCATGATGGACGCGCAGGGTAATCCGTACTTTCTGGAAGTGAACACGGCGCCCGGCATGACCGATCACTCGCTGCCGCCGAAAGCGGCGCGCGCGGTGGGCATCAGCTATCAGGATCTGGTTGTCGGCGTGTTGGCGCTGACGTTGCAGGACTAATTTGCAGCATTACGCGGGGCGACCCGAAAGCATCACCATGTGGAACAACGTTCGCCAGCTCAATTTCGCCGCCAACGCGCTGCACGCGTTGCTGGTGCTCGTGCTGCTGGCGGCGGGCGGTTACTGGCTGATCCAGCGCCCGAATTTCGCGCTGCGTGAGATACAGATCGACGGCGACACCGAGCACATCAATTCGCCGACGGTGCGCGCTGGGGTCGTCGGCCGGTTGAAGGGCAACTTTTTCACGGTGGATCTCGACGTCGCGCGGCAGGCGTTCGAGCAGATGCCGTGGGTGCGGCACGCGAGCGTGCGGCGCGTCTGGCCGAATGCGCTGGCTGTCACGCTGGAAGAGTACAAACCGCTTGGGACGTGGGGCAGCGATCAACTGGTGAGCGTGGACGGCGAACTGTTCACCGCGAATCAGGGCGAACTCGAGGAAGATCTGCCCGCGTTCGACGGCCCGGACGGCACGGCGAAGGAAGTCGTCGCGCGCTATCACGATTTTCAGAAGTGGTTCGCGCCGCTGGGCGCGACGCCGGACGAAGTGACGCTGTCGCCGCGTTATGCGTGGACGGTGAAGTTGTCGAACGGAACGCAGGTGGAACTTGGGCGCGAACGCAATCAGGACACGCTGCTCGATCGCAGCAAGCGCCTGACCGCGGCGTGGAGCGCGGTGACGCAACGTTGGGGAAAGGATATCGAGTATGCGGACTTGCGCTATCCGAACGGTTTCGCGATTCGTGCCGCTGGCATGCGCTTTATCAGCGAACCCGACAAGGGCAAGAAGTAAACGGACATCACACGCAATGAGCACGCTATGAGTAAAGACTATAAAGATCTGCTGGTCGCCCTCGACATTGGGACGTCGAAGGTCGTGGCCATCGTCGCCGAATTGAAGGGCGAAGGTCACTACGAGGTGATCGGCCTCGGCCAGAGCGAATCGAAGGGGCTCAAGAAAGGCGTGGTGGTGAATATCGAAGCCACCGTGCAGTCGATTCAGCGCGCTTTGGAAGAAGCCGAGCTGATGGCCGACTGCAAGATCACCAACGTCTTCACCGGGATCGCCGGCAGCCATATCCGCAGCTTCAATTCGAGCGGCATGGTGGCGATCAAGGAGAAGGAAGTCACGCAGACCGACGTGGCGCGCGTGATCGAAACGGCCAAGGCGATCAACATCCCGACCGATCAGCAGGTGCTGCATATCCTGACCCAGGAATTCATCATCGACGGTCAGGAGGATGTGCGCGAGCCGATCGGCATGAGCGGCATTCGCCTCGAAGTGAAGGTGCACATCGTCACCGGCGCGGTGAGCGCGGCGCAGAACATCGTCAAGTGCGTGCGCCGCTGCGGCCTCGAAGTGAACGATCTGATCCTGCAGCCGCTGGCGTCGTCGCTCGCGGTGCTGACCGAGGACGAGAAGGAGCTCGGCGTGGTGCTGGTCGATATCGGCGGCGGCACGACCGACATCGCGATTTTCAGCGAAGGCGCGATCCGGCATACCGCGGTGATTCCGATCGCCGGCGACCAGATCACCAGCGACATCGCGATGGCGCTGCGCACGCCGACGCCGGACGCGGAAGACATCAAGGTGGATTACGGCATCGCCAAGCAGGCGCTTGCCGATCCGGACGAAATGATCGAAGTGCCGGGTCTCGGCGAGCGCGGCCCGCGCACGCTGTCGCGCCAGGCGCTGGCGGCGGTGGTCGAGCCGCGCGTCGAGGAACTGTTTTCGCTCGTGCAGCAGGTGGTGCGCGAGTCGGGTTACGAAGAGCTGCTGAGCTCGGGCGTGGTGCTGACCGGCGGCGCGTCGATGATGCTCGGCATGGTCGAGCTGGGCGAGGACATTTTCCTGAAGCCGGTGCGCATCGGCGTGCCGGAATACGCGGGCGGTCTCGCGGACGTGGTGCGCAATCCGCGCTACTCCACCGCAATGGGTCTGCTCGTCGAAGGACGCTCGCAACGCATGCGCGGCCGCAAGGTCGCGGTGCAGTCGGGCTCGATGGGCCAGGTCTTCACGCGGATGAAGGACTGGTTCCTCGGCAACTTCTAATGGATTCGCCGCGAACGAGCGAACGGGTTTTCGGGTTTCGACAATACGCGCTGGTGCCGGCGGCCGGCGCGCGACAGAAGGTTGCCCGATCTTCTGCCGAATAACGGCCGAGTGGCTGTAAATTTTTTATCTTGACGGAGGCAACATGGAATTCCAGATGCTGGAAACCGAAACGAACGGCACCATCATCAAGGTGGTCGGAGTAGGTGGCGCTGGCGGCAATGCCGTTCAGCACATGATCAACAAAGGCGTGCAAGGCGTCGACTTCATCGTGATGAACACGGACGCGCAAGCGCTCTCGCGTTCGCGCGCGACCGCGGTGATCCAGCTCGGCAACACGGGTCTGGGCGCCGGCGCCAAGCCGGAAATGGGTCGCGCGGCAGCCGAAGAAGCCCGTGAGCGTATCGCCGATGCACTGCGCGGCGCGCACATGGTCTTCATCACGGCCGGCATGGGCGGCGGCACGGGCACGGGCGCGGCGCCGGTGGTCGCGCAGATCGCGAAGGAAATGGGTATCTTGACCGTCGGCGTGGTCAGCAAGCCGTTCGAATTCGAAGGCGGCAAGCGCATGCGCGTGGCGGAAGCCGGTTCGCAGCAACTGGAGGATCACGTCGACTCGCTGATCGTCGTTCTGAACGACAAGCTGTTCGAGGTGATGGGCGATGACGCCGAGATGGACAAGTGCTTCCAGTGCGCCGACGACGTTCTGAACAACGCTGTGGCCGGTATCGCGGAAATCATCAACGTCGACGGTCTGGTGAACGTCGACTTCGAAGACGTGAAGACGGTGATGGGCGAGCAGGGCAAGGCGATGATGGGCACGGCGACGGTCGCCGGTGTCGATCGCGCGCGTCTGGCGGCCGAGCAGGCTGTCGCGAGCCCGCTGCTGGAAGGCGTGGATCTGTCGGGCGCGCGTGGCGTGCTGGTGAACATCACGTCGAGCCGTTCGCTGCGTCTGTCGGAAACGCGCGAAGTGATGAACACGATCAAGAGCTACGCCGCGGAAGACGCGACGGTGATCTTCGGCGCGGTGTACGACGACGCGATGGGCGACGCGCTGCGCGTGACGGTCGTGGCGACGGGTCTGGGCCGTGCGGCGAAGAAGCAGCAATCGGCACCGATGACGCTGCTGCGCACCGGCACCGACAACCAGCCGATCGGCGGCATGCACCACACCGCCTACGCACCGGCTGCCGCGCAGGCGAGCACCGCCGACTACGGCGCGCTGGACACGCCGGCAGTGTGGCGTACCTCGCGCGACACGGCGGCTTCGCACGTGCAGGCGCTGCAGGAAAAGGGCGTCGATACGTACGACATTCCGGCGTTCCTGCGCAAGCAGGCGGACTGAGCGCACGGGCAGGCTTTCGTTGCCGCGCTTCTTTCGGAAGCGCTGGCGGACGAATGCACGAGCGTGGCGGGTGAACGGCGAACAGGCCGCGTATCGTTGGATTCGCGGTCAGGACAAGTGCCCTCTTCGGTTTTGCGAAGCGGATGGGGCGACTGTCGCCGCACGGCGCGGTTGGCGGGTATGGCCAGCTCGCGTGGTTGACTTCACTGCGACACGACGACGTGCGAGCGTGCTTCGCATCGATGCAAAGGACTGAGCATGATTCAGACAGGTGACAAGCTGCCCGACGCGACGCTCTTCGAGTTTGTCGAAGACGAGCGGGCGGGCTGCACGATCGGGCCTAACAGCTTCGACGTGCGCGAGCAGACGGCGGGCAAGCGCGTGGTGATCTTCGGATTGCCGGGCGCGTTCACGCCGACCTGCTCGGCCAAACACGTGCCGGGCTATGTCGAGCACGCCGGGCAGTTGCGCGCTGCCGGCATCGACGAAATCTGGTGCGTGTCCGTCAACGACGCGTTCGTAATGGGCGCGTGGGGACGCGATCAGCACGCCTCGGGCAAGGTGCGCATGATGGCGGACGGCAGTGCGGCTTTCACGCGGGCGCTTGGTCTGGAGCAGGATCTGTCGGCGCGCGGCATGGGAATCCGTTCCCAGCGCTACGCGATGGTGGTAGACGACGGCGTGGTCAAGACGCTGAATGTCGAAGCCGCCGGCAAATTCGAGGTCAGCGATGCAGCGAGTATTCTCGCGACGTTGAGCTAGTTACGCGGCGTCCCGGCCTTCGCTTCCAGCCATGCGCGCAGTACGCGTGGCGTCGGGGCAACGGTCTGGAAGACGCTTTTGTGACAGGCCGTTACGCGGGCCGATGACCGGAAACGCCTCCGTTCCGGACATCGGCCCGTCACGCTTTTCCTGATTGGCGCATGAGGGGTAATGCAGCGAAACAGATTGATACGTTCCGTGCAAAGACGCTCCTTAGGGTATTGGAGTATAATCCGCGCTATGGAATAAAAAGTCCCGATTGGGATTTTCAATCGAATAGAAGACCACCATGTTGAAGCAGCGCACTATTAAACAGATCGTCAAAACCGTCGGCATCGGCGTTCACTCCGGCCGTAAGGTCGAGTTGACGCTTCGCCCGGCCGCGGCGAACACGGGCATCGTGTTCTCGCGCGTGGATTTGCCCACGCCGGTGGAGATTCCCGCATCGGCTTTGTCGATTGGCGATACGCGCCTCGCATCGGTATTGCAGAAAGACGGCGCGCGCGTCTCGACGATCGAACATTTGATGTCCGCCTGCGCCGGCCTTGGCATCGACAATCTTTATGTCGACGTCACCGCCGAGGAAATTCCGATCATGGACGGCAGTGCCGCCTCATTCGTGTTTCTGATTCAGTCGGCGGGAATTGAAGAACAGAACGCGGCAAAGAAATTCATCAAGCTCACCAAACCGGTTGAGATTCGCGACGGCGATAAATTCGCGCGTCTCGATCCGTTCTTTGGTTTCAAGCTCAAATTCACGATCGATTTCCGTCATCCGGCCGTGGATAAGACCGGTCAGATGCTGGAAGTCGATTTCGCCAATACGTCGTATGTGCGGGAAATCGCCCGCGCGCGCACGTTCGGTTTCGCGCATGAAGTGGAAATGATGCGCGAATTGGGTCTGGCGCGCGGCGGCAGCATGGATAACGCGATCGTGCTGGACGAGTACCGCATTCTGAATAACGACGGTTTGCGCTACGACGACGAGTTCGTGAAGCACAAGATGCTCGACGCGATCGGCGACCTGTATGTGGTCGGTCATCCGTTGCTGGCGTCGTACACGGCGTACAAGTCGGGTCACGGCCTGAACAACGCGCTGCTGCGCGAGTTGCTGGCGCACGAAGACGCGTACGAAATCGTCACGTTCGACGATACGCAGAAGGCGCCGCGCGGCTTCGCGTATGAAACGCAGACGGCGTTCGCCTGATAGGCGAGAGTCGTCAAGCTCGTTGAAGAACGGGCGCTGGTTTGAAAAAGCCCCTGTCAGTCTATGACTGACAGGGGCTTTTCTTATCGCGTCGCGATTTGAGTCGATTGGGTGTGTAAGCGACTCAATTCCTGAGGCGATACGAGTGCCCGCCGCAACCGCTCTTACGAGAACAGCGCGCGAAGCCCTCTTTCAACGATTCCGCCGATGCCGGGCCGCCATCCTGGCCAGCGCTTCCTGCAACGGCGACGGCGCCAACTGCTCGCTCAGCGTCTGCAGCGCCTCGGCGCCGGCCGGTGTCATGCGGGCCTGCTTGACCGGTGGCGGCGGCTTGACCGCCTGCGGCCGCACGCGAATCCGCAACGCGTTGACGTGCCAGCCGCGCTGCTGCAAGTCCGACAGCAGGCGCGGCTCCAGATGCCGCAGACGCGCCGCGAGCGCGTTATGCGCGGCAAACAGCGCCAGCACGCCCTCCTTGATGAAACCCGGCTCGACGCTGGTCGCCAGATAATCCGGCAACAGCGCGCGCAAGTCCTTCTCCAGCGCGGTGATCTGCTCGACGCCGGCGCGCAGGGCCGCGAACGCATCCGTGCGACCGAGTACCTCGGAGACGGGCTGCGGGCGTCGTGCCTTGAACTGCTGCGGCGATCTTGAAAAGGACGGGGAACGGCTCATTTTTGAAGGTAGCGGCGTGTTCGCACCCCATGCGCGTTCACGCCGCGATTGTACCGCGCGGGCAAGCGCGCGAACCCGTCCGATGCGACCCGCCAAAGACGGTTGCCGTGGCGTCGGAAAGCCCGGCCGCCGTCTTTCTGCTGACACAGGCGCGGCCGGGGGCGCGTGCTAAAATGCCCGATTCGAATTCACTCCTGGACTAAGCCGCCGAGGCCCTTCCGACCCCGGAGCGCACGTGCATGAAATCCGCACGCGCGAACCAGCCGAAGCCGCGACGCAGACAACGATCCGATGACCACCGGTTTTCTACAGAAGATTTTTGGCAGCCGTAACCAACGGTTAGTCAAGCAATATCAAAAGACCGTCGCGGCGATCAATGCGCTCGAACCGCAGATCGAGCAATTGACGGATGATCAACTGCGCGCCAAAACGGGTGAATTCCGCCAGCGCGTCGCGAGCGGCGAATCGCTCGACAAGATCCTGCCGGAAGCCTTCGCGGTCTGCCGCGAGGCCAGCAAGCGGGTGCTGAAAATGCGCCACTTCGACGTGCAGTTGATCGGCGGCATGGTTCTGCACTACGGCAAGATCGGCGAAATGCGTACCGGCGAAGGCAAGACGCTCGTCGCCACCTTGCCGGTGTACCTGAACGCACTGTCGGGCCGCGGCGTGCACGTCGTCACGGTGAACGACTATCTGGCCCAGCGCGACGCCGAGTGGATGGCGCGCCTCTACAACTTCCTCGGTCTGTCGGTCGGCATCAACCTGTCGCAGATGGATCACGGCGCGAAGCAGGAAGCCTACGCCGCGGACATCACGTACGGCACGAACAACGAATTCGGCTTCGACTACCTGCGCGACAACATGGTCTACGAGACCGACGCGCGCGTGCAGCGGGCCCTGAATTTCGCGGTGGTCGACGAGGTCGACTCGATCCTGATCGACGAAGCCCGTACCCCGCTGATCATCTCCGGCCAGGCCGAAGATCACACCGAACTCTACGTGCGCATGAATGCGCTGCCGCCGCTGCTCGAACGCCAGATCGGCGAGGAGAAGGCGGACGGCACCGGCGTCGAAAAGCCGGGCGACTACACGCTGGACGAGAAAGGCCGCCAGGTGTTCCTGACGGAATCTGGCCACGAAAAGGCCGAGCGTCTGCTCGCCGAGTGGGGTCTGATCGGCGAGGGCGAAAGCCTGTACGCACCGCAGAACATCACGCTGATGCACCACGTGTACGCGGCATTGCGCGCCCACACGCTGTTCTTCAAGGACCAGCACTACGTGGTGCAGAACGGCGAGGTCGTGATCGTCGACGAATTCACGGGTCGTCTGATGTCGGGCCGCCGCTGGTCCGACGGCCTGCACCAGGCGGTCGAGGCGAAGGAACACGTGAAGATTCAGAGCGAGAATCAGACGCTCGCGTCGATCACGTTCCAGAACTACTTCCGCATGTACGCGAAGCTGGCCGGCATGACCGGTACGGCCGATACCGAAGCGTACGAATTCAACGAGATCTACGGTCTCGAAACGGTCGTGATCCCGACCAACCGTCCGCCCAAGCGGATCGACAAGCAGGATCAGATCTACAAGACCGCCAAGGAACGCTACGACGCGGTGATTCGCGACATCCGCGATTGCTACGAGCGCGGTCAGCCGGTGCTGGTCGGCACCACGTCGATCGAAAACTCGGAATTGCTGTCGCATCTGCTGAAGCAGGCCGGTTTGCCGCACGAAGTGCTGAACGCCAAGCAGCACGCGCGTGAAGCCGAGATCGTCGCCGAAGCGGGCCGTCCGAAGCGCATCACGATCGCCACCAACATGGCCGGTCGCGGTACCGACATCGTGCTCGGCGGCAACGCCGAAAAGCAGGCATCGTTCATCGAACTGGACGAAACGCTGGCCGAAGACGACAAGCAACGCCGCATCCAGAAGCTGCACGACGAATGGCAGGCGCTGCACGATCAGGTGAAGGCCGCGGGCGGTCTGCACATCATCGGTACCGAGCGTCACGAGTCACGCCGTATCGACAACCAGTTGCGCGGCCGTGCCGGCCGTCAGGGCGACCCGGGTTCGTCGCGCTTCTATCTGTCGCTGGAAGATCCGCTGCTGCGCATTTTCGCGGGCGACCGCGTGCGCGCGATCATGGACCGCCTGAAGATGCCGGAAGGCGAGGCGATCGAGGCCGGCATCGTGTCGCGTTCGATCGAATCGGCGCAGCGCAAGGTGGAAGCGCGCAACTTCGACGTTCGCAAGCAATTGCTCGAATACGACGATGTGTCGAACGATCAGCGCAAGGTGATCTATCAGCAGCGCAACGAATTGCTCGAAGCGAACGACATCACTGAAACCATCGGCGCAATGCGCGGTGGCGTGATTGCCGATATCGTTCACCAGTTCGTGCCGGCCGGCAGCATCGAGGAGCAGTGGGACGTGCCCGAGCTGGAGGAAGTGCTGCGCAACGAATGGCAGCTCGACCTCGCGATCCAGGAAATGATCAACGAGTCGAACTCGATCAGCGCGGACGAAATCCTCGAAGCGGTCGAAGCCGCCGCCGACGAAGCGTACGAAGCGAAGGTCGAACTGGTCGGCCGCGAGTCGTTCAGCGCGTTCGAACGCTCGATCATGCTGCAGACGCTGGACCGTAGCTGGCGCGAACATCTGGCCGCGCTCGATCACCTGCGCCAGGGCATCCATTTGCGCGGCTATGCGCAGAAGAACCCGAAGCAGGAATACAAGCGCGAGGCGTTCGAACTGTTTGCCGCGATGCTCGACGCAGTGAAGCTCGAAGTCACCCGCGTGGTGATGAACGTGCAGATCCAGTCGCCGGAACAGCTGGAGCAGGCCGCCGAGCAGATGGAAGAGCAGGGCGGCCATCTGGAGAACGTCGAGTTCCGTCACGCCGAATTCGCCGAAGCCGCATCGGCTGCGCCTGCCGCGGAAGCGGCCACGGCCGCGATGATCGGCGACGCCATGGGGCAAGGCGCGGCGTCGCAGCCGGCGCCGAACGCGGACAACGTGCCGAAGGTCGGCCGTAACGATCCGTGCCCGTGCGGCAGCGGCAAGAAATACAAGCAGTGTCACGGCAAGATCGTCTAATGCCGAAAAGCGGCGCGCTCCCGGGCGCGCCGCGTCGTTTTACGTGGAGCTTCGCCGTTCCGCCAGGTGGTGCTTCATTGGTTTCATCGAGCGCTGCGTCGTAGCGCTCCAGTAGATTTCGCGGTGGCTCGGCACCCTGTCCGAGGCATCAGTTTGCTATCCCCGATGCCGGCGCCTGCCGGCATTTTCTTCGACAGGTCGCGACCATGGCTGTCAATTTCCCCTCGATCGATCCCGCTCAACTCCATCCTGTCGCCGGCGTCTCGCTGGGCTGGGCGGAGGCGAATATCCGCAAGCCGAACCGCAAGGACGTGCTGGTCATTTCCGTCGGCGAAGGCGCCACGGTCGGCGGCGTGTTCACGCAGAACCGCTTCTGCGCGGCGCCCGTCACCGTCTGCCGTGAGAATCTGGAGCGCGTGCGCGCCGGTGGCAAGCCGATCCGCGCGCTGGTGATCAACACCGGCAATGCGAACGCGGGCACCGGCGAACCGGGCATGGTCGCGGCGCGCGAAACCTGCGCGGAGCTCGCGCGTCTTGCGGACATCGCGCCGGAACAGGTGCTGCCGTTTTCGACGGGTGTGATTCTGGAACCGCTGCCGGTCGATCGTCTGAAGGCCGGTTTGCCGGCCGCGCTGGCCAATCGGAAGGAAGCTCACTGGTACGACGCCGCGCAGGCGATCATGACGACCGACACGCTGCCCAAGGCCACCTCGCGCCAGGTCCAGATCGACGGCCATACGGTGACGCTGACGGGTATCAGCAAGGGCGCCGGCATGATCAAGCCGAACATGGCGACCATGCTGGGCTTCCTCGCGTTCGACGCCACCGTCGCGCAGCCGGTGCTCGACGCGCTGGTCAAGCACGTGGCGGACCGCTCGTTCAACTGCATCACGATCGATGGCGATACCTCGACCAACGATTCGTTCATCCTGATCGCGTCGGGCAAATCGAGCCTGCCGGCGATCACCTCCACCGACTCGCCCGCTTATGCAGCGCTGCGCGACGCGGTGACCGAGGTTGCCCAGACGCTCGCGCAGCTGATCGTGCGCGACGGCGAAGGCGCGACCAAATTCATGACCGTGCACGTGGAAGGCGGTTCGAGCGCCGGCGAATGCCGCCAGATCGCGTACGCGATCGGCCATTCGCCGCTCGTGAAGACGGCCTTCTATGCATCGGATCCGAACCTCGGCCGCATTCTGGCGGCCATCGGTTATGCCGGCGTGGACGATCTCGACGTCGGCAAGATCGATCTGTATCTGGACGACGTGCTCGTCGCGACCGCTGGGGGCCGCAATCCGGCCTACCGCGAAGAAGACGGCCAGCGCGTCATGAAAAAGAGCGAGATCGGCATTCGCGTGGTGCTCGGCCGCGGCGATGCGCAAGCCACGATCTGGACTTGCGATCTGTCGCACGACTACGTGAGCATCAACGCCGACTATCGCTCGTAACCGGGTTCATCACGCGGCCGCGTCGGCCGCTCAATTCACAGCCATGGACAAACTCGAACAGTTTTTGACCCGCGCCGAAGCCGTGCTCGGCCGCCTGGAAGCGATGCTTCCGCCTGCCGCGCCGGAGATCGACTGGTCGGCCGCGGTCGCCTTCCGCTGGCGCAAGCGCCAGGGGCGCGGCTATCTGCAACCGGTGCCGGCCATTTCGGCGATCACGCTCGACGACCTGCAGAACATCGATCGTCAGAAAGGGCTGATCGAGCGGAACACGCGTCAGTTCGTGCACAAGCAGCCGGCCAACAACGTGCTGCTGACGGGCGCGCGCGGCACCGGCAAGTCGTCGCTGATCAAGGCCTGCCTGAACGCGTACGCGAAAGACGGCCTGCGTCTGATCGAAGTCGACAAGGACGATCTGCACGATCTCGGCGACATCGTCGATTTGATCGCGCAACGGCCGGAGCGCTTCGTGGTGTTCTGCGACGATCTGTCGTTCGAGGACGGCGAGTCGGGCTACAAGGCGCTGAAGGTCGCGCTCGACGGCTCGATCGCCGCGCAGTCGGACAACGTGCTGATCTACGCGACGTCGAATCGCCGCCATCTGTTGCCCGAGTACATGAGCGACAACGAGACGTACAAGCACACGTCGGACGGCGAAATTCACCCCGGCGAACTGGTCGAGGAAAAGATCTCGCTGTCCGAGCGTTTCGGGCTGTGGGTCAGCTTCTATCCGTTCAAGCAGGACGACTACCTGTCGATCATCGGCCACTGGCTGCGGCATTTCGGTTGCGACGACGCTGAAGTCGAAGCGGCGCGTGGCGATGCGCTGGTGTGGGCGCTCGAACGCGGCTCGCGTTCGGGTCGCGTGGCGTGGCAGTTCGCGCGCGACTGGTCCGGCCGGAAGACCTCGGCATGAGCGACGCCGCGACGAATGCCGCCGGCCGCAAGGTGACGGAAGTCGCCGTCGGCGTGCTGGTTCAGCCGGACGGCCGCTATCTGCTCGCGCAGCGTCCGGCGGGCAAACCGTACGAGGGCTATTGGGAGTTCCCGGGCGGTAAGCTCGAAGCGGGCGAATCGGTCGAGGCTGCGCTCGCGCGCGAACTGCACGAGGAGTTGGGTATCGACGTGCAGGCCTGCCACCGCTGGCAGACGCTGGAGCATGACTATCCGCATGCTTATGTGCGGCTTTTCTTCTGCAAGGTGACGCAGTGGTCCGGCGATCCGCACGGCCGCGAAGGTCAGGCTTTTGTCTGGCAAACGCTGCCCGCCGATGTCGAGCCGTTGCTGCCGGCGACGATTCCGGTGCTGGAGTGGCTGGCGGCCGAGCGGAAATAATCGCCAGGTTTTCCGCTTGCCGTAAAAAACAAGGGCGCTGTGTTTTCACAGCGCCCTTGCTACATCCAGAGTTCGACTTTGGTGCGGCGGTGCAATGCCCGTCGCCCTTAGTGCGGGTTATGTTCCCCGCCGGGCGTTTCGTCCGATGCGGCTTCCTGGTCGGTGCCGCCGATTTTGTATTTCTCGGCGGCCCATGCGCCGAGATCGATCTGCTTGCAACGCTCCGAGCAGAACGGGCGGAAGCGGCTTTCTGGGGTCCAGCGGACGTCCTTGCCGCAAGTGGGGCATTTGACGGTGGTTGGCATACGGTCGGGAATCAATCGCAAACGGAACAAGAAACGAATATAGGGGCATTTTTCGCCACTTCAAAGCTTTGCAGCTTCGCAGGCGTGCCCCTTTCGTTTCAGATGGGTGTCGGGACTTGCTCGGGCCTTTCCGTTATCGCGCTTTGCGGGAAAGGCCCCGATGATGCTGCACGGGGCCGATCAGAGGCTGCACAGCGTGAGCTGGAACGGTACGTCGACGTCGACGGCGCGCGGACGCAGATCGCCGTCCTGCACTGTGAAACGCACCCACAGCATGTACTTGTTCGCACTGGCTTCCGGAATCACGCGCAATTCGGGCGACACGCGCACCTGCATCAATTGATACGAACGACCCGACAGCATCTGCTGATAGCTGCCTTGCATGGCCATGACCTTCGATGCCTGGCCAGACTCGCGCGCGAGCCGCAACACGATGGTCGCCGCGTCGCGCAACGGCAGCAGCGGCGTGACCCACTTGGCGATGTCCTGACGACGCTGGTCAGGATGAATTTGTTGCCACGCGTAGTAGGACGGCAGGTCGAATTTGCAGGTGCCGCCCGGAATGATTGCCCGGCTGCGGATGCTGGCGAGCCATTCGTTGTCCGCGAGATGCTGGCCGGTTTTGCCTTGCATCTGCGAGAGGCCCGCGAGGGTCTGTTCGATTTCGCCGAGCACCGCCTCCAACGCGTTCTGCTCGATGCCCGGATTGCCGCGGAACGGCGCGAGCGTTTGACGCTGGCGTTCGAGTTCCTTCATCAGATCCGACTTCAGATCCGCACGGCCCGCGACCTCGGAGATTTCGAACAGCGTGGTCAGCGCGACGTGGTGTTCCCTGGCGTCTTCCTGCGTCAGAAAGAACGTGAAGCGCTCGAACAGGTCTTCGAGGCGCAGAAGCGTCCGGATTCGCTCGTTGAAGGGATACTCGTAAAGGATCAAGCGGGCTCGCCTCGGGCGTGGTCGGTGACGGGAATGCAGAACATTCTAATGCCGTGAGACTACCCTAGCAATCTCGCACTTTTCCTGACGGCTTGCGCAACTTTTTTCGCGTGTTTCAGGCCGTTTTCCGCGAGCTTCGGCTTGCTGGGCTATGTGTCAGGGTGATGAGGCAATGGGTCATTCGCCGTGGGGGTCGCAGCGGCGCCTGCATCCGCGGCAAGTGCGAGATACGCGCGATGTTGAGCGTCGACCTGCTTTTGCAGACTGTCGAGCGACGCGCCGTCGTTGTCGATGACTTCGTCCGCCGCGGCGAGGCGCGCTTCGCGCGTGGCCTGACGCGCGATGATGGCCTCGACCTGCTCGCGGCTGAAACCATTGCGCCGCATCACGCGCGCGATCTGCGTCTCGACGCTGCAATCCACGGCCAGCACGCGGTTCACACGGGTTTTCCAGGTGCCCGATTCGACCAGCAGCGGAACCACCACGATCACATACGGGCCGCGCGCTTCGCGTTGTTCACGTTCGGTCTCCGCGCGGATCAACGGATGCGTGATGCCTTCAAGACGCTTGCGCGCGGTTTCGTCGCTGAAGACGAGGGCACGCATTCGCGCACGGTCGAGCGAGCCGTCGGCCGCGACGAACGACGGCCCGAACTCGGCCGCAATCGATGGCATCGCGATACCGTGCGGCGCGGTGATGCGATGCGCGATCAGGTCGGTGTCGACGAGCGGTACGCCATGGGCGGCGAACAGATCGGCCACCGTCGACTTGCCGCTACCGATACCGCCGGTCAGTCCCACGACGAACATGTGTCAGCCTCCCAGCGCAAGATAAAGCGGCGTACCGACGAACAGCGTAATCGCACCGCCCGCCGCGAGAAATGGCCCGAACGGCAACGGCTCCTGAAAACGCATGCGACCGAGCCACGTCGCGGCGAGACCCACGACCGCGCCGCTCACCGCGGCGATCAGCACGATCTGCGGCAGCGCGGCCCAGCCGAACCAGGCGCCGAGCGCGGCCAGCAGTTTGAAGTCGCCATACCCCATGCCTTCCACGCCGCGCACCAGTTTGAACAGCCAGTGAACCACCCACAACACGAGGTAGCCGAAGATCGCGCCCAGCACCGCGTCATGCAGGCTCGCGAACATGCCGTCGAAATTGACGATCAGACCGGCCCACAGTAGCGGCAATGTCATGGAGTCCGGCAGCAGGTGCGTATCGATGTCGATCGCGCTCATGGCCAGCAACGCGGCGCACAGGCCGAAGGCGGCGAGCGCCGTGCCGCTCGGGCCGTACACGGCCAGCGCGCCCGCCGCGCAGACCGCGCTGGCGATCTCGATCAGCGGATAACGCGGGCTCACGCGAGCCTTGCATGCCGAGCAGCGTCCGCGCAGCAGCAGATAGCTCAACACGGGCAGGTTTTCCCACGCGCTGAGCGTGTGGCCGCAATGCGGACAGGCGCTGCGCGGCACCCACAGGTTGTAGCGCGCGGGCAGGGCGTCGTCTTCCGGCGGCGCGCCGGTCGCTTCGCGCACTTCCTCCTGCCAGGCCCGCTCGAGCATGATCGGCACGCGATGCACGACCACGTTGAGGAAGCTGCCGATCACGAGGCCGAACACGATCGCGAAAACGAATTGCACGCTGCCCGGCAGGCTGCCGAACGCAAGGGCGAAGTCGCTGGCGAAGTGCCCGGGCAACAAGTCCGCAAGCCAGCTGGAAGAGGTGTCGGACACGAGTGAGGAAGTAGCCTGCATGGCGAAAAGAGTGGATTCGGCTGCGATGCTACACCACGTTGCCGAGTTGAATAATGGGAAGATACATCGCGATCACGAGCCCGCCGACGAGCGCACCCAGCACGACGATCACGAGCGGTTCGCACAGGCTCGCGAGCGTGGCGATCTTTTCGTCTACCTGACGATCGCTGAGCGACGCCACGTCGATCAGCATGGCATCGAGCGCGCCCGATTCCTCGGCGACCGCGATCGGCTGCACGATCTCGGGCGCGAAGCAACGCGCCGCGCGCATCGCCGCCGCGAGGCGTTCGCCACGGCGTAGCCGGTCGCCGATCTGGCGGGTTGCATGGTCGAAGTACGCGTTGCCGGTGGCGTGCGTCAGCGAGCCGAATGCGTCGGCGAGTGGGGTGCCGGCTGTCAGCAGCGTGCCTAGCGCCCGGCTCCAGCGTGCCGCGCACAAGCTGCCCAGCAGCGGACCGGCGACCGGTATTGTCAGCGCCACGCGCGCGAACCGTATGCGCGCCGCTTCGGAACGTCGCAACAGAAATGTCACAGACCACGCGACGACGAAGAGGGCGATGATGCCGGGGATACTCCAGCGCGCGGCACCCGCCGACAGCGCCAGCACGAACCGGGTCGGCGCGGGCAAGCTGGCGCCGAAACCGTCGAAGATCTGTTTGAACGTCGGCACGACCCAGACGAGCAGTGCGATGGTGATCATCATCGCCAGCAGCAGGATCGCGCCCGGATAGGTCAACGCGGCGCGCACCTTCGCGCGTTGCGCGGCGGCGCGCTCGCGGTCGTCGGCGAGCCGGGCCAGTACGGTGGGCAACGCGCCCGCCGCTTCGCCGACTTCGACGAGCTGGCAGTAGAACGCACTGAACTGTGCCCCGTGCCGCTGGAGTGCGGCGGAAAACCGCTGGCCGCTGGCAATGTCGCGCGCGAGCGCGCCGACGATTCGAGCCATGCCGGGTTGACGCGCATCGTCGGTTTGCGCCAGTAGATCGAGTGCGGACGCGAGCGGCAAACCAGCGCGCAGCAGACTGGCGAGCTGACGCGTGAACTGAGTCACGTCGGCCGTGCGCGCTTTGGGGCGGGGCGCCGGCCCATGCGCTCTGAGTTCGACGATGAACAGGTTGCCGCGCCGGTTGAGCAACGCACGCGCGGCGCTTGCGTCCGCCGCGATCAGCGCGCCGTGTTTGTGCGTGCCTTGCGCATCGACGCCGCGCCATTTGAAGCGCAGGTCCAGCGCAGGCGGACGAAGCGGGACGGCGACGGTACTCACGCGACCTCCGTGGCGGACAGGGCTTCCGCGAGACTCGTCGTGCCGTCGCGCACGCGTGCCAGCGCGGCGTCGCGCAGCGTGGCGACCTGCTCCGTGCGAGCCAGCCGCGCAAGTTCATGCGCGCCCGCGCCTGCCACGATCCGTTCACGCTCGCCTCCGATACAGGCATGACCTGATGCACGCCGATCCGGCCGCGATAGCCGATGCCATGACATTGCGGACAGCCCCGCGCGGTGTACGGCTGCCAGCCGTCGAGCCCGGTGTCGGCGAAACCCGCGGCTCTCAACGCCGCAGCCGAGTGCGGCATGGGCGTTCGGCATGCCGTGCAGAGCCGTCGCACCAATCGTTGCGCCGTCACCATGCGCAGCGCTGCCGCGAGGTTATACGGCTCCACGCCGATGTCGGCGAGCCGTGCGATCGCCGCCGGAGCGTCGTTCGTATGCAGCGTCGACAACACCAGGTGGCCGGTTTGTGCGGCTTTCACGGCGACGTCCGCAGTCTCCTCGTCGCGGATCTCGCCGACCATGATCACGTCCGGGTCTTGCCGCAGGAATGCGCGCAGCGCCACGGCGAACGTCAATCCCGCTTTCTCGCGCACGCTGACCTGGTTGATGCCGGCCAGCTGGATTTCCGCCGGGTCTTCCACCGAGCACAGATTGCGCGCCGTATCGTTGAGCAATTGCAGGAAGCAATACAGCGAGAGCGTTTTGCCGCTGCCGGTCGGACCCGTGACGAGCACCAGACCGTGCGGCGAGCGGATCGCGGCATCGACGGCATCGCGCTGCCGTGGATCGAGCCCGAGCGCGTCGAGCGAGAGATCGGCGGGTAACGCATCGAGCCGGCGCAGCACGAGTTTTTCGCCGAACAGCGTGGGCAACGAGTTGACGCGATAGTCCTCCGTGCGTCCCGGCGACGTGGCGATGCGCAGACGGCCGTCCTGCGGCACGCGCCGTTCGGCGATGTCCATGCGCGCCAGAACCTTCACCCGCGTAATGAACGCGTCACGCAGATGCGCGGGCGGCTGCGGCGTTTCATGCAGCACGCCGTCGATGCGCAAGCGCACGCGCCAGCTGTGTTCCGACGGTTCGATATGCAGGTCCGACGCATTGCGGCGCGTCGCTTCCTGCAAGGTTTCAGTGAGCAGCCGGACGGCCGGCGTTGCGTCGGCGTCGGTGGAACCCGCCGCGGAATTGCGTGCGAAGTGAGGCGTGTTCGAGCCGGGTGAAGCGTGACGAGTGGATGCCTGCATGAGATGCCGGTGATGAACCGCCTGTGAAACGTGACGGCTCGATCATCGGCTTTCAGGCGTCTGAGTGCCACTCGGCCATTCGGCTAATGGTGCGCGCGGCGAAACCCTGCGATGCTGTGTGTGCGGGCTTCAGTGACGCGTGGGTCTGACGGCCTTCGTGCTGCCGCGCACGGGCGGCTTGAAGAGTTTGACGGTGCGGATCGCTTGATCGTCGCTGCGCATCACTTCGAGCTTCACGTCGCCGATCTGCACGCAGACGTCGCCATCCGGAATGTCTTCGAGAATTTCGAGGATCAGGCCGTTGAGCGTCTTGGGGCCGTCGGTGGGTAGCGTCAGTTGCAGCCAGCGGTTCAGTTCGCGCAACGGCATGCTGCCCGCCACGATGCACTCGCCGCTGTCGTTCCAGCCACCGCGCGTGCTCGCGCTACGCGGGATGGAGGTGGTGAATTCGCCGATCAGTTCCTCGATGATGTCTTCCGGCGTGACGAGGCCCTGCAGTTCGCCGTACTCGTTGACCACCAGCGCGGTACGGTGGCGGCTTTCCTGGAAGTACTGCAATTGCTGGAACACTGGCGTGCCGGAGGGCACGAAGTACGGCTCGGCCAGCAGCTCGCGCAGGGTCTCGCGTTCGAGTTCCTGGTTGTGCAGCGCAGCCAGGGTCTTGCGTACGTGCAGCACGCCGAGCACCCGGTCGATATCGCCCTGGTAGACGATCAGCTTGTTGTGATAGCAGGTTTCGAGTTGATGCAGGATCTGTTCGAATGGCGCGTCGAAGTCCAGCGCTTCGATACGGCGGCGCGGAATCATCACGTCGTCGACGGAAATGTTTTCGAGGTCGAACAGGTTGAGCAGGATGCTGCGGTGCTTGGTGGGCATGAAGCTGCCCGACTCGAGCACGATGGTGCGCAGCTCCTCGGTGGACAGGCGCTGATCGTGCGCGCCCTTGGTATTGATATGGAGGACGCGGAGGATCGAATTGGCGAACAGATTGACGAACCAGACGAGCGGTTTCGCGACGCGCATCATCGGCGCGATCAGCAGGCTCGCGGGCAGCGCGATCTTTTCCGGGAAGGTCGCGCCGACGATCTTCGGCGTGATTTCGGCGAACACGATGATCAGGAACGCGACGATGCCGGTCGCGATGGAGAGCACGAGGTTGTTGTGGCCGAAGGTGTGCAGCGCGATCGAGGTGGTGAGCACCGGGATGATCGTATTGAACAGGTTGTTGCCGATCAGCACCACGCTCAGTAACTGGTCGGTACGGGCGAGCAGGGTTTGGGTGGTTTTCGCGCCGAGCGTGTTCTGATTGGCGAGATGTTTCAGACGATGACGGTTGATCGCCATCATCGCCGTTTCGGAAATCGAAAAGAAACTGGAGCAGATGAGCAGCAGGCAGACGGCGCCGATCTGCGCCCAGAGCGGAAGTTGTTCCACGCTTCTTCAATTGAGAGGGACAGGATGGGGAGAATATAGCAGAGGGGGCGCGCGAGCCTTGCGGGGAAGGCGCGATAGCGCGCGGCGCCGTCAATTTGGGCTGTCGGGTTGCCTGAGTGCCCGAACGAGGGCGCCGAGGGTATGCATGAGTTTCGGTGTGAGGCCGGCTTCGGCGGCTGCCTCTGCCGAAGGGGCGATGCCGGCGCCTTCGAGGAAAGCCTGGACGAGCGCTGCGGGCGGCGGTGGTGGAGGTAGCGGCGGAGACGACGCTGGCGGCGCGTTGCCCGTTTTATTCAGCGTACCTGGCTGATGCGCAACCCGTCGCGGAGATTTTCCGCTGTAGTCCGGCACGGTAACGGCGACACGTACCACGGGCGCCATGGTGTCGTGCAGCCGGGCGAACGGGTTGGCGTAGTCGGCCGTGTGCGCGTTGGCGTTCGCCGTCGACATTGCCGCGGAACTTGCCGCGGCGATTTCGGCAGCAACTGTGCTTGCGCTCGTTTCCGAAGAAACGGGCGACGGATGCGCGGCGATCGGCAAATGCAGATGACCGTCGAATTCCGGCACGTCGTCGCGGATCGCGTGACCGGAAGCGTTGGCGATGGGTGGAGATTCGAATCCAGTTCCTGGCGTCGAGCCGAGATCGTCGAACAGATCCGTGGCGCTTGGGTCGTGCCATGCGGTGTCGTTCCAGCGACTACCCGGCCAGTCGGACGCCGGTGCGCCGAACAGCGCGAGCGGGTCCAAGGGCGTGTCGAGCAGATCGTGCAATGGCGTGAACTGCGCGTGGTCGAGCGGGCGATCATTTGATGCGTCGCGCGTTGGCGTTGCGTCGTAGCGCAGTGGATTGAACGTATCGGTAGCATGGGCGGCTGAAGGCTGGGCGTTTCGCGCGAAGCCCTCGTGCTGATCCCACGCTGGTTCCGCGCTGGCGGCTTCGGCTCGCAACACGTAGGCGCCGATATTGACGATGTCGCCGGCGCGCAATGCTGTCCGCTCGCGCGGCGCGACGAGCTTGCCGTTGACCGCGATCGCCGCGTGCTCGCTGGTATTGGCGAGCAGCCATGCGTTGCCGTCGACGGTGAGTCGCGCGTGGTGACGTGCGATCGTCGCGTCGTCGTCATCGTCGGCCAGAACGAGGTGGTTGTCGGCGGCGCGGCCGATCGATCCGCCGGCCGCATCGAAGAGCGCGCCCGGTTGGTTCGGCAGGGCCTCGCCGTGACCGGCGACGATGGTCAGGCGGATCGGTTGAAAGCGGGAAAGGGGCATAGGGGGAATCCTGCTGGATGGCGTCACGATGGGCACGAAAAGGCGTCCATCTGCGGCAACCTGAACGGGTTGTAGCTGCTGCTGGCGGTGACGCGCAGCGACAGCTTGCGTCCGTTGAAATCGAAGCTGGCGACGAAGCTTTCCGGCGTCGCGCCCGGCGTCACGCGAGCCTTGTCGAGCAGGCGGTACAGCGCCCACGGTCCTTGAGTCTGCAAGCCGCCTTGCGCGCTGTTTTGCATGGTGTTCTGCACGCCGCCGACGAGACCGCCTTGCAGACCTTGCAGGCCTTGTTGACCTTGCACACCGTTGCCGCCGTTCGCCGTGCCGATCTGCAAGCTAACCTGTCCGGTTCCGCCCGGATTGGGCCACTGCATCGTCACGGGAATCTGCGGACCGTGCGCATAGCGCAGCGTCTGGCCGTCGACGTCCAGCGTGTACTGCGCGATGGCCGGATCGAGTTCGAGCGGCACGAACTCGATCCGCAGCGTGGGCGTCGTCGTATTAGCCGGAAAGAATGCGGTGCGGATGATGTCGGCATTCTGAAATGCGCTCGCGAGGCGCGCGTCGCCGGATGCGGCGCCGCTCGCATCGCGTCTGAAGCGCCAGCGGGCGCCGCTGGCGTCGATCTGCGACGTAAGACGTTTCTGGAAGAAGTCGTCCATCAGCCCGCCTGGGGCGAACAGCTTCGAGAAATCGTCGAGGGCGACGTCGTGAGTCGAGTTGCGCACGAAAGGATAGCGGCCGGTGATCATGTGACGGCAAAGCCGGCCGATGCCACCCTGTGCGTCCTGCGCGAGATTCGCACGCAGTGCGCCGCCGACCTGCGCTGAAGCGTTGCGCGACAACGTACCGAACATGTTGCGCAGGGGCGTCGGCAGGCGTCCGGCGTCGGCTTGCAGTTTGTCGAACACATCGGTGGATGGCGGTGGATTGCCGCCGTCGAGCGCGGCGCTCGCGGAGGTTAGATAGCCGTACAGCGTATCGAGCGCGTGAAGGTTAGCGTCGAAGGGGCTTGTGCCGGATGCACCGTCCGGGGAGGTTACGAGCCGTCGCAGTGAGGCGAAGTGCTCATCGACGACGGCTTCGGGGTGAGCGTCCAGCGTGTCGAACGCAGCTTGCGGTGCGTCGAATCCGCCGGGCGCGCCGGGCGCCACGGACTCAGCCGGCACACCCGGCACACCGCGAGCACCGGACGCACCCCGCGCGGCTTCGCCGCCAAACATCGCCGCCAGCGAACGGCGTAACGCCCCGCTGTGCTGCTGCCGCATCCCATCGGCGGCAGCGCGCCCGTCGGCGGTGTCCGCGCGCGACAAATGCGTCTCCCGCGCGGCGGCGAGCAGAAACTGTCTGAGCGGCGAATCCGGCGCCGACAGCGTGCGGGCGATGCGCGTACTCTGTGCGATCGACGTGCTGTCCACCAGCGACAGGTCGTTGAGATACGCATCCCAAACGTCGATGTAGTCGGAGAAATACGCGCGCCTGACTTCGAGCGCGAGACGCGCGGTATCGACGGCCGTTGTGGCATCGATACCCAGCACCCACGGTTCCTCGGAACGCAATTGCGCGGTGGCGCCGGCGACGCGCTTGTCGAACATGTCCCAGTAGCCGCGGTACGTGTACAGACTCGGAATGCCGTCGCTAAGCGGCTTGCCGCTCGTCCGCCGGAACACCAGCGCGGCTTGCGGGCCGCCCGCGCTGACCACGCTGATCGGCGCGCCGCGTTCGCTGCGCAGCAGTTCACGGCGCATCTGCCGATAGATGCGCTGGGCAAGCGACGCATGCGCGAGCCGTTCGCGCACCTGACTCACCAGCGCCGCATTCAGCGCGAACGGCGAGGCAAGCGGACGTGCGTCGAACAGCGCGCTGAGGTGCGCATCGAGACGAGCGCGTTGCACCTCGGGCGTGTCGGCGGGCAACGACCTTTGCGCGTCGAGCATCAGCCATGCGACGAGAAAACCGCCGTCGTAATGCGCGGCGTCGTGGAGCATCAGGTAAGCCTTGAGCGCGTCGTACGCATATTCGTCGTCGTCGGGCGGGGCTGTTCTCAGCAGCGGTTCGAGACGGGCGGCCGCCTGCGGCAGCAGTTTTTCGTCGAGCGCGCGACGGTAAAGGGTTTCGCTTGCAGCGGCGATGTTCGCGCCGGGATACAGACCGAGTCCGTAGCCCAGTGGCGGCGGCGCGGCCGTGTCGAATCGCGCGCTATACGGCAGAACGCGAAGTGCGTCGAGCATCGGAACCAGCGGCATCAGCGCATCTGGCGGTGACGCTATCGATTGGCGCGAATCTCGATCGAACGCGACGACGTGCGCGCCGACTTCGTCCAGATACGCGCGATTGTTGGCGTAGCTGATTGCCCAGCCGGTCAGCAGCGTCAGTAACAGCGCAGCGCTGGATATCGCGAACGCCGTGTGCGCGAACAGCCGTCGCCGCCACGACACGCGGCTTGCGCCTGCAATACCGGCATCGGCGAAGATCGCGTCGCGCAGAAGCTGCTTGATGAAATAACTCTGGCTCGCGCGGCGTGTGGAACGAGTGGACGCGGCAGACGCAGTGGACGCAGCAGACACGGTCGAGGTCAACGCCGCAATGGAAACCGCGTCACCCAGATCGCGCCCAACCGTCGCCAGCACCCGATCGACCGTCAACCCGTCCTGAACCGCGCTCGTGAAATACACGCCGCGCGCAAAGAGATTGGCCTCCAGACGCGAAGTCTGAAAAAGTGCCGAGCAGAAACCGCCGAGTACATCGCGCAGGCTCGCGAACTGCTGCGGGAACATATAGGCGAGCGCGCGGCTGTCCAGATCCGGATCGGCGATCACAACGTCGCGCAGGCCTTCGTTCAATCGTTTCGCGAGCGCGTCGAATGCACCGTCGAACGCATCGTCGAATGCATTACCGAGCGCAACGGCAACCGCATTGCCCGGCGAGGCCGCATCGCGCTGCGCACCCGCTTCATCAGAAGGAAACGCGGTCCCCCAAACCTGCTCGCGGGCATCACGATTGAGCGCCGAAAAATACTCGCTGAATCCGCCGATACGATCCATTCGCGTAAAACACAGATAAACCGGCACCTGCATGCCGAGCACGTCACGCATCGCTTGCAGCGGCTTGCGCAAACGCGTCGCGTAGGTGGTCAGGGCGGCGGGATCGAGATCGAGCAATTCGTCGATCGCGACCGTCAGCAGCACGCCGTTCAGCGGCTGCCGCGAACGATGTTTGCGCAACAGCGCGAGCAGCTCGCGCCATTCGGCATGAAGCCGCGAGGAGGCATCGGCGGCGGCGAGATAACGGCCGGGCGTGTCGATCAGCACGGCATCGTTGCCGAGCCACCATTCGCATTGCCGGGTCGGTTCGACGCGGCCGGCGGCAGCGCGCGCAACTTGCTCGGCCATCGACCACTCGAGCCCACCGCGACCGATGAGCGTCGTCTTGCCCGATCCCGCGTTGCCGACTACCAGATACCACGGCAGCCGATACGCGTACTGCCCCGTGACGACATCGAGCCATGCAGCGACTCTGCTGCCCGTCGAGCGCGCGCGCCGCAGCAGCGAGCATGCGTCGAAAAAGCGGGCGCGTAGTTCGTCAATTGCGGCAGTTGTGGCGACTGCGGCGGCATCATGATCAGTGCGATCCTGCGCACCAACCGCGGAGTCGTCGTGACCGAGGCCGTCGTACGTCGCGTCGCGCGCGCGACTGCCACGGACCGCCGGCAAGCCACGCGCTCGGCGCCGTCTCCACCACCAGACCAGTCGCAGAAACCCAAGAAAGAGAAGCATCCCGATCACCCACCCGCGCGCTTGCACGCTCTCCAGCGGACGCACCGAACCCAGCGCCAGCAACGGTCCACCCACCCCTATCAGCGCAACGATCAGCGCCATGCACAGCACGACGCCGATGCAGCGCCACCACCCGCGGGACGTCACTCGCCCGATCGCTCGTATCAGAAACGTCATTGCGCGGCCGCCTGTGAAACGCCGGATTGGCCCGGGTTCGACGAAAACACCGCGATCTCCACGCGCCGGTTCTGCGAGCGGCCATCGGCGCTTCGATTGTCGGCAACCGGCTGCGAGTCGCCGCGTCCGGCCACCGCGATGTTTCGCCCGGCATCGAGTCCAGCCGCCAGCAAACCCTGTCTCACCGCGACGGCACGCGCTTGCGAAAGCGCGAGATTCGACGCGAAGCGCCGGTCGCGGATCGGCTGATCGTCCGTATGGCCGGTGATCACGATGTCGCCGTCCAGCCGGCTTAGCACGACGGCGAGATGCGCGAGCACTGGCAGATAGGCCGGATTCACGCCGGCCGAACCGGAGTCGAACAGGCCGTCGCCGCGCATCGCGATGACGCTGCGGTCCGCTTCGTCGCGCAGGATCAGCGTGCCGTCCCGCAATTGCGCGCCGAGCGATTGCCGCAGCAGCGTTGCCGGCGCCGGCGTAATGGCAGCCGCCGGCTTATCGAGTTCAGGAAGACGCAGCGTCTCGATCGCAACCGCGATCCGCCCGGCATGCGCGTTGGTCGCCAGAAGCAACGCGCCGAAACTCGCGCCGCCGCCGAGGCCGCCGATCAACAGCCACGTCCACAACGGCAAGCCGCGCCGCAGTCGACGCAGCGGCGCGCGATCCGCCGCGCGCCACGCGGGCGACAAGGGCTGCGCGTAGCCGCCGCCGTTTTCATGCAACAGCTTGTGCAATCGACGCATTAGCGTGTCGCGTTGCGCGGCGCCGTTTTCGATCACGCGATAGCGTCCCTGAAAACCGAGCATCAGGCAGAAGTACTGCAGTTCGATCAGATCGCGATGCTCGTGCGAATTCGCCGACACGCGCGCCAGCAACTGGAAGAATTTCTCGCCGCCCCACGTTTCCTTGTGAAACGCGACGAGCAGACTTTGGGTCGACCATGCGCCGCCGCCGCCCCATGGGGCGAGCGCGGCGGCTTCGTCGAGCGCGGTGCACAGGCAATAGCGCGCGGCGACGATCGTTTCGACCGGAACGGCGGCCTGTCGCGCGCGCGCCTGAAACGTCCTGAGTTGATCGATCAGAAACGCGCGCACACGCTGCGGCGCGAGATCGACACGGGTGCGGATCGGCACGAGCAGATCGAGCAGCGGATTGGCGGCGGCGAGCAGCGCGTTGCCGCGCTCGCTCGACCCGTGCCGCGTCGAATCCGCTGGGGCCGCTTGGCCCACTGTGCCAGGCGCCTCCGGAAGTCCGGCGCCCGCCACCGAATTCCGCTCATTCGGTGCGCCGCCACGCCGAGCCGCGAATCCGGCTGCATCGGCAGAAAAACCGTTCATGATCGCTTGCCTCCCACATCACCTCCTGCGCACGCGCATTGCGTATCCACCTCGCGCCGGTCAACCACGAATCGCCCAGCACGCCATCGCCAGCCCCGGCAGTTCTCCCGCCACGTGCAAGGCCAGCCCGCTCGATTTGTCGAGCTGCTTCCATAGCTCGGCGCCGCGATCCAGTTCGAAGTAGTGATAGCCCGCGTGATAAGGAATCTGCCGCGGCGCGACCGGCAACATGCGCAACGCGATGCCCGGTAGATGCAGATTGACGAGATCGGCGAGCCGCTCGGCGGGCCCGATCTTGACCTGCGCGGGAAAACGCGTGCGCACGGTCTCGGCGGGCAGATCGGCATGCACCGCGAGCACGAAGCCGGCGCTGTGCAGCAGGTCGGGACTCGGAATCCGCGCGACCCAGACGCGATGCGCGCGCTCCTGCAACTCGATCGCGACGGCGTTCTGCTCCAGCACGGTCGAGAGCGCGCGACGCAGCTCGGTCATCAGCGGCGCGAAGCTGTGTTGCAGATCGTCGTGCCGGTAACGTGGACGCACCGTCGGCCGCCGTTCGGCGGTGGTGTACGTGGCGAGGTCGAACGCAAGCCTCAGCCATTGCTGAAACAACGCCTCGGGATGCACGTTGCCGGTTTCGTGTTCGTGCCACGTGTCGGCCTGCGCGCGATTGACGAGCGCAAGCAGCAGAAAATCCGCGACTTCGGCGACGCCGCCGCGCCCCGGTCGCGACAGCCGCTGCGCCAGCGCATCGCCGCGTTGTTCGAGCAGCCCGTGCAATTCGCGGATGTAGCCGGCCAGCAGCGGATGCTGGCCGGCGCTCAGCATCGGCGGAATGTAGTGCGGGTCGAGCACCAGATGGTTGTCGCTGCGCCGTTCGACGACGCGCAACACACCGAGGGCCTGCCATGCGCCACCCAGCCCGGACGCCAGCACCAGACGCAGCCGAGCGCGGGCGAGCTGCACGCTGGCCGGTCCCAGCGCGACCGCGTTACCGTCCGCGATGTCGCGCGTGTAGGCGCGGTAGCGCGCGAGCGAATCGGCGCGCTCCTCATCGAAGATCGTTTCCTCGCCGCCCGGACGCTTGACCGGGAACGCGAGCAGCACGAGCTGATCGGTTGCGCCGAGGGGAATATCGAGCGGCGCGGGGAGGTCGTCGGGATCGGTGAGCAGAAAGGGTGTGCCGTCCGGAAACACGCCTTGCGCCGCAGTCAGCGCGACCTTGCCGAGCGCGAGCGCGTCGTGATCGATCGCGATGCTGACGAAGCCCCAATACGCACGCTGCGTCGCGCGGCAGCGCAACTGCACGTAGCTCTCCATGTAGCGCTCGAATTGCTGGAAATGCTGCGGGCGCAGGTACATGCCCTCGGACCAGACGACCCGCGCGCGCGCCGCGCCCGAGTCATGCGATGGCAAATCCTGCGTCAAATCCTGTGGTGCGGCGGCGTGCTTCATCGAGCGTCCCGGTTCAAGATTCGGACGACGATTCCGCTGTCGCCGATAGTCGCGTGCACGACGAGCGGTTGTGGCTCGAACGGCCAGAAAGAAAAGAAGCCAGGGTCGTCTCCGGCAGGTACCGCGACAACCGCGCGCCAGACGCTTTGGTTCAACTCGCGATAACCGGCGACGATGCCGAGCGAGCGCGTCTGCGAATTGCCCAGCCGTTCGATCGTCCGTTGCTCGCCGGGCCTCAGGATCATTTGATCCAACGCGACGAGGTCGTCGCCCAAGGTCGCTTTCGCGCGATCCTGCAGCGGCGCGAAGCCGCTGGCCGAAAAAGCGGCGCTCGACTTCAGGTCGTAGAGGCCGACGAGAATCGGCGCGGGCCGTCCGTGGCCGTCGGGGTTCACGGCTGGGCTGACGTCGAGCGAAACCGTGAACGGCGCGGCCGAGGTTTGCTGAGGCGTGGCGCAGCCCATCATCAGCACGGACAACGTCAACAGGATCAGCAGGGCCGCGGACAACGGGACAAGCACGAGCGCCGTCCTGAGCGCGGCCGCCGTGGGCCGCGTGGGCCGCGTGGGTCGCATGGGCGATGGCGAGTGATTCATGCGAGCCTCATCCGGCGAGATTGAGAATATGCGTCTGGCTGGGCGACGTGCCGGTACCGATCGCATTGGTCGCGTTCTGCTGCGTGGGGTCGGTCATCCGCGTGGTGGGCATGCCGTGCAGCAGCACCGTGTTGGCGCCGTTGATATTGCGCGAGCTGGCGCAGACGGTGCCGGAACTGACGCCGCCCATCGTGCCGGGCGCGTCGCCGGTCGTGACCGGAATGAGCGTCGCGAGGTTGTGCGCGGGCGCGCAGGCCACGAGGATGTTGCTCACGTTCGGAATCGCCTGGCTGCGTTGCGCGTTGTTGTCGTAGGCGACCGGCACGCCGACCGGTGGGGTTTTGTTGACGCTGACGGCGTCGTTCGCGCCGGCGGCGCTCGAATTGACCATGACCATGCGCAGTGTCCTAACCGAGGTGGATTTGTTGAGCGTCGAGCTTGGCGAGGCGCTCGGCGGTGAGTAGCGTGTGCTTGCCATGCAGACGCACGCTTTCCGATGCGGCGTAGTCGAGCTGCGCGCAACGGTGATGATCGAGGCTCTCGACGCTGCGGAAACTGGCTTTGGCGATCTGCACGACGCGCTCGAACACGCTCTCCAGCGTCTTGCCGATCACGCGCAGCGAGCCGGCGTAACCTTCGAACTCGGTGCAATGCAGCGACGTTTTCCGCGCGACGAGGGCGGCGTCGTCCGCCTGCAAATGCACGGCGTGCGTCGCGCGGATGCGGACGTCGTTCGACGATTCGATCAGGAGATCGCCGTCGATGTGAATCCGCGCGGCGTGTGGGTGAGGCCGGTCGAGAATCGCGATCACATGAGGCCGTTGCGGTTCCGCATGGCTCACCACGACGCGATCGCCGATCTCGGGCGCGATCAGGCAACTGAACGCGCGCCGGCACGGCAGTCGCGCATCGGCGCAGTCCACCAGCAATAAGCCGTCATGCAGCAACGCGAGCACGGTGCCTGCGGTGTCGGCCGCGGGCGCGGGTGACAGGGAGGACGGTAAGGTTCTCAATTCGGCGACGGTCGAGGTCGATGTCATGGGCGATCAATCCGGGATGGAAGCGGACGAGCGGACGACAGACGCTCGTCGCGGCGTGCGGACCAGGCGCGGGCCGCATCGGCCGCGTCGTCGGGCCTGGCGATGCCGGGCTGGTCATGCCAGGCGCTCGATGCGCGTGTGTCGTCCGCGTGAAAATGCGCACCGTCGAAGCGGGTGCGCTCGAAGCGCGCGTCGTTGAAATCGGCGTGATCCAGCCGCGCCGCCGAAAAATCCGTGCCGTCGAGATGCGCACCCGTGAAGCGCGCAGCGCTCGCCTCGGTACGCTGAAACACGGCGCCGGATAAATCCGCGTGGCTAAAGTCGCCGTGCTCCACGTGAGCCTCGACCCAGATGCTGTTCGGCAAGCGCGCGCCACGCCATCGCGCGTGTTTCGCGTGTGCCGCGTAGAAGTTGGCGAAAGGCGCGTACGCGTCGTCCAGCACCGCATGGCCGAGTTCGGCGCCCTGGAAATTGCAGTACGGCAGTTGCGCGGACGTGAAGTCCGCGCCGCGTAGATCGGTGCGGATGAACTGGCATCGCTCGAAGCGGTGGCCGCGAAACACTTGCGCGGCCATGTTCGACTCGCTGAAGATCGCACGGTCGAAGCGGCTTTGCGTGAATCGCACGTCGCGTAAATCGAGGCGGTAGAAAAGGGTTTGGCTAACCACGGCGTCGGACCAGTCGGCACCTTTCATCGACGTGCGATCGAAGCACGCGCGTTCGAGCTGCGCCGCGTCGAACCGGCAGTCGCTCAGGTCGCATTCGAGAAAGGCGACACGCGCCGCGTGGGCGTTCGTGAATGGCGTGCTGGTTGCCCGCGTACCGGTGAAACGGCAATCGTCGAGCGTGCTGTGTGCAAGGGTCGTCCGAGTCCATTCGCCGTTGACGAAGACGCTCTTCGACAGATCGGCGTGGGACAGGTCGACGCCGTTGAACACACAATCGTTGAACACGCATTCGTTCATCCGCGCGTGCGCGAGCCGCGTACCGTCGAACGTGACGTTCGCGAAAAGGCCGCCCGACAGGTCGCCATGCGTCAGGTCGAGCGGTCCGACGGTTTGATTGTCGATAGCGTCGCCGTCTTGGATCGTCTGCCGAAGCTGGTCGTGCGTCAGGCTCATGGCCGGCTCGCCAACGGGTGGAACACGGCTTGTTCCAGATAGGCGCCGTTGAACTGCGTGCGTTTGCCGTCGGGTGCTTCGTCATCCAGCCGTGCTTGCGCGAGATTGGCGCGGAACAGATTCGCGTGGTTCAGGTTGGCGCCGCGCAGATCGGCACGCCGTAGATAGCTACCGATCAGATCGGCATACGCGAGCGTGGCGCCGCTCAAATCGGTGCGCACCAGATGACCGTTGTCGATGCGCGCGCATTGCAGATCGGCGTCGCGCAGGTCGGCGTCGGAGAAGTCGCACTGGCTGATACGGGCGTGGCTGAAGTTCGCGGCGATGGCCTGGGCATGCCGCAGATTCACTTCACTGAGCGTCGCGTGCGAGAAGTCGGCGTGGTCGAGCACGGTGTTTTTGACGAAGCAGGCCTGGCGCACCGTCGCGCGATCGAAGCGGATGCCGGCCGCCACGGTCTCGATGCAGCCGAAGCCGTGAATATCGGCCTCGAAAAAGCTGACTTGCCCGGCGGTGCATTGCACCCACGCGAGTTTGCGGATTCGCGCGCGACTGAAATCGACCTGCTGAAAGGTCTGTTCGATAAACACCAGATCGCTGAGCGTCGCCTCGCTGAAATCGACGGTGCGCCAACTGCACTGCCGGAACTGTGCGCGTTCTATCGATGCGTGGCGCAGCGTGCAGCGCGTGAAATGGGTTTGATCGAACAGCGCGCCGTCGAGTGTCGCGTCGCTGAAGTCGGTGTCGTGGCACTGCGCGAGCGAGAGATTGGCGCGGCTCAGATTGGCGCCGCGCAGTCTCGTTCGCGTGAGGTCGGCGCGTGCGAGCAGTGCGTCGACCAGCGTGGCGCCGCTGAGGTCGACGTCGCTCAGGTCGGCGTTTTCGAGCAGCGCGCCGTTCAGTTGCGCGCCGCGTAGGGAGAGGCCGCTGAGATCGGCGCCGGTCAGATCGAGGCCCGCCATCGATGCGCCGCCGGCGTGCAGCGCGACGACACGTGCGCGGATCGCTTGAGCCGCCGCCGTGTTCGCGGTGACGCGCGGCGCGGCGTCTTGATGATGCGCGGTTTGCCGGTAGGTTTCGCGGAGTTTGATGTCGGCGTCGCGCGTCATCGCGTTGAATGTGGATGGGTCGAATGGCAGGCCGGGTGTGCCTTCGAGATGCATCGGCGGCGCTTTCATTTCCACTGCCGCGCGGCATGCCGGCGGTCCGCACCGTGGCGGCGCGGGCGGGCAGTGCAACGCGTAGTCGCGTTCGATGCGCTGCCGGATGTTGTCGAGCCGGGCGCGATGGTCGGCGGCTAGCTGTTCCTGCTGCCGCACGAAGTCCGCGAGTCCCTCGAGTTTTGGGGCTTGGGGCGAGGCGGAGGATTTGCCGATTACGTTCGATATCGCGGTTACGCCGCCTGTGGTGCGCGCGGCCGCTGTACGGGTTGCACTCGTTGCGTGAGCAATACCCGCCATGGTCATCGCATCGTGCGCCTTGTCGGATAGCCGGCTAGCGCGCCGCTGCACGTTTCTTTGCCACTTACCCTGCGTTGGATCGTCGCCCGCATCGGCTTCGTTACGTATCGGCGCGACGAGCGACTCCGGCATCAGATCGCCGTCGCGCAAAGCGTGGAGCGCGCCGTAGCGCGGTTCCATCCGTAGATCGAAAACCTGCTGGTAGTGAGCGGGCGACCGCGCCACTGCGACGCGCTCGGCGGCAATCATCAAGCACTCGACATCGCTCGCGTCGAACTCGTCGATTTCAGCGGCGCCGTGAAAAATCATCACGACGCGCTCGCGATGCGGGATGAACCATGCAGTCGTCGGACGCATTGCCAGTTCGTTCAGCGCGCGTGCGCCGCGCCGCTGAACGAACGCGCGCACGCGCAGCGCCGGCAACACGCCGACGATCGTTTCACGTTCGGGATGCAAGCGCGTGATCTCGTAAGTCGCGCCGTCAGGCAACGAATCGTGCGTGGGCAATTGCTGATCGAGCGGCGCGACATTGAAGTAGCGCGGGTCGAGCGTGCGTGGAAAGCCGGGACAATCCTGCTCCTGCCAGATCCGGTCCAGTTCGCCGTACAGCGCGCGGCGTTGCGGGCGGCTCGCTTCGACAGGCGTCAAGGCGGCCGGTGCGATGGTTTGTCCGCGCGTGGTGAGGAGGTCCGCCGGATATTCGATATTGGGCAGCGACCGGTGTGCACGGTTCGGAGCGCCACCTGCGTCGCTGGAGCCGGCGCCTGAGCCAGACCGGCAGTCGAAGCCACGGCCCTGCGGATTGTCCGCAAATCCCTCGCCGCCATAGGCGTGCCGCCAGTCGATCGCCAGGCAATCGAACGGCGTTGCCGGCGTGACCGAATCGCCGCGCCACTCGCGCGCGCCTGATACCCGCAAGCGCTTCTCCACGCCCGCGAAACGAATGCCGACCTCGCATGCGTTCTTCTCATCGCAATACCGGCCGTACGCGTTCGCGGACATCAGAAACTCGGCGTGCGGCTTCGGTAACGCCGCGTCGAGCGCGTAGCCGGCCAGTTCCTCGCCAACCGTATTCCACAGCGCCGACTCGCCGGCGAGCTGCGGCGTTGCGCCGAGCGTCGCCATGACGGGAACCGCGATGCCGAGGTGTTCGCGACCGCGCCAGCGGTAAGTCCGGGTCAGGATGCCGAGCGATGTGGGTTTGATGATTTTCATACGATCGATCCAGAGCGTGGCGGGTATCAGAACGTGATCGACAGGCCGACGTGATTGAGCGACACGCCAGTTCTGCTGACGCTCGATCCGGTATTGGTGATCGACGATCCCGTCGACGAAATCGAACTGCCGACCGAACTGATGCTCGACCCGGTGTTGCTGATCGACGAGCCTGTCGCGGACACCGAGCTACCCGTCGTCGTGATGCTGGAAGCGGTATTGCCGATCCACGATCCGACCGTGGACACCGCCGAGCCGGTCGTGCTCACGCTCGATCCGACGAAGCCGATGCTGGTGCCGACCACGCTGATCTGGTGAGCGGTGTAACTGCGCGCGGTGCCGAGCGTGATGGATGTCGCATCGCCGCGAACCGACACGGACGAGTCGCCGCCGACCGTGGTCGAGGTGTTCTGCGAGACTGCGGTGGTTTTGTCGCCGCCGACGGTGGTCGACGTATTCTTCGCGACGGTTTCGGTTTTATTGCCGCCCACGTCGTGCGACGCGTCCTTCTCCACCGACAGCGCATAGTCGCGCTCCGCATGCAGGCTCAGGCGTTCGGCGCCGCGCTTGTCCTCGAACTGCAGCATGTTGGCGTTCGCCGTCGTGCCGCCGGGCGTGCGCGTGACGAAGCCGCTTTGGGTGGCGGCTTCGGGCAGACTGAACGGCGGCATCTGATCGGCGTTGTATAGACGGCCAGTGACAATCGGGCGGTCGAGTTCGCCGTTCAGGAAATCGACCACGACCTCCTGCCCGATGCGCGGCACGTGAATCCCGCCGAACTGGGCGCCAGCCCATGCACTCGACACGCGTACCCAGCACGAACTGTTTTCGTCGCGCTTGCCGTAGCGGTCCCAGCGAAACTGCAACTTCACGCGGCCATGGGAGTCGGTCCACAGTTCCTGCCCTGCCGGCCCGACGACGACGGCCGTATGCGGTCCGGTGGCCTTCGGCACCGGCGTGACGATGGACGCGCGATACGGTAACGACGCCGGCTGCGCGACGAAATCGAATTCGTAGCGCGCGGCGCTGCTGCCGGTCGCATAGCCGCCTTCCTGCAATCGATACGTCACGCCGACGACCAGGTACGTGCGGTTCTCCACTAGCCGCGGACAATCCCGCAGCGTGAACAGATAGCCCGGCGCGAGCGCGCGCAGACGCGTGTGCGCGCGAGCACGCGCGTGCGTGGCCTGGTCCGCTTCCAGACGTACGCGGGCGTAATGCTCGCCCTGATCTGCTTCGGTATAGCCGCCGAGCCACTGGTAGCGGCCGTATCCGCCATGCGTATCGTTCAACGGATTGGCGCGCACCTGCGATAGATCGGCTTGTGGCTTGCGGAAGTCGTAATCGTCGACGGCATAGGCGCCGGGGCGCAGTTCGACCGCGGGATGCCATGCGTCGATGCCGTCTTCGGCCGGCAACGCGAGGCGGTCGGCGGCGAGCCAGGGGAGCGTCGGGTGGCCGGGGAGCGCGTCGTGCTGGCCGATGTCGTCGGCCAGCACGAGGACTTGCTGATCGGCTTCGTGACGGAAGAAGTAGTAGAGGCCTTCCTGTTCCATCAGGCGGCTGACGAACGCGAAATCGCTCTCCTGGTATTGCACGCAGTAATCCCAGCGCCTGTATGTGGCGAGCAGCCGCTCCTCGACCTGGAAGCCGTATGCGCCGAACACCTGACGCAGCATGTCCACCGCGGTCGATTGCTGGAAGATGCGGCAGTCGATGTTCTGCGTCAGATACCAGAGCCATGGACGCAGCGTGACCGTGTACACGTAACTGCGCACCGTGCCGGTTTCGCGTCCGCTGAACACGCATCGTGCGATCTGCCCGCCGAGGTGGCGCAACGCTCCCGAACTCGTGACGATGTCCAGCGTGAGCGGTTTGCCGAGCAATGCATTCATATCGAGCGACGCCGACGGGCTCACCAGTTCCACCTCGAACTCGTACAGCGACGACAGCGCTTCGGTACCGTTGAGCGAGCGGAACGCGAGCAGTTCCGGGGCCAGCGGCGTGCGGGCGGTGATCAGATGGTTCATGGCGAGGTTCCGGTGCGTGGTGTGTCCGCGCGAGATGACGAAGCCGTTGCCGTTGCCGGCGGTGGGTTTGGACGGGCGACGCGCTTGGGTTCGTACCGTTCGGGCGGATAGACGAAGTCGCCGGCGTGCTCGTCGCTCATGCGGGTGCCGAGCCAACTCCCCCAGCCGAGCGGTTGGGCGTTGCTGAACGATGCTGGCGCGCCGAGCGCCATGCCGCTCACCTGACCGGCGGCAAGTACCAGACGCAGATCCCACGCCCATTCGACGCCGGCGTACAACCGTACCCACTGCACGATTTCTCGCGCACGCGACGTATGCGGCAGCAACGTCTGAAATTGCGCCCGCGACAACGGACCGAGCCGCAGCTCGAATTTCGATTGCACATCACGCACCGCGACGCCGAGCAGTGCGCCGCCGCCGAGCGTGGGTGTTGGCGCATGCGCGCGCAAACGGGTGCGCCGCCGGGCATCGACCGGTATCCAGTGCGGGACGAACTCGACGATCTCCACCGGCACGCCGAGATACGTTTGCAGCATCTGCCGCAGCCCCTCGGGATTGCGCGTCTGCCGCACGAGATGGCCGGCCATGAAGCGGGTCGCGTGCGCGGGCAATGCACGGTCGTGCATCTGCGATGGCAAACCGAGATGAATCAGGCTGGCGATGTAGGCATCGAAGCGCGCGCCTTCGCCCCGGTCGAGACTCACGGTGGGTTGCGCGTCGGCCCACGCGCGATAGAACAGCAGCGTCGAACGATGATGGAACACGTCGGCGAACGCGGTCAGCGCGTGGTCGTCGTGATTGCGGGCGCGCTCGCGCGCGTACTCGGTCAGATGAAGCGGCAGCGGTCCGTTCGGGCCGAACAATCCGAAGCTGTAAATCGACACGCGGGGCGGCGCGTTGTCGTCCGATGGTAGCGTGGCCTCTGCCAGCGTCGCGGGCGCAAACGCGAGCGACGGCTGCTGGCCGATGCGCAAAGGTTCATCGCCCGGATGCGCGGCGTGGCCGAGCCGCGCCGGCCTCCCCGCGCGGGCGTCGAGCCAACGCAGCAGCGCAAACAGGTCGTACGCGTAGGGCGCGTCGGCGACTTGCTGCCAGAAGCGCTGCAGCGGTGGAAGGGCGGCGCGGGTCATGCGATCGGGCGGCCGCCGATGCGCGGCATCCACCGGACAATCTCGCCGCGCTGGAGACTCGCGAGCACGACTTCGCTGAAGCTGTTCAGCGACACATGACGGGCAAAGAACTGCTCCAGCACCGCGCCGAACAGATAAGGACTCGCGCCCGCGAAGGCCAGCTCGTCGAGCAGCAGCGAGATCGCGACGCCACGGCCGAACATCAGCGGACCAGGTTGCGGCAACTGGCGGTGCACCGGTTGAATCTGCACGCTGCGCAGACCTTGAATTTGCGGCGTGACGTCCGCGTGCGCGGCGCCGGCATACAGTTCGAGCAGTTCGCGCAGCGCTTGCGCACCCGCGTCGCCGTCAAGATCGGTGAGCGTCTGATAGTTCAGGCCGAGGTGGCTGATCAGCCGCCACGTGATGTCGCGATCGGCCAGCGCCGGGCGCGGCGCGGTGGGCCCGAGCAAGACCTTGATCGCGCTGACCGGCGCGGAAATGCGCAGGCTGAAGTCGCTGGCGCCGTCGACGGGGATCAGCGCGGCCAGGTCGCGATTCGTGCAGAGCGCCGTGACTGAAAGATGGCGCAGGTCGTCGGCAAAGGGCGCGTCGTGCTGATCGACCAGCGACACGAATACCTCGCTGCCGCCATACGCGCCTGGCGCATTGCCGCGCCGATGCGTGGCGCCCAGAACACGCGGTTCGCGGCGCACGGAGAAATAGCGGCCGTGGCCGTTGGGAGCCTCACCGGAAAACGTGCGGTAGAGCGGCCGGAATTCGTGATGGCCGCCGGCGGACTGCGAATGTCCCGTCACGTTTTCGACGGTGTGGATCTCGTAATCGAGCGGCTTCGTGCGGTCGACGACCACATGATGTTCGTGGCGCTGCATCGATATCGCGATGCGATCGGTCCGCTTCGGAAACAGATTGATGGCCGGCGTGCAGAACAGCGCGAGACTGCGGATGTCGACCGCCCGCTCGAGATCCGGCGCGCTTCGGTCGAACAGGATGGTTAGCGAAAACGCGTTGCCTTCGATCTTCCGCAGCGCGGCGCGCAGATGACGGATGCTGAAAAACAGAAAGCGCGCCGGGAACGCGAAGTACTCGTGCAGCAGCCGGTAACCGTTGAACGATCGCGTGCCGTAGGGCAGCAGTGCTTGCGCGGCGTCGAAGCCTTCGTGACGGATCGCGTCGGCGTCGAGCAGCGAGCCGCCGCGCCCGTTCAGCGAACCGTCATGACACACCACGCCGATGCTGTGCGCCAGCACGAGTTCGAGCAGATGCGACGCCTGGTGCTCCGCGCCGCTCAGAAAAAAGTGGAGGTCGTCCAGCGGTAGCTGATTGAGCGTCGCCGCGCCGCACACGTCGAGACGGATGTGTAGCGCGGCGCGCACGTCGCCTGGCGTCCCGACTCGCGACAATAGCGGCACACCCGCCGGCGCGCCGCTCAGTTCCACGCTCGCGATGCGCAGCGGCCACAGCGTCAGCGCGTGTGCGGTGCGGAATTCGCAGGCCGTTTGCTCGCCTTGTGCGAGATGCGCGCGCAGGGGCGTGCCGGCGGGCAGCGTGTAGCCGTCCTGCAGGTTGCCCTCGCGCAGATTCGGCTGCACGCCGACGATCGCCATCGACGGCAACGGCGCGAGGTAGTTCGGGTACACCACATCGAGCAAGCGCTGCGAGAAGCGCGGAAATTCGGCATCCATTTTTAACTGGATGCGCGCGCTCAGAAAACTGAAACCTTCCAGAAGCCGCTCGACATAAGGGTCCGGCACGCGCGTGCCGTGCATGCCGAGTTGACCGGCAGCATGCGGAAACGCGTCGGCGAATTCGGCGCCGAGTTCGCGCAGATACGCGAGTTCACGGTTGTAGTAGTCAAGCAGACGCGCGTCCATTACGTGAGCCCCGGCGAGCGCAGCGTGATGCGGCGATTTTCGATGTCGATGTCCGTGCGCAGCAGGAATGACTGTGGCGTATCGCCCGACCACCATAGCCCGCTGATTTCCAGTTCCAGCAGGCCGGTGCGTGGCCGGCGCGTGTGCGGCGCAACTTCGGTTTCGGTGAGGCAGCGGACCTCGATGCTGTCGGCCAGAATGCGCGGCTCGAAGCGTGCGATGGCTTCGCGCAGTGCATTTTCGATGCAGGCCCCGCCGTTGACGGTTGCGCCGCAGCCCGCCAGTGAGTCGATGCCGAAATTCACCACGGAGCGCTGCACGTGCGGATAGGCGTCGAGATTCACAGAGGCTTCGAGGCGCGTGCTGTTCATCAGCCACGCGAGGTCTCGCAGGATCGATTCGCGCAACAGGGCGCGCGGCGCATCCGTTGCCGACGCACGAACCATCGGCGTGCGACGCGTGGTCAGGCGGTCCAGCAGCAACGGTTGAACGGCGAAGCGCGATTCGCGGTGCGAAGGCCTGGCGTCGCGCCATGCAGCGAGGGGAAGTGAATCGTCGGTCACGGATACGCTCGTTGACGGATGAGCGGCGCGGGTCGTCGCCTACGCGCGACCTTGCCGCTCGCCGGGAAAGGGAAGGGCTTGTTAAACCTCGCGGTTTTCCTTGATGTCCCACGCCAGCACGCTTTCGCCGCCGCGATTGCCCTGATCGGTCTGCTCCCAGTACTGCTTTTTCACCTTGGCGGCCTGGAACAGATAGGTCACTTTCACGGCTTCGGACGATTTCGCCGCGCCCTGCTGTACGGACGTGACGAGCACCTCGGACAAGGTGATGCGCAGATACTCGATCTGCGAGCCGCCCGCCTTGCACACGGAAATCTCGACCTGCGGCAGGTGGCGGCCGTTCGCGCAGTACTTGAGAATGGCCGGCGCGGCTTTGTCCATGTAGGTCTCGACCTGCAGATCGTTGAAGCTCACCTTGCCGATGCCGCCGCCGCTTCCCGTCGCCATGTTGCCGGGCTGCGCCGCGCCCCATGAGTACGACTGGATGTCGAGCCATCCCTTGTGATTGGCGTCTTTCGATTCGCCCGTGACGCCGTCTACCCGCATGTACATATCGACTGACATTGATTCGCTCCTGGTTCGTGATTCGAGGGTCGTTAATGCAATTCGTGATGCCTGGTGCCGCCGCGTCCATGTGACCGATGCGGCAACCTCGGTCTATGTGCCGTGCTTCAGCGCCGGCAGTTTCGACACCAGCCGCAGCGAGACCGTGAGACCTTCCAGCTGGTAGTGCGGGCGCAGGAAAAATTTCGCGCTGTAGTAACCGGGGTTGTCTTCCACGTCCTCGATCACGACATGCGCGGCGGCGAGCGGTTTTCTCGCCTTGGTGTCCTGCGACGAGTTGACCGGGTCGCCGTCGACGTAATTCATGATCCAGTCGTTCAGCCAGCGCTCCATGTCGCCGCGCTCCTGAAACGAGCCGACCTTGTCGCGCACGATGCACTTGAGGTAATGCGCAAAGCGGCAGCAGGCGAACAGGTAGGGCAGGCGCGCGGCGAGCCGGGCGTTCTCGGTGGCGACGGCATCGTGATACTCGGCGGGACGCTGCAACGACTGCGCGCCGATGAACGTCGCGCAGTTCGCGTTCTTGCGATGCACGAACGGCATGAAGCCGCTGCGCGCGAGTTCCGCCTCGCGCCGGTCGCTGATCGCGATCTCGGTCGGACATTTGATGTCGACGCCGCCGTCGTCGGTCGGGAACGTGTGGGTGGGCAGGTCCTGCACCGTGCCGCCGGATTCGACGCCGCGAATCGACGTGCACCAGCCGTAGTGCTTGAACGAACGGTTGATGTTGACCGCCATCGCATACGCGGAGTTGATCCACGCGTAGCGCTCGTGGTTGGCGCCGTCCGTGTCTTCCTCGAAGTCGAACGCATCGACCGGATTGTTGCGGGCGCCGTACGGCAGACGCGCGAGAAAGCGTGGCATGGTCAGGCCGAGATAGCGCGAGTCGTCCGATTCGCGCAGATGCCGCCATGCGGCGTACTCGCTGTTCTGGAAGATCTTGCCGAGGTCGCGCGGATTCGACAGCTCCTGCCACGAGTTCATCTGCATGACCGCGGGCGACGCCCCCGTGATGAACGGGCAATGCGCGGCCGCGGCAATCCTGGCGATCTCGCCGAGCGTTTCGACGTCGGGTGGACTGTGGTCGAAGTAGTAATCGCCGACGAGGCAGCCGAGCGGTTCGCCGCCGAACTGGCCGTATTCCTCCTCGTAGACTTTCTTGAACAGCGGGCTCTGGTCCCACGCGACACCTTTGTGCCGTTTCAGCATGCGGCTCAGTTCCGTCTTGCCGATCGGCATGCAGCGAATCTTCAGCAGTTCGTCGGTTTCGCTGTGATTGACCAGGTAATGCAAGCCGCGCCACGCCGATTCGAGCTGCTGAAAATCCGCGTGATGGATGATCGTGTTGATCTGCTCCGACAGCTTGCGGTCGATTTCCGCGATCACGGTCTGAATGGTCTGGTAGGCGTCGTCGGACAGGGCGACCGCGTTTTCCAGCGCTTGCAGCGCGAGCGTTTTGACCGCGCGCTCGATCGCCTGGTGGGTTTGCTCGGTGCGCGGATTGAATTCCCGCATCAGCGCGGTGGTGAACTGGTCGGCTGCCATGGGTTCGAGCGTCGGCGTTGGGCCGATCGCGCGATCGGCGAGGGAGTGGGCGTGGTTCATGGTGTCGGGCGCGGGCGGTGGTTAGTCGAGCTCGGGCGTGGCGGCCTCGGGGGCGGACAGCGCTTGCAGCAACGCGGGGTTTTTGAGGGCGTTGGTGAGCAGCGCCTCGGCGCCGCTCTTGCCGTCCATGTAGGACAGCAGGTTCGACAACTGCGCGCGCGCCTGGAGCAATTGATTGAGCGCGGGCACCTGACGCGCGATGCTGGCGGGCGAGAAATCCTCCATGCGTTCGAACCGGAGTTCGACGGCCAGCATCCCTTCGCCCGCGATCGCGTTCGATACCTGGAGCGCCACGCGAGGCTGGATCGACTTGAGCCGGTCGTCGAAATTGTCGACGTCGATCTCCATGAATTTGCGTTCTTCGAGGTCGGGAAGCGCACGCGTGGACTGACCGGCGAGATCGGCAATGACGCCCATCACGAACGGAATCTCGACCTTGCGTTCGCTGCCGTAGACTTCGACGTCGTACTCGATCTGCACGCGCGGCGCCCGGTTTCGCGCGATGAATTTCTGTCCGGTGGCTTTGGCTCTCGATGCGTTCGATTGACTCATGTCGGTTTGCGCTTCCTGTGGGTGACGGCGGAATTGGGGCGGGTTGGGGCGTGGCGGCGCGCTGGCGTTCGGCGGATGGCTTCGCGGTGCGTGGCGCTGTGTGTCGCTATGTGCCGCTGTGTGCCGCTATGTGCCTTGGCGGTTCGCTGCCCGGTTTTCGGTTATCCGGTTATTGGTCCGGGGCGCCTGGCCTTGCCCCGTGTAAGTTGGACGGCCGATGCGGTTCGCCCGCGAGCGCCTCCAGTTGCGGCAAACCGGCAGGCGCCATGTCGCGTACGAGGTCGTGGAAATTCATGTGCATCAGACGCTGCGCGCGGCGCAGCAATAGCGGCGCGGGGTGACCGGGCTCGGCGTGGTCCAGATAGCGGCAGATATCGTCGAGCGCGCGCAGGATGTCGTCGCGGGTGTGGATGAGGGATGCGAGTCCGTTGCCGTTGCCGTTGGCGTTGTCGTTGCCGTTGGCGGCGGTAGGCAGGTTGGTGCCGTGGCCCGCTGCGTGGCTCGCGGATGCGGCCGCCAATGGCGATGTGGGCGACGTGGGCGACAACCGCGTTTGCGCTCCCGCCAACGTGATCGATGCCGGGGGCTGCGGCAGGTCCGTCTCAGCTTTGTTTGTCCACGCGAACCGGGCTGCGCTTTGCAGCACCAGCCGCAACGGATGCTCGACGCAATCCGCGTCCGGTACCCATGTGCCGTTCAGATGCGCGGAGATCCCGCGTGCGATGCGATCGAGCGCGTCGAGCGCCTGACTGACGAAGGCGAGCGCATCGTGCGCGCCGCTCAGCGCCGTTTGCAATTCCGTCTGAAGCGCGGCGCCCGACGACATATCGAGATTCGCCGCCGAAGGCAGTCCGCCTTCCAGGATCGCGGCCGCATCGCGCAATGACAGTTCGCCGAGTCGCCAATGCAGCAAGGTGGCGCCGCGTGCCGCGCGACCGGCGCCTTCGCGATCGGTGAGGGCCGCCAATGCGTTGAGCCTCGGCAGCGGATCGAAGTCGCCGGCCACGTGTAGCTGCGGATGAATGTGCTCCCAATGCTGGTCGAGCGCGTCCGCCGTCACGGTCAGGCCACGAGCGTAGCCTTCGAGGCCGCTCAGCTCCGTCCAGGCACGCGTGAGTAACGCGAAGAGGCGCAGATCCATCGTCCGGCCCAGCAATTCGATCGCCGATGCCGCCACCTGCCGCCAATCCGGCGCGACGGCGGGAATCAACGTGTCGCCGAACTGCTGCTCGCGACCATGCATGGCGGCCTGCTGCAACGCGATGAACGCGAAGTCGTATTCCAGATCGACGCCGCATGGATGTTCGGCGCTGATCGGATGGACCGGGACGAAATGGAGCGAGTGCATAAGCGGACGATGTGCCGATTTTTAAAATAAATGCGGGATGAGGTGGGTGTCTTAAATTTTGCTTCTATTAATAAGAAATTCTTGATTGGTTTCTTAATTTCTTGGTTTGTCTTAAACGTTCTTAAATAATGAAATGATGAAGTGGTGAGGTTCTGGAAATCTGTTTGACGCAATGAACGCGGGTTGCCGGCTGCATCGCCTGGCCCGTGCCAGCTGGGCTGGCGCAGGGCCGCTGCGTTGGAGTGGCGGCTTATGGTGACGCTGGCAGGTCGTTCTTGATCAGCATGCCGAAATATGCTCGGCGGATGTTTGGGGCGAAGTCATAGTATTCCCCGATTATTCGTTATGCAAGCCGATTTACCTATTTTCAATAATCTGGATTTACAGCTATTTTCGGGACAAGGCAGACATCGATTGATGTGCCGAATTCAACGGAATTGAGCCGCGTGTGCGATCGTGAGCGGATAGAACGTAGGCCTTGCTCGCTCAAGATTGCGGCACGAAGCACATCGTTTGAGTACGAATCGCCGATGCGCGCAGTCCAATCCGGTCACGCGTCCGGAAGGGTGACGTTCTGATTGAAGATTGAGGAAGGGGGTTGGGTAGGAAGGGTGACGACGCGGCTGGCAGGTTCCTGTCCGCGTTGCCGACAACCCGGACAGCAGGAGCGACGCAAAACCGTCGACCCAAAACAAAAAACCGCCGAGCAAGCTGCGGCGGTTTTTCTAGCCTCGAACATCAAGGCAAATCTGGTCGGGGTGAGAGGATTCGAACCTCCGGCCTCTACGTCCCGAACGTAGCGCTCTACCAGGCTAAGCTACACCCCGATTTGGTACTGCTGGACTCTTACGGTGTTTCAGTCTCGTTCAAGACTGTCTTGCCGTCGAGTAAGAACATAATTCTAGCAGGCTCTCTTTGAAAATGGAATCAGGAAATGAAGAAATTGCTGCTGCGGCCGCCTGAGCTTCCTGTTTCGCGCATTCCAGCGTGTGATCCAGGGCGCCCGAGCGCGTGATTGCCTCGAAAATCGTGTCGAACCGCGCGGTGCCGCCTTGCTCGATCGCCTCGCGTGCGAGCGCCGACTGTTCGGGCGTGCCGCGTTCGATCAGATAGATCAGCGGGAGCGTGGGTTTGCCTTCGCGCAGATCGTCGCCGGCGTTCTTACCCATCGATTCGGCGGTGCCCGTGTAGTCGAGCCAGTCGTCCATGATCTGGAAGGCCGTGCCGATACGCCGGCCGAACTCCGCTGCCGCCGCTTCGATCTTCGCGTCCGCACCGGCCAGCACCGCGCCGAGTTGGGCGGCCGCCTCGAACAGCTTGGCTGTCTTGTAGCGGATCACCTGCATGTAGCGGGTTTCGTCCACGTCGGCGTCGTGCATGTTCAGCAACTGCAGCACTTCGCCTTCGGAGATGATGTTGGTCGCCTCCGACAGAATCTCCATCACCCGCATCTTGCCGACGCCGACCATCATCTGGAACGAGCGCGAATACAGGAAGTCGCCGACCAGCACGCTCGCGGCGTTGCCGAACAGCGCATTGGCGGTCTGACGGCCGCGCCGCAGATCGGATTCGTCGACCACGTCGTCATGCAGCAGGGTGGCGGTGTGGATGAACTCGACGACCGCGGCCAGTTCGTGCCGATGCCCCGTGGTTTCGCCCAGCGCACCCGCCACCAGCAACAGCAACGCGGGCCGCAGCCGCTTGCCGCCCGCGCTGATGATGTACTCGGAAATCTGGTTGATCAGCATCACGTCGGACGCAAGACGGTGCCTGATGACGCGATTCACCTGCTGCATGTCTTCGGCGATCGGAGCAAGCAGGCTGGCGGCGTTGGGGGAGGGGGTGGCAGTCGACGACATGATGGCTGAATTGGGTAGTGCCGCGAATTATAAGGCGAATCGCGGCAAATCCGTGTCGCGGGGTACGGCGCGGCGGCCTTGACGGGTGCTGCACCGCGCGCCGGGGGCGTGCCGCGAGGCGCTGGCGCGTTTGCGCGGTGTCGATGAACGAGTTTTGACCGCGTAGCTAACTCTATGTATAATCACGGGTTTCCGCGCGCGGTGCGTGGGAAAAATGAACACAGAGTGAGGTTCTCAATGTACGCGGTCATAAAAACCGGTGGCAAGCAGTATAAAGTTGCCGTCGGCGAAAAACTTAAAGTAGAACAGATACCGGCAGACATTGACGCTGAAATCACGCTCGACCAGGTTCTCGCAGTGGGCGAAGGCGAATCGATTAAGTTCGGTACGCCGCTGGTCAGTGGGGCTTCCGTCAAGGCTACCGTCGTGTCGCAAGGTCGTCACGCAAAAGTGACCATCTTCAAGATGCGTCGCCGGAAGCACTACCAGAAGCATGGCGGCCACCGCCAGAACTATACCGAACTGCGCATCGACGCTATCAACGCGTAAGCGCACCGGTTAAGGAGCAAATCAAATGGCACACAAAAAGGCAGGCGGATCATCCCGCAACGGCCGCGACTCTGAATCGAAGCGTCTCGGCGTGAAGGTTTACGGCGGCCAGGCTATCAACGCCGGCGGCATCATCGTGCGTCAACGCGGCACGCGTATGCACCCGGGCGAAAACGTCGGCATCGGCAAGGACCACACCTTGTTCGCGCTGACGGACGGCCACGTCAATTTCTCGACGAAGGGCGCAGCGAAGAAGCACACGGTCAGCGTCGTCCCGGCAGCAGTCTGAGTTCACTCAGACACGGGCTTCAGGACCGGAACAAGGCCCCGCGAAGTTAGCGGGGCTTTTTTTATTCCGGCGACATCTGTCGGAAGAATGGGCGCGACGCCACAAAAGCGCAGTCCAGCCGATGTGTCCTACGCCGTTCGGCCAATTGATCGGCCCGCGGCGGGCGCGGCAAAATAGCGGCATCCAGCCGCTTTCAATCTGGCAGCACCATCTAGCAGCACACCACGGGACGGAGTTACGCATGAAGTTCATTGACGAAGCGAGGATTGAAGTCATCGCCGGCGACGGAGGGGATGGCAGCGCGTCGATGCGCCGCGAGAAATTCGTTCCGTTCGGCGGCCCGGATGGCGGCGACGGCGGGCGGGGCGGTAGCGTGATCGCGGTCGCGGACCGCAACATCAACACGCTGATCGACTATCGCTACGCGAAAAAACACCTGGCGCGCAACGGCGAAAACGGTCGCGGCGCGGATTGCTACGGCAAGGGCGGCGACGACATCACGCTGCGCATGCCGGTCGGCACCACGATTACCGACATGGAAACCGGCGAGCTGATCGCCGACCTGACCGAGCACAACCAGACCGTGCAGATCGCCCAGGGCGGCGCGGGCGGTCTCGGTAATCTGCATTTCAAATCCAGTACCAACCGCGCGCCGCGCCAGAAGACCGACGGCAAGCCCGGCGAGCGCCGCATGGTGCGTCTCGAACTGAAGGTGCTGGCGGACGTCGGTTTGCTCGGCATGCCGAACGCCGGCAAGTCGACCTTCATTTCGTCGGTGTCGAACGCGAAGCCGAAGATCGCCGACTATCCGTTCACCACGCTCGCGCCGAATCTTGGCGTCGTGCGCGTCGGGCCGAGCCGCAGCTTCGTGATCGCCGACATTCCCGGTCTGATCGAAGGGGCGGCGGAAGGCGCGGGCCTCGGCCACCAGTTCCTGCGTCACCTGCAACGTACTGGTCTGCTGCTGCATATCGTCGACCTGGCACCGTTCGACGAATCGGTCGACCCGGTCGCGGAAGCCAAGGCGATCGTCAACGAATTGCGCAAGTACGACGAACTGCTGTACGACAAGCCGCGCTGGCTGGTGCTCAACAAGCTCGACATGGTGCCGGAAGACGAGCGCGAGGCGCGTGTGTCGTCGTTCCTGGAAGGCTTCGGCTGGAGCGGCCCGGTATTCGAAATCTCGGCGTTGACCGGTCAGGGCTGCGAGAACCTGTGCTACGCGGTGTTCGATCACATCGCCGCGCATTCGGACGCGCAGCGCGCGGCCGAAGCCGAAGATCTCGCCGCCGACGTGCGTTTCCGCGAAAAACCGGCTGCGCCGGCCGCCGCGGACGAACCCGGCATCGACCCGCAGTAATAAGAAAGCTCAAGCGCCGACGGTCCGGGCGGCCCGCCGGCTTGCATCACGCGTCATCTTGGGAGACAGCGCACAATGCGTTCCGTCATCGCGGATTCACGGCGATTGGTAGTGAAAGTCGGTTCGAGCCTCGTCACGAATGACGGGCGCGGCCTCGATCATGCGGCGATCGGCCGTTGGGCGGCGCAGATCGCGGCCTTGCGCGCGCAAGGCAAGGAGGTCGTGCTGGTCAGTTCCGGCGCGATTGCCGAGGGCATGCAACGGCTTGGCTGGACGAAGCGTCCGCGAGAAATCGACGAGTTGCAGGCAGCGGCCGCCGTCGGTCAGATGGGGCTCGCGCAGGTGTACGAAAGCCGCTTCGCCGAGCATTCGATCCAGACCGCGCAGATTCTGCTGACGCACGCCGACCTGGCCGACCGCGAACGCTACCTGAACGCGCGCTCCACGCTGCTGACGCTGTTGCGTCTCGGCGTCGTGCCGATCATCAACGAGAACGACACCGTCGTTACCGACGAAATCAAATTCGGCGATAACGATACGCTCGGCGCGCTGGTCGCGAACCTGATCGAGGGCGACGCGCTGATCATCCTCACGGATCAACAGGGCCTGTTCACCGCCGACCCGCGCAAGGATCCGACTGCCACGCTCGTCCAGCAGGCCGATGCCGGCGCGCCGGATCTCGAGGCGATGGCGGGCGGCGCCGGGTCCAGTCTGGGGCGCGGCGGCATGCTGACCAAGATTCTCGCCGCCAAGCGCGCGGCGCACAGTGGCGCCGATACCGTGATCGCGAGCGGTCGCGAAGCGGACGTCCTGTCGCGGCTGGCCTCAGGCGAGGCAATCGGCACGCAGCTGATCGCGCGCACCGCACGCATGGCGGCGCGCAAGCAATGGATGGCCGATCACTTGCAGGTGCGCGGCCACGTGGTTATCGACGACGGTGCGGTCGAGAAATTGACCGAAGGCGGCAAGAGCCTGCTGCCGATCGGCGTAGTCGGCGTGCAGGGCGCGTTTGCTCGCGGTGAGGTAATTGCCTGCCTGAACGCGGCGGGGCGGGAAGTGGCGCGCGGGCTTACCAACTACAGCAGCGCGGAAACCAAGCTGATTCAACGGCGTCCCAGCGGTGAGATCGAGTCGGTACTGGGTTACATGCTCGAGCCCGAATTGATTCATCGCGACAACCTGGTGCTGGTCTGATCCGGCGCGCGGTCGTGTTGATGCAGACCGTCAAAAATACGAAGTCAGCGTCGTCGGCGCAGTAAAACAAAAAGCCGTTTCAGCTTGAGCTGAAACGGCTTTTTTCACGTCTGCGGCGGGTGGATTCGGCGGGGAGGGATTTTCGGACACCTTGCGGTGGCGCCCAATCCGTCAAGAAAAAACACGAAAGCGCCCAGCCAGCTCCCAAACCAACTCCGTCACCTCAACGAATCATCGAGGCCGCGGTCCGCTTGTAGCGAATATTTTCCAGAATCCGCGGCGCACTGCCCGTAGGCATCTTGTTCGCGCACAGATAATCCTGATACAGCGCCGACTGGTAGGCGTTCAACGCACCGTCTTCGATCCGCGAGAAGTCATTGGCGACCGTGGTGTCCCAACCGTCGTGGTCCGCATTCAAGCCCGCATACTGGCGCCATTCATACGTATCGCAGCGAATGCCCTCGTAAATCACGTTGCGCGCGCCGCTCGGGCTCGTCACCACGACCGTCAGGCGAACCACGCCGTCCGTGCCGACCGTCAGCGACTTCGAATCGACCGCGAACTGCAGCGGCGTATTACCTGAAACGATGAACGGCAACAGATTGGCATCCTGCGGAAGCGGCGGCAAGGTATCGACCTTGTTTTCGGTCCAGGTGCCCTGCCGGTCCAACAGATAGACGAACGCGCTGTCGTCTTTATTGCTAGGTTTGCCGGCGCTCGAACAACCAGCCAGCAGGGCGCCGGTGGCGACGCACGCCACGACGAGAGCAAGTGCTTTCAATATGATTTCCTCGAAACGCCGACGCGGCTCAGTGAGCCGCGTCGGTCAAGGCGGCTGGACAGCCGCACTGCGTTGTTAATTGCGCACGCCCGGGCGCAACAGCGAGCCGGCGGTTTCGCGAGCCGATTCGCTTTCGTGTTCCTGCTCCGGCGCGGCGCCTGCCTCGGTCTGCGACCCCGAACCGCAATCGGACGCGATCGTGGCGTGAACCGAAGCCTCGACGCTGACGGATGTGACCGTGGTCACGGACGTCACCGTCAGTATCGTGGAATCCGGCGGACTTTCCATCGACGACGCTATCCGCGGATAACGCTGCCCATGGTGCCCGCCAGGTTTTTCCGCACGCGGCGCAGCCCGGCGCATGAAACGGGATAGTTCCGTCAGCGCCAACTGATACACATCCCGCTTGAACTCGATCACACAGTCGAGCGGCACCCAATACTCGTTCCAGCGCCACGCATCGAACTCAGGGTGGTCGGTGGCGCGCAAGCAGATGTCGCAATCGCGTCCAACCATCCGGAGCAAAAACCAGATTTGCTTCTGGCCGCGGTAATGACCGCGTACTTCGCGCTTGATGAACTTGTCAGGCACCTCGTAACGCAACCAGTCGCGCGTGCGACCGATCACCTTGACGTGCTCAGGAAGCAGCCCGGTCTCTTCGTGTAACTCCCGATACATCGCTTGCACGGGGGTCTCTCCGTACTTGATGCCCCCTTGCGGAAACTGCCAGGAATGTTCACGGAGCCGTTTGCCCCAAAACACCTCGTTGTGCGCGTTCAAGAGGATGATGCCGACGTTCGGGCGAAAGCCTTCACGATCCAGCATACAACCACCTTCGAATCCTTTAAAATTGCTTTGATTATAAACAGATAACGGACCCGACGCACCGATTCGCACCGGATTGGAACGATTCGCCGCAAAAGGCCCCGCGTTTGCGGTAGCCTGTCAGTCTTTCCGTGCCTTATCCCTTGTGTGCTGGCTCTGCGCGCCGGCTTCGGCGTCGTGTGGAGGCGTGCCTCGCGCGGCAAAGCGACCCGTCGCGCCACGTCGGACCGCGCCGTGCCGTGCGATGCGCCGGACGCACCGCGCGGGCGGGCAAGCACAAGGGGCCGTGTCAGGGTCCGGATCTGAGTTGATTCCCACTGTTTCACTTTCGGGCGGTCCTTCCGGAGCCGCCGCTTTTGGAAAATCTGAATGAAAGCTTCCCGTTTCTTTATCGGCACGCTGAAAGAAGCGCCCGCCGACGCCGAGATCGTCAGTCACAAACTCATGGTGCGTGCCGGCATGATCCGCCGCGTCGCCGGCGGCATCTATAACTACCTGCCGATCGGTCTGCGTTCGATCCGCAAGGTGGAAGCCATCGTGCGCGAAGAGATGAACCGGGCAGGCGGGATCGAACTGCTGATGCCGGCGGTGCAGCCGGCCGAGTTGTGGCAGGAGTCGGGCCGCTGGGAAAAGTACGGCCCCGAACTGCTGCGTTTCAAGGACCGCAAGCAGACCGACTTCGTGATCGGACCGACGCACGAGGAAGTGGTCACGGACATCGCGCGCAATCAGATCAAGAGCTACCGTCAGTTGCCGGTGAACTTCTACCAGATCCAGACGAAGTTCCGCGATGAGATCCGTCCGCGTTTCGGCGTGATGCGCGGCCGCGAGTTCATCATGAAAGACGCGTACTCGTTCGATAAGGACGCGGAAGGTCTGCGCGAGTCGTATCGCAAGATGTACGACGCGTACGTGCGCATCTTCACGCGTCTCGGTCTCGACTTCCGCGCGGTCGCGGCGGACAACGGCTCGATCGGCGGCAGCGGCTCGCATGAATTCCACGTGATCGCCGAGACCGGCGAGGACGCAATCGCCTACTGCCCGACGTCCGACTTCGCGGCGAACGTCGAGGCGGCCGAAGCGCTGCCGCTGCACGCGCAACGCGCGGCGCCGGCCGAAGACATGAAGAAGACCGCCACGCCGGGCAAGGCGAAGTGCGAGGCCGTCGCCGAGTTGCTGAACATTCCGCTCGAACGCACGATCAAGTCGATCATTCTCGCCACCGAAAACGAAGGCGCCGAGCCGACCATCTGGTTGCTGATGCTGCGCGGCGATCACGAACTGAACGAGATCAAGGCGGCCAAGCTGCCGGGTCTGGCCGACTTCCGCATGGCGACCGAGGCGGAGATCGTCGAGACCTTCGGCACGCCGCCGGGCTATCTCGGTCCGATCAACACGAAGAAGCCGGTCAAGGTCGTCGCGGACCGCACGGTCGCGAACATGAGCGACTTCGTGGTCGGCGCGAACGAGGTGGATTACCACATCACCGGCGTGAACTGGGGCCGCGATCTGCCGGAGCCGGACGTCGCCGATATCCGCAACGTGAAGAAGGGCGATCCGTCGCCGGACGGCAAGGGCGTGATCGACATCTGCCGCGGCATCGAAGTGGGTCACGTATTCCAGCTCGGCCGCAAGTATTCGGAAGCGATGAACGCGACCTGCCTCGACGAAACCGGCAAGCCGCAGCCAATGGAAATGGGCTGCTACGGCATCGGCGTCACGCGTATTCTGGGCGCGGCGATCGAACAGAACTTCGACGACAAGGGCATCATCTGGCCGGAATCGATCGCGCCGTTCGAAGTCGTGCTGTGCCCGATGGGCTATGACCGCAGCGACGCCGTGCGCGAGCAGGCCGACAAGCTGTACGCGGCACTGGTCGAAGCGGGCATCGACGTGATTCTGGACGACCGTGGCGAGCGCCCGGGCGTGATGTTCGCCGACTGGGAGCTGATCGGCGTGCCGCATCGTCTGGTGATCGGCGACCGTGGCCTGAAGGACGGCAAGCTCGAATACCAGGGCCGTCGCGACACCGAAGCAACGCTGCTGCCCGTCGAGGACGCCGCGCAAGCGGTGATCGCGAAGGTTCGCGCAGCGCTGGCAGGCTAAGCGGAGCGGACGGTGGAGTACACCTTCCTGTCCGCGACGATCCTGCTGATCCTGATCACCGATCCGCTCGGCAACATTCCGCTCTTCATCAGTTGTCTGCGCGGCGTGGCGCCGCAGCGGCGCACGATCGTGATTCTGCGCGAAGTGGCGATCGCGTTCGCGATTTTGCTGGTGTTCATGGTGGTCGGTCAGGGCTTTCTGCGCATGATGAGCCTGACCGACCAGTCGCTGCGCATCGGCGGCGGCATCGTGCTGTTTCTGATCGCGCTCAGAATGGTGTTTCCCCATCCCGACGGACCGTTCGGCGGCGACACGCGCGGCGGCGAACCGCTGATCGTGCCGCTCGCGATTCCCGCGCTGGCCGGTCCGTCGGCATTGGCCACGGTGATGCTGTTGACGTCGCAGGCGCCGGGCAAGATGTTCGAATGGATCGGCGCGCTGACCGTCACGATGATCGTCTGCGCGATCGTGCTGATGCTGGCCGAGCGGATTCAGGCCTGGCTCGGCGAACGCGCGATGATGGCGTTCGAGCGATTGATGGGGCTGGTGCTGGTGGCGATTTCGGTGGAGATGATGCTGGGCGGTATCCGGTCGTTCGTGCACCAGCTTTGAGGCGGATGAGGTAACCAGGGTCGCTGGCTCTGAACCGTCGCGCGGCAAGGTCAGCGCGCTTCCTCACCCACTGACCATGACGACGAATCGTTGCAAACAAAAAAGCGGCCCGCGAGGCCGCTTTTTGCTTTCTGGCTACTGCCCATGGGCGGTAGCCAAACAGACCCAAAACACAAGGACTTCAAGCCCCTTCGGTCAGCGCACGAATGGTCGGCAGGTTGCGCCAGTAACCCTTCGCGTCCATCCCGCAGCCGAACACATAGCGGTCCGGCACTTCGAACCCGCAGTAATCCGGACGCAGCGGCTTCGCCTTCGGAATGATCTTTTCGCACAGCACCGCGCTCAGGAAGCGCTTCGCGCCCATCGCGAGAATGCGGTCGCGGATCGCGGCCATCGTCTCGCCTTCGTCGAGAATGTCGTCGAGCACCAGCACCACGCGATCCTTGACCGACTCGGCCGGCGCCACGCGCCACTGCATCTCGGCGCCGCCCTTGGTGGTGTTGCGGTAGCGGGTCAGATGGATGTAGTCGAACTCGAGCGGAAAATCGAGGTGCGGCAGCAGCATGCCGGTGAACACCGCCGCGCCGCCCATGACCGACAGCACGAGCGGGAAGTCCTCGCTCATTTCGTTGCGGATGGCGGTTGCCATGCCGCTGATCGACGCGTTGACGTCGTCGGCCGAAACGATTTCTTCGGAGTGGCTAAAAATGTGGAGAGCTTCTTCGCGGTTCATGACGTCTGACGAGCGGTTACTGTATACATAGTGTGAATGAGGATGCCTCCAGGCAAAGGCCAAAGGCGAACCTCCAGGGGACGGCGGCGCGGTACAGAATAAACCCGCACAAACCGGAAGTCAGCGCTTTCCGATGTGCGCACGCAAAACAGGCGCGCCGTCTTGATCAAGCTTAGCGCATGCCGGGCAACATGCCCTTCATGCCGCGCATCATCTTCTGCAGATTGCCGCCCTTGAGCTTTTTCATCATGGTGCGCATCTGGTCGTACTGATTCAGCATGCGGTTCACTTCCTGCACCTGCACGCCCGCGCCGGCCGCGATGCGGCGTTTGCGGGTCGCCTTGATGAGTTCGGGTTTGGCGCGTTCGAGCGGCGTCATCGAGTTGATGATGCCTTCCATGCGGCGCATCTGCGATTCGGCCATGCCCATGTTGGCGCCCGCGGCCGCTTGCTGGAATTGCGCGGGCAGCTTGTCCATCAGCGACGACAGACCACCCATGCTTTTCATTTGGGTGAGCTGCGCGCGGAAATCGTTGAGGTCGAAGTCGCCGCCCTTCTTGACCTTGTCGGCGAGCTTCTGCGCGGCCTGCACGTCGACGCCGCGCTGGGCTTCCTCGACGAGCGCGAGAATGTCGCCCATGCCGAGAATCCGGTTCGCCATGCGATCCGGGTAGAACACTTCGAGGCCGTCGAGCTTTTCCGCGACGCCGACGAACTTGATCGGCTTGCCGGTGACGTGACGCACGGACAGCGCGGCGCCGCCGCGCGAATCGCCGTCGAGTTTGGTCAGCACGACGCCGGTGAGCGGCAACGCGTCGCTGAAGGCCTTGGCGGTGTTGACCGCATCCTGGCCGAGCATCGCGTCGACGACGAAGAGCGTTTCCGCCGGCTTCAGCTCGCCGTGCAGCGCGGCGATTTCCTGCATCATCGCTTCGTCGATACCGAGACGGCCGGCCGTGTCGACGAGCAGCACGTCATGATAGTGACGCTTGGCCCAATCCACCGCGGCGCGCGCGATGTCGACCGGTTTCTGATCCGGCTCCGACGGGAAGAAGTCCGCGCCGACCTGCTCGGTCACCGTCTTCAACTGCGCGATGGCGGCAGGGCGATAGACGTCGCACGAAACGGTCAGCACCTTCTTCTTGTACTTTTCGCGCAGCAGCTTGGCGAGCTTGCCGACCGTGGTGGTCTTACCCGCGCCCTGCAGACCCGCCATCAGGATGATGGCCGGCGGCGTGACGGCGAGATTGAGCTCGACCGCCTTGCCTTCGTAGTCACCGCCGATGATCGCGGTCAGCTCGCGCTGCACCACGCCGACCAGCGCCTGACCTGGCGACAGGCTGCTGATCACTTCTTCGCCGAGCGCCTTCTCCTTCACCCTGGCGATGAACTCGCGCACGACCGGCAGTGCCACGTCGGCTTCGAGCAATGCGAGGCGAACTTCGCGCAGCATTTCCTGGGTGTTCGCCTCGGTGAGCCGGGCTTCGCCGCGCAGCGTCTTGACGACGCGCGCCATCCGTTGAGTCAGATTGTCGAGCATGGGGAGCGATGAACAGTGCGGCCCGGCCGGTGCGCGAAGTGGAAGACGTCGCGGAGGAGGGGCCTAGTGTAAACTTCGAATATGGATATTGTACTGTATGCCCTCACTGCGCTCCTCTACGGCGGTCTCGCCGTGGCCGGCTGGCGCTCGCATCGCCACGCCGCCGTGCGCCCCATGCTCGAGAGCGTGCCGCCGGTGCCCCCGGTGCCGATCGCCGCGGGTGCGCCGGCCGCGTCCGGCATGAGTTCGTCGGGTCGCGCGCTGCTGTTCGTCGCGCTGCTCGCGCACGGCGTGCTGCTGCATACCACGATCTTCCCGCAGAACGCGATGGTGTTCGGCTTCGCGTTCGCGCTGTCGGCCATGTTCTGGCTCGGCGCGGGTATCTACTGGATCGAGAGTTTCTTCTTCCCGCTCGACGGTCTGCGTCTGCTGGTCCTGCCGCTCGCCTGCGTGGCGTCGCTGCTGCCGCTCGCGTTCAACGGCGTGCGCGTGTTGCCGTACTCGGCGGCGCCGCTGTTCAAGCTGCACTTCCTGATCGCCAACATCGCGTATGGGCTGTTCGCGATCGCGGCGCTGCACGCGATTCTGATGCTGCTGGTCGAGCGCCGTCTGCATGCAATGCGCGGCGGCGCCGCACAGCGGCAAGTTGCCGCGGCGAGCAACGGCTGGCTGTCGAGCTGGCTCGATACGCTGCCGCCGCTCCTGACGCTGGAAAAACTGCTGTTCCGTCTGATCGGCGCGGGCTTCGTGCTGCTCACGCTGACCCTCGTGTCCGGCATTCTATTTAGTGAGCAACTGGTCGACCGCGCGTTGCAGCTCGATCACAAGACCGTGTTCGCGATTCTCTCGTGGGTGATGTTCGGCGCGCTGCTGACCGCGCGCAAGGTGTCGGGTTGGCGCGGCCGTGCGGCCTTGCGCTGGGTGCTGGCGTCGTTCGTCGCGTTGTTGCTGGCGTACGTGGGCAGCCGTTTCGTCTTCGAGGTGCTGTTGCACCGTGCCGTAGTGTGAGCGTGTTCCATGCGACAAATTTTTCTGCTGATCCTGTTGTTCATCGTCGGTCAATGGCTGGTCAAGGCGCTGCGCCGTCACGACGCGCAAACCGCGCAGCGTTCGGGTAACGCGGGCAGCGGCGCGAATGGCGCCGCGGGTGCTACTAATAGTAGAGGCCATGCCGGACCGAACGGCGCCGCGCAGCCGCAACTCGCCGAGCCGATGATCCGTTGCACCGAATGCGGCGTGCACGCGCCGAAGAGCGATTCCGTGGTGGTGGCCGGGCAAGCGTTCTGCAGCTCGGCGCACGCTCAGCGTCACGGCGCGCGACCGTCGGGCCGCGACGCTCGATGAGCGTCGACGCGAACGTCGGCGCCGGCATCAATCCGGAAGTCAATCCCGACGTCAGCGCCGACACCGGCTTCACCGTCGATGCCGGCGGCTGGGTCGACGCCGCCCGCAAACTCCCCTCGCCGAATTTCGAAGCGCGACCGGCCGGCGCCGAGCCGACGCTGATCGTCGTGCACAACATCAGCCTGCCGCCGAACGAGTTCGGCGGTACGGCGATCGCCGAGCTGTTCCTCAACACGCTCGACTGCGACGCGCACCCGTACTACGACACCCATCTGCGCGGCGTGCGCGTCTCCGCGCACTTCGTGATTCATCGCGACGGCACGCTCGAGCAGTTCGTGTCGTGCAACGAGCGCGCGTGGCACGCGGGGCCGTCGAATTTTTTCGGCCGCGAGCGCTGCAACGATTTCTCCATCGGCATCGAGCTGGAGGGCAGTGACACCACGGCCTTCGAAGCGGCGCAATACCGCACCCTCGGCACGCTCGTGAACGCGTTGAAGACCCGCTATCCGGTCGCGGCGCTCGCCGGTCACTCGGACATCGCGCCTGGCCGCAAGACCGATCCCGGTCCCCATTTCGAGTGGCAACGTCTGCAGCGGGACACCGCGCTCGACGCTCGGTATTTCCCCTATCTCAAGTTTTCCGCGACGCCGTAACGGCACTTCGCGCAATCGCGCGCGATGCTCGGAGAACAAGGCGCAGCCTCGTTCTCCGCGAGGTCCCGTCGCCGCGCGCGATATGAAAAGTCAACCCCGGCGGGCCAAATAAATCGATTTGACCTGTCTTGAATATCCACTATACTTGGTGCCGAGAAATCAGTTTTGCACTACATCTTGTGTGGTGCTGTGCATAACCGTGTGCATAACCGTGTGAATAACCGGGTGCACAACTGAGTGGATAAGTCGCGGCGCCCCGCTCTCCGAGTACGGCGCCGCAAGCATTCCGGGCAGAGAAAAAAGATTCCTGTCGCGCGGCCGGCGAGACCACCGGCGGCATCCAAGAAGCATTCAGGAAAGGGGCTTGGCAAGTGATCGCGACACGCACGTTGAAGACCGTCGTCAATTCGAATCAGGCTTCATCGCAGTCGCATCCCGCCAGCTGGCTTGGCCGGCCTTCTTCCTGCACCTCATCGCTTGCGCTCGCGGCGGCGCAGCGTTCGTTTTAATCCGCGGCCTTCCCCCGCACCATTTCCAGGACCAGGAGCTTTGCACATGCAAACCACCGACAACGCGACGACCCGCTACGAGGGTTCATCGACTGGCCAGGCCTTCGGCCAGGCACAAGGCGCTCCGGCGCTCGCGCCGCAAGCGACCTACGCCGACTACAGGGTGATCCGCCGCAATGGCAGCGTCGTGTCGTTCGAGCCGTCGAAAATCGCGATCGCCGTGACGAAGGCGTTCCTCGCCGTCAACGGCGGTCAGGGCGCGGCGTCGGCGCGGGTGCGCGAACTGGTCGAGCAACTCACGCAGAACGTGGTGCGCGCGCTGGTGCGCAGCCGTCCGAACGGCGGCACGTTCCATATCGAAGACATTCAGGATCAGGTCGAACTCGCGCTCATGCGCGGCGGCGAGCACAACGTCGCGCGTGCGTACGTGCTGTATCGCGAGAAGCGCACGCAGGCGCGCGGTCACGACGAGCAGGTGGTGGCCAGCACGCCGGGTCTGAACGTCACGGACAACGGCGTCACGCGTCCGCTGGATCTGGCCGCGCTGCGCGGCATCATCGAATCCGCGTGCGCGAACCTGGGCGACGCGGTGAGCGCCGATCCGATCATCGCGGAAACGGTCAAGAATCTGTACGACGGCGTGCCGATGAGCCAGGTCTACGACTCGGCGATTCTGGCCGCCCGCACGATGATCGAGAAGGACCCGGCATACAGCCAGGTCACCGCGCGCATCCTGCTGCACACCATCCGCCGCGAGATCCTCGAAGAGGAAGTCACGCAGGCCGAAATGGGCGAGCGCTACGTCGAGTACTTCCCGCAGTTCATCAAGCGCGGCGTCGACGCCGGCCTGCTGGACGACAAGCTGCAACAGTTCGACCTGAAGCGTCTGGGCGCCGCGCTCGACGCGAACCGCGACTTCCAGTTCGGCTACCTCGGTCTGCAAACGCTGTACGACCGCTACTTCCTGCATCACGACGGCGTGCGCATCGAGCTGCCGCAAGCATTCTTCATGCGCGTCGCGATGGGCCTGTCGCTGAACGAGATCGACCGCGAAGCGCGCGCGATCGAGTTTTACAACGTGCTGTCGTCGTTCGACTTCATGTCGTCCACGCCGACGCTGTTCAACTCGGGCACGCACCGCTCGCAACTGTCGTCGTGCTATCTGACGACCGTTGCCGACGACCTCGACAGCATCTACGAAGCCCTGAAGGAAAACGCGCTGCTCTCCAAGTTCGCCGGCGGCCTCGGCAACGACTGGACCCGCGTGCGCGCGCTCGGCTCGCACATCAAGGGCACCAACGGCAAGTCGCAAGGCGTCGTGCCGTTCCTGAAGGTGGTGAACGACACGGCAGTCGCGGTGAACCAGGGCGGCAAGCGCAAGGGCGCGGTGTGCGCGTACCTGGAATCGTGGCATTTGGACATCGAGGAATTCCTGGAGCTGCGCAAGAACACCGGCGACGACCGCCGCCGCACGCACGACATGAACACGGCGAACTGGATTCCCGACCTGTTCATGAAGCGCGTGATGGAAGGCGGCGACTGGACGCTGTTCTCGCCGTCCACCTGCCCGGACCTGCACGACCTGTTCGGCGCGGACTTCGAAAAGGCGTACACGGCTTACGAAGAGAAAGCTGCGCGCGGCGACATCAAGCTGTTCAAGAAGATTCCGGCCGCGCAACTGTGGCGCAAGATGTTGGGCATGCTGTTCGAAACCGGCCACCCGTGGATCACGTTCAAGGATCCGTGCAATGTGCGCTCGCCGCAACAGCACGTCGGTGTCGTCCACTCGTCGAACCTGTGCACGGAAATCACGCTGAACACCAGCGACGCCGAAATCGCCGTCTGCAACCTGGGCTCGGTGAACCTCGTCGCGCACTTGAAGGAACAGGCCGACGGCACGCTGGCGCTCGACCACGAAAAGCTCAAGCGCACCGTCAGCGTCGCGATGCGCATGCTCGACAACGTGATCGACATCAACTACTACGCGGTCGCCAAGGCGCGTAATTCGAACCTGAAGCATCGTCCGGTCGGCATGGGCATCATGGGCTTCCAGGACTGCCTGCATCTGCTGCGCACGCCGTACGCGTCGGAAGAAGCGGTCAAGTTCGCCGATACGTCGATGGAAGCGGTCTGCTACTACGCGTACTACGCGTCGACGGAACTGGCGCAGGAGCGCGGCCGTTACTCCAGCTACCGCGGTTCGCTGTGGGATCGCGGCATCCTCCCGCAAGACTCGCTGAAGCTGCTGGCCGAAGCGCGTGGCGGCTACGTCGAAGTCGACGCGAGCGAATCGATGGACTGGACCGAACTGCGTTCGCGCATCGCCCAGTACGGCATGCGCAACTCGAACTGCGTCGCGATCGCGCCGACGGCGACGATCTCGAACATCATCGGCGTGTCGGCTTGCATCGAGCCTACGTTCCAGAACCTGTATGTGAAGTCGAACCTGTCGGGCGAATTCACGGTGGTCAACGACTACCTGGTGCGCGACCTGAAGGAACGCGGTCTGTGGGACGAAGTGATGGTCGCCGACCTGAAGTACTTCGACGGCACGCTGTCGCGCATCGACCGCATTCCGGCCGACCTGCGCGCGATCTACGCGACCGCGTTCGAGCTCGATCCGGTGTGGCTGGTCGAGGCGGCGTCGCGTCGTCAGAAGTGGATCGACCAGGCGCAGTCGCTGAACATCTACATGGGCGGCGCGTCGGGCAAGAAGCTCGACGAGATCTACAAGCTCGCATGGGTGCGCGGTCTGAAGACGACCTACTACCTCCGCACGATGGCGGCGACGCACGTCGAGAAGTCGACGGTCGCGCACGGCGCGCTGAATGCAGTGAGCTCGGGCGGCGGCGAAGGTTCGGGCGGCGCGGCAGGTGGTGCGGCCGGTGGCTTCGGTGCGAACGGCGGTGCGTCGACGGGTGGTCTGCAAGCGGCGGCGGCAGCGCCGGCGATCGCGGTCGAAGCGGCGCCGGAAGCGGATGGTCCGGTGTGCATGATGCGTCCGGGCGACCCCGGCTTCGACGAGTGCGAAGCCTGCCAGTAAGCGTCGCGATTCACGCGAAGTTGATGGCAGGAGCGCTGCTTGCTGATGGGTCGTAGGTGAAGACCCGCATGCGGGTGAGCAGCGCGGCAAATGAAGTCGAAGCAGAAGTCGAAGCAGTAGAGAAGTAGACGGGTGGTGCGGCGATGTGAAACAGAACCGCGCCGCTCGTCGGCGGGTAGCGAAGCAGGGCGAGTGGTTGAACCTCGCGACGTGCGGGCAGCGAGTCGAAGCAGGTGTACGACACGACGACGGCACGGCTCGCGAATACCTCGCAGGTGACTTGCACGTGCGCGGTGAGCAGCCAGTGCGACGGCGCCCCGGTAGTAGATCAGCAGTCAGCAGTCGGCAACACCCGACGTAGCGCGCGGCACAGCGCGCCAGAGCAAACGCTTCGATCGAGAGGCCGAGCAACGCAGCCGGCCGATGCTTCGTTCGACACCGCATTGAACTTCACCGCGTCGGCACTGACGAACAGGGCAAGTGAAGGCAACACGCAGAGGCGAAAGCGGGACGCGCGCAAGGCCACGCGAATCATCGCGGGACCTTCGCGATGAGCACGGTGAAGAGCACCGCCGGGAGCAACGCGAAGCGCAACGCAGCGAACACCGCGACGGCGCAAAGCAAACGCAGGTTGCCGCGAGCGCGCTCCGCAATACAGATAGATAGAGCAGCGAAACGTCTCGTGAAGACGTTGCGCTTCGAGCTCGCGAAGCACCTCGACGACACACGTTCAACTCGCTTCATGTGAGACCACTCACACAGTCCGTCGAACAAAGTGTTGTATGAACGTAGCAACGCGAATCGAAAACAGGATTTTTCATCAGCGAACTCTTTTATCGCTCGTGAAAAGATGGTACAAACCGTTCTAAATTGATGGTGACATTTATGCTTAACTGGGATGACGAGATCACTGCCGTACCTCCCTCGAGCGGCGCGCAACAAGATGTGTTGCGCAGCGCTGCGGGATCGGCTGTCGGTTCGCAAGTCGGAATGCGTTCCGCTCCTCATGCTCCCTCGGCTCAAGACGTGTTCGCGAACGACATCGCAGTCGCTCCCGTGACTCACGGCGCCGCTGCCGCGAATGGCACGGCCGCCGTTTCGGAAGCGCGAGTCAACGTCGCCGACAAGCGCATCATCAACGGCCAGACCGACGTCAATCAGTTGGTGCCGTTCAAGTACAAGTGGGCCTGGGAAAAATACCTGGCAGGCTGCGCCAACCACTGGATGCCGCAGGAAGTGAACATGTCGCGCGACATCGCTCTGTGGAAAGACCCGAACGGTCTGACCGAAGACGAGCGCCGCATCGTGAAGCGCAACCTCGGTTTCTTCGTGACGGCCGACTCGCTCGCCGCCAACAACATCGTGCTGGGCACCTACCGCCACATCACGGCGCCCGAATGCCGCCAGTTCCTGCTGCGCCAGGCGTTCGAAGAGGCGATCCACACGCACGCTTACCAGTACATCGTCGAATCGCTGGGCCTCGACGAAGGCGAAATCTTCAACGCGTATCACGAGGTCACCTCGATCCGCGCGAAAGACGAATTCCTGATTCCGTACATCAACGTGCTGACCGATCCGGCTTTCCAGACCGGCACGCTCGAGACGGACCAGACGCTGCTGCGCTCGCTGATCGTGTTCGCCTGCGTGATGGAAGGCCTGTTCTTCTACGTCGGCTTCACGCAGATCCTGGCGCTGGGCCGTCAGAACAAGATGACCGGCGCGGCGGAACAGTACCAATACATCCTGCGCGACGAGTCGATGCACTGCAATTTCGGCATCGACCTGATCAACCAGATCAAGCTCGAAAACCCGCAACTCTGGACGGCCGAGTTCCGCGCGGAAATCCGCGAGATCTTCCAGCAAGCGGTCGAACTCGAATATCGCTACGCCGAAGACACGATGCCGCGCGGGGTGCTCGGCCTCAATGCTTCGATGTTCAAGAGCTATCTGCGCTTCATCTGCAACCGCCGTTGCCAGCAGATCGGTCTCGATCCGCTGTACCCGAACGAGGAAAACCCGTTCCCGTGGATGAGCGAGATGATCGACCTGAAGAAGGAACGCAACTTCTTCGAGACGCGAGTGATCGAATATCAGACTGGCGGCGCGCTGACCTGGGAGTGATCCGGGTTCGTACCGCAGATGCATTCATCGATGGGGATGCCGCAGGCCTTCGCCGCGGCAATTTTGGTTAGGAGCAAAACCGCCTGATGCAAAGCTTGCCCGGTGCGCCGCGTGCCTTCGCGGCCCACAAACATGACTGGCACTTTGCGAACCCTTCAGTGGGATGGGCAAACTTCCCCCCGGAAAAAGCCGTTGGCGTTGTCGCCGGCGGCTCGATCAAGCAATTGCCGGCGTCGGGATTCGACGCCGAACAGATCTGGCGCGCGGTGCCTTTTGGCACGGCGCGCCTTACCGCATTCATTAGCGTAAGCGCGCGGCACCTGCGTACGCCGATGAATAGCCCGCTTCGTAGCGCGCGCCCTGAGAAGCGTCCGCGGGAAGCGGGTTTTGACGAAGGGTGTAGTTTGAACTGACTCTCATCTGAAAACCTGAAGGAGAAAATGATGGCAACGATCAAGAAAGCGGCAGCTAAGAAACCCGCAGCGAAGAAGGCCGTAGCGAAGAAGGCAGCACCGGCCAAGAAGGCCGCTCCGGCGAAGAAAGTCGCTGCGAAGAAGGTCGCGGTGAAGAAGGTTGCAGCGAAGAAGGCAGCGCCGGCGAAGAAGGTTGCAGCGAAGAAAGCTGCACCGGCGAAGAAAGTCGCTGCAAAGAAAGTCGCAGTGAAGAAGGTTGCAGCGAAGAAGGCAGCGCCGGCGAAGAAAGCAGCACCGGCAAAGAAAGCCGCAGTGAAGAAGGTTGCAGCGAAGAAGGCAGCACCGGCGAAGAAGGCCGCAGCGAAGAAGGCTGCACCGGCTAAGAAGGCTGCTGCGAAGAAGGCTGCGCCTGCGAAAAAGGCTGCTGCTAAAAAGGCTGCGCCTGCGAAGAAGGCTGCCGCGAAGAAGGCCGCGCCTGCTGCCAAGAAGGCTGCGCCTGCTGCGAAGAAGGCCGCACCTGCGAAGAAGGCTGCCGCTCCCGCGAAGAAGGCTGCACCTGCGAAGAAGGCTGTCGCCAAGAAGGCAGCGCCGGCACCCGCAGCAACGGCTGTGACGAGCGCAGCGCCGGCAGCGACGGTGAAGACCGCGCTGAACCCGGCAGCGGCATGGCCGTTCCCGACGGGCAGCCGTCCGTAAGCGCTCGCCGAGCGTTGGCAGTACTTCGACACATCGCCTGATGTGTCCGATGATCGGGTAGCGCTTGCGGTTGGTTGGGCGAGCGCTACGCGGTCAGGATCCCGTTGCCGGTTTCTCCACGGCGACGGGATTTTTTTCGCCTGGCGCTTTAGCGCTTCCTGGCGTTTATCGAGCCGTTCCGTTCGCGCTGTTCGTATAGCGGCGCGTGTTGCTGGACTCAAACTTAAACTCGAGCTCGACGACACCAACACCGACCCAGGCGCAGGCGAAAAAAAACGCATGCACAGGGGAGGGCATGCGTGTGAGGTCGCCGCGGCCAGGCCGCGCGAGAGGGGAAAACTTTAGTGCGTGACGCGCGTGACGCCACCGCTCGAGAGCAAGCGCACGCGGTCGCCGGCGCGGAAGATTTCGCCGGTCGCGCTTTGCGTGATGGCGCGCAGGTCGCCGTTGTCGAGTCGCACGGTGATCTCGAGACCGTCGTGGACCGCGACGCCGTTCTCGACGGCATTGCCGGCCACCGCACCCGCCAGGCCGCCGATGATGCCCGTGACGATCGAGCCGCGACCACCGCCGAGCGCACTACCGGCCACCGCGCCCAGGGCGCCGCCGCCGATCGCGCCGATGCCGCTCGGCTGGCCGTTGTTCGAGCTGATCTTCACCGCGCGCACGCTGTCGACGGTGCCCATGCGGACCGTCTCTTCACGTTGTGCCTGCGACGCCGTGTAGACGTCGGCGGAACTGCTGTTATACGCGCACCCCGACATGGCCAGTGAACCCGCGATCAAGGCGGCCACCACCATGCGACTCATTGTTCTCATTGCCTAACTCCAATAGCTCCCGGCATTACGGCAGGTCATATCCAAACGCCTGCTTGAACCGTTCGTTGATCTCCGCCCGCGTGGGCGCATAGTTTTGCGGACCCTGGCACTCGATCTTCAGCGCGCCCATCAGGCTCGCGAGACGGCCGGTGGTCGCCCAGCCGAGCTTGTTCTCGATGCCGTACAGCAGGCCGCCGCGAAACGCGTCGCCGCAACCGGTGGGATCGAGCACCTGCTTCGCCTTGACCGGCGGAATCTCTTCGATGCCGTCCGCGTGATGAATTTGCGAGCCGTGTTCGCCGAGCGTGACGATCAGTGCGTCGACCTTGCCGGCGATCTCTTCGATCGACCAGCCCGTTTTGTTGCTCACCAGTTTGGCTTCGTAATCGTTGACAGCTACGTAAGTGGCAAGTTCAATCATGCGCCGCAGCGTCGCGCCGTCGAAGAGCGGCAGACCTTGGCCGACGTCGAAGATGAACGGCACGCCGGCCGCCGCCAGGTGCTCGGAATGCTGGACCATGCCGTCGAAGCCGTCCGGCCCGACGATCGCGAGCGTGATGTCCTTCGCCTCGTCCGCGCGATTCAGATGCGACTGCATCATCGCGCCCGGATGGAACGCGGCGATCTGGTTGTTCTCGAGGTCGGTGGTGATCATCGCCTGGGCCGAGTGCGTGTCCGGCACCACCAGCACGTTTTCCGTCGACAGACCGAGCTGCTTGAAGCGATCCATGTACAACTGCGCGTCGACCGAGCCGAGCGTGCCCATGATGCGCGCGTCGCCGCCAAGCAGATGCAGCGAGTAGGCCATGTTGCCCGCGCAGCCACCGAACTCGCGGCGCATGGTCGGCACGAGGAAGCTGACGTTCAGGATATGGACCTGCTCCGGCAGGATGTGCTCCCGGAAGCGGCCTTCGAAGGTCATGATGTTGTCGTAGGCGAGCGAGCCGCAAATGAGCGTAGCCAAGGCGAGTGTTCCCGTAAAAACAATGAAGAAAGCGCACGACGATACGACAGCGCCGCGCATGAAGCGCGGCGCCGGGGTTCATGCGCGAAGGTGTTACTTCAGCGCGGCGAGGGCTGCGTCGTAGTTCGGTTCGTCCTTGATCTCACCGACCAGTTCGGCGTGCACGACCTTGTCGTTCTCGTCGACGACCACCACGGCGCGCGCCGTCAGGCCGGTCAGCGGACCGCTCGTCACGTCGACGCCGTACGCTTGCGCGAACTCGTGGCCGCGGAACGTGGATGCCGTGACGACGTTTTCGATGCCTTCGGTCGTGCAGAAGCGCGACGCGGCGAACGGCAGGTCGCCCGACACGACGATCACCGCCGTGTTGGTCAGCTTGGCCGCGGCTTCGTTGAACTTGCGGGTCGACGTCGCGCAGGTCGGCGTGTCGAGGCTCGGGACGATGTTCAGCACTTTGCGCTTGCCGGCGAAATCGGCGAGCGACAGCGTCTTCAGATCCTTGCCGACCAGCGAGAAGGCGGGGGCGCTTTGACCCACCGTCGGGAACGTGCCGGCTACGTCGATCGGGTTGCCGCCTAGCGTGACTTGGCTCATGTTTCAGTGCTCCGGAAAATTCGTCAGTGATGACGGGAAATGCGCCCGGCCGTGGCCGGTCGCGCGAGGATGCGCGATCGGCCGCGAGAGCGCGTTAAGGATAGAAAATCTGTACGCGGAAATTGGAGGCCACCGCGTTGCCGGTATCGAGATGGACGATCATCGTCTGCGTGGTGCGGGCCGGCAGGCCGGCCGCGATCGCGGTGCCGGGTGGTACGTAGTCTTGCGGCCACAGCACGCGGCGCACGGCGACGTTGTTCTGATCGTCGAGCAGCGTGAGTTCGATGGCGGGATAGGCGAGCGCGACGTTGAAGCGGTTGCGCAGCGGCATCTTCAGTTCGAGCTTGTGCGGACCGTCGATCTGCCGCAGATCGGACGGCTCGACCTGCAAGCCGTCGATGTCGTGCGGCGGCGTGACGATGCAGCCGAGTTTGGCGCAGGCTTTGGCGTAGAGCGTCTGCGTGCTGGGGAAGTACACCAGCACGGTTTCGCGTTGCCACCAGGCGAGTTGCGCGAGCAGCGCGAGCACCAGCAGCACCGCCACCACCACGCCGCCGATGAGCCAGCCGAGCCGGCGCGGTTCCGCCGGACGGGTTTCGCGTACCACCGGGAAAGGATCGACGCCGTCGTTGACCGGCTGAACGGAGAAGGGCTCGCCGCTGGAGGCAACGGATGCGGGGGAGAAGGCGGTGGGGTCGTCGGCGTCGGCGGTTGCGTGCGCGCTCGTCGCGTTGGCACCGGCGCTGGCGCTGTAGCTGTGGCGCGATGTCGTGGCGTCCTCGGTTGCATAGGCTTGCGCGCCGGCCGCCGCGCCGAGTTCTGCTTCGGCGCCAAAAGCCGTTGCGCCGAAGCGCGGCTCATTGTCGGGCATGCCGTGCAGGCTGGCCGACTCGGGCAGAACCGGTTCGTCGAACGAAGGATCGGCCGAGCGTTCGGTCTTGTGCCAGACACGCGGCGCTTCTTCCGCCGCCGGCTCGCTGCGGTACGCGAACGGTTCGAGCGGTGCATCGGCGAGTGCCGATTCGTTTTCGTGATCTTGATCGTGTGGATGTTCGTCGGAGAGCGGCGTGCCGGTTGTGGCCGCCGCCGATCCGGCTTCGCTCGCGTGATGCGGCGTGACCGCTACGCCGGCATGAGCGGCGGCCGGCGCGAGCGGAACATTGTCGGCGTTGTGCAGCAGACGGTCGTCGATCGCGGCGTCCGGCGCCGGCGCCCACGGGTCCCAGGCTTCGGCGCTGAAGTCGGGGCTTTTGGCGCGCACGCCGGAAAGGGCTTCGATCGCGGCGGCGGCTTCGACCGGTTTCGCGGTGGAAAAGTCGCCACCCTCGGTGACGTCGAACAGGCTGCTCGATGCGTCGAATACTTCATGGCAATGACCGCAACGCACGAGACCGCGGCGCAGCGCGAGCTGCGCCGGTTGCAGGCGGAAGACGGTTTCGCAGAAGGGGCAACGCGTCGCCAGGAGCATATTGAGCCGATAAGCCGGAAGGCCGTTGGTTGGACAATACGCCTTATTCTAATGGCTTTCGCGGCGCGTTCCCGACAGACATACCCAACCTTCGTGTTCACGCCATATGCCGATGTCGATCCAGCGCGCGTAGACCTGCGCGACTTCGTCGGCCTGGCGCGCGAGAATGCCGGACAGCGCGATCCGTCCGCCCGGTTTGACCTTCGACGCGAGCATCGACGCCATCAGCTTGAGCGGATTGCTCAGGATGTTGGCGACCACGATATCGAACTCGCCGCTCGGGCATGCGTCCGGCAGACCGTACGTGACCTCCGCGCGATTGCGCTCGCTGTTGTGACGCGCGGACTCGACCGCCTGCGGGTCGATGTCGATACCGAACACGGGATTCGCGCCGCATTTCTTCGCGAGGATCGCGAGAATGCCGGAGCCGCAACCGTAGTCGAGCACCGACTGGCCGGCCTGCACCGATTGCTCGAGCCATTCCATGCACAGACGCGTGGTGGGATGGCTGCCGGTGCCGAACGCGAGGCCCGGGTCCAGTTCGAGCACGAGCGCCTCGGGGTCCGGTGCGTCGTGCCACGACGGCACGACCCAGATGCGCTCGCCGATCTTGATCGGATCGAACTGCGACTGCGTGAGCCGCACCCAATCCTGCTCCTCGACCTCGCGCACGCTGAACGACGGCGCGTTCGCGAGGCCGATTTCATTGGCCGCGGCCGTCAACAGCACCGCCGGCTCGTGTTCCGGCGCGAGCAGCGCGATCACCCGCGAGCGCTGCCAGGCGGTGCGATCCGGCGTGAGACCGGGTTCGCCGAACAGCGGCTGCTCGTCGGGCGTGTCGGCGTCCGCATCTTCGACCGACACGGACAACGCGCCCAACTCGAGCAACGCGTCGGAGAATTCTTCCGCGTGCTCGCGTGCCAGCTCGGCGATCAGTTCCCGGTAGCTCATGACTTACGCTTCTTCCGGCGCGGCTTGCTGCTTCGCCGCCAACCGGTTTTCGAGGTAGTGAATGCTGGTGCCGCCCTCGACGAACTTCGCGTCCAGCATCAGATCGCGATGCAGCGGGATGTTGGTCGAAATGCCTTCCACCACCATTTCCGACAGCGCGATGCGCATCCGCTTGATCGCCTGTTCGCGCGTCGCGCCGTAAGCGATCAGCTTGCCGATCATCGAATCGTAGTTCGGCGGGACGAAATAGCCGTTGTAGGCGTGCGAATCGACGCGGATGCCGGGGCCGCCCGGCATGTGCCACGACGTCAAACGTCCCGGCGACGGCGTGAACTTGAACGGATCTTCCGCGTTGATCCGGCATTCGATCGCATGACCCTTGAACACGATGTCGCGCTGACGGAACGCGAGCTTTTCGCCGGCCGCGATACGGATCTGTTCCTGAACGATGTCGACGCCCGTGATCAACTCGGTCACCGGGTGCTCGACCTGCACGCGCGTGTTCATTTCGATGAAGTAGAACTCGCCGTTTTCATACAGGAACTCGAACGTGCCCGCGCCGAGATAGCCCATCTTCTTGCACGCATCCGCGCAACGGTCGCCGATCCGGTCGATCAGGCGGCGCGCGATACCCGGCGCCGGCGCTTCCTCGATCACCTTCTGGTGACGGCGCTGCATCGAGCAGTCGCGCTCGCCGAGCCAGACCGCGTTCTTGAACGAGTCGGACAGCACCTGAATTTCGATATGCCGCGGGTTCTCCAGGAATTTCTCCATGTAGACCTGCGGATTGCCGAACGCGCGGCCGGCTTCCTCGCGCGTCATGTTGACCGCGTTGACCAGCGCCGCTTCGGTGTGGACCACGCGCATGCCGCGGCCACCGCCGCCGCCGGCGGCCTTGATGATGACCGGATAGCCGACCTGGCGGGCAATTTTCACGATCTCTTTCGGATCGTCCGGCAACGCGCCTTCCGAACCCGGCACGCACGGCACGCCGGTCTTGATCATGGTCTGCTTGGCCGTGACCTTGTCGCCCATCATCCGGATCGTTTCCGGGCGCGGGCCGATGAAGGTGAAGCCGGATTGCTCGACGCGTTCGGCGAAGTCGGCGTTCTCCGACAGGAAGCCGTAGCCGGGGTGGATCGCTTCGGCGTCGGTGACTTCGGCCGCGCTGATCAGCGCCGGCATGTTCAGGTAGCTCAGGTTCGAAGGCGCCGGGCCGATGCAGACCGCCTCGTCGGCGAGCTTCACATACTTGGCTTCCTTGTCGGCTTCCGAATAGACGACGACCGTCTTGACGCCGAGTTCGCGGCACGCGCGCTGGATACGGAGCGCGATCTCGCCACGATTGGCAATGAGGATTTTTTCAAACATAGCGGGTTTTCGACTCATCAATGGGCGCCCGGCCGGAGCCGGCGCGGGCTGCCTCTGAGGATCGGTCGCGCGCCCCGGCAAGGCGGGCGCGCGGGCGGCAGGCGCGAAATGAAGCGCGAAGCGTGCCGCGTTAGCCGACCACGAACAGCGGCTGGCCGTACTCGACCGCCTGACCGTTTTCGACGAGGATTTCCTTCACCACGCCGGACTTGTCCGACTCGATTTCGTTGAGCAGCTTCATCGCTTCGATGATGCAGATTGTCTGGCCTTCCTTGACCGTGTCGCCCACCTGGACGAACGGGTCGGCGCCCGGCGACGGTGCGCGGTAGAACGTGCCGACCATCGGCGACGTCACCACGTGGCCTTGCGGCGCGGCGGCAGCCGGCGTGGCCGGCGCGGCAGCAGCGGCCGGCGCTTCGCCGCCCGCAGCCGGAGCCGGCTGCGCGTATTGCGGCGCGTACGAGGCGGACGGTTGCACGTAAACCGGCGGCGCGTTCTTGACGATGCGCACCTTGCCTTCGCCCTCGGTCACTTCGAGTTCGGAGATACCCGACTCCGAGACCAGGTCGATCAGAGTTTTCAGTTTACGTAGATCCATCAGGAAGCCCCTTTCAATGCGTAAAGTGCCGGCGCGCGTGCGGCCGGCTCAAATTAGACGTGTTTGGAATCAGCCGCGCGACGAGCCGGCCGCAAGCCGGTCGAGCGCGAATTCGAGCGCGTACAGATAACCCTTCCAGCCGAGGCCGCAGATGACGCCCTCCGCCTGGTCGGAAAAATACGAGTGATGCCGGAACGGTTCGCGACGATGCACGTTCGACAGATGAATCTCGACGAACGGGATGCCGACCCCCGCCAGTGCGTCCCGAATGGCCACGCTGGTGTGCGTGTACGCGGCGGGATTGATCAGTACGAAATCGGTTTTCTCGGTCCGGGCGGATTGGATGCGATCGACCAGCGCGCCTTCATGGTTGCTCTGGAACGACGCGAGTTCGACGCCGGCATCCGCTGCGCGGTCCGCCAGCGCCTGATCGATCTGCGGCAAGGTCACGCGACCGTAAACCTCGGGTTCCCGGGTGCCGAGAAGGTTGAGGTTAGGTCCGTGCAGTACCAGCAGTCGCGTCATGGTCGCTTCTTTTTCCGTGGAATTGGGCGCACTTTAGCGCTGATTAGAGAAACTTGTCTAGTTTCCCGGATGTACGGATCGATTCCGGCGGCGCGCGGCGCTCTTGCGGGACGGTCAACTTCTCCCAAACCTATGCGATTTGCGCGCAATTTCGCGCGTTTCGCCGGTAATCGAACGTCAAAAGAATGTGAGATTTAAAGCGCGTCGAGGGTCTGTTTCAGCGCTGCCGGGTCGATCTGGCCTAATTTTGTCGAGCGGACGTTGCCCTTGGCGTCGATCACGACGGTGAACGGCAGGCCGCCCGCGTTGTTGCCGAAGGCCCGCGCCAGGTCGGCGCCGCCGAAACCGGTGATATAGATCGGGTACGCGACCTTCACCTTCTGCAGGAACGCCTGCACGTTTTTCTCTGAATCGACGCCAAGTCCGACGAACTGGATTCCTTTCTTCGCGTATTCACGCTGAAGTTGCGACAAGGCCGGCATTTCCTCGACGCAGGGGCCGCACCACGACGCCCAGAAGTTGACGACGATTGGGTGCCCTTTAAGCAAACTTAGCGATTGCGGCTTGCCGTCGACACTCGTGACCGGGGCGGTCCACAACTGCTGAACCGCGCTCGGCGCGGCGGCGGCTTGCGCCGCGTGGGCGACTTCGGCGTCGCCGTTGAACCAGTGATTGGCCAGCACACCGCCGCAAGCGGCGACGATCGCGACGAGCGCGCCTGCCAGAATCCGTCTCGTATTCATGGTCGTGAGTCTAATTAGTAGAAGGGGTGGCTTCGCTGTTATCGAGCAGCGCCTGAACCGCCTGCAGATTCGCCCGGGCGGTGCGGCCGCGCGCGTCGGCGCGCACCGCGCCGCGCAGGTCGTCGGTTTCGTACAGCGCGACGTGAACGCCGATCGATTCCGCGTCGCGCCCCTCTTCGGGCGGGCGCCACAGGAAGCTCAGCGTCTCGACGTAGCCGCGCCCGGCGAAGTGCCGCGTTTCGGAGACGTCATACTGGATGTCGGCGTTCAGGAAGTAGATCGCGACTTCCTTCGGGTTGTCGCAGAAGGCTTGCAGATGAATGTCCGAGTGCTCGCCGGCCGTACCGCCGAGCACCGCGCCAGTCAGGTACGGATTGAACGGCGCGAGCCGCTCCATCCAGTCGACCGCGACGCGACGCAGCCGCCGCAGCAGCGCCGGCTGGCTGTCGCCCTGAAAGAGCGACTGATATTCACGGATTTCTTCCTCGATCTGGTCGTTATCCGGCAGCCATTCGCCGGCAACACGGCTTTCCCCGACCACTTGCCGGGCCGCTTTGCGCTTGGCCGTGGCGTAGTCGAGACCGTCTTCGGCGATCATCCGGGCAGCCGCGATGGCGATTTCCTCGCGCACGCGCTGGGGATCGAAATGTGATTTGCGAACCATCCGGCAATCATACTAGAGATTGATGACGCGACTTTCCGCCGCCCGGCCGCAAGCCGCCACGCTGGCCGAACGGCCAGGGCCGCGTAGGGCGATGGAGAGCCGTCGGTTACAATAGCGTCCTTCGCAGACGGTCGTTCCGGCCGCTGCTGCGCACTCCCATCCCTCGCAAAAACGCCCGCGCGGCACGACAGGCTTATGCACATCCACATCCTCGGTATCTGCGGCACGTTCATGGGCGGTCTCGCGGTGCTCGCGCGCGGCGCGGGGCACACCGTGACGGGCTGCGACGCCGGCGTCTATCCGCCGATGAGCACCCAGCTCGAGGCTCAGGGTATCGGTTTGACCGAAGGTTACGACGCGGACCAGTTGAACGGACTGAACGCCGATCTGTTCGTGATCGGCAACGTGGTCTCGCGCGGCAATCCGCTGATGGAGGCGATTCTCGACCGCGGCCTGCCGTATGTATCCGGTCCGCAGTGGCTCGGCGAGCACGTGCTGAACGGCAAATGGGTGCTGGCGGTGGCCGGCACGCACGGCAAGACCACCACCAGCTCCATGCTGACCTGGCTGCTGGAAGACGCCGGCCTCAATCCCGGTTTCCTGATCGGTGGCGTGCCGCTCAATTTCGGCGTGTCGGCGCGGCTGACCGATTCGAGCTTCTTCGTGATCGAGGCGGACGAATACGACACGGCGTTCTTCGACAAGCGGTCGAAGTTCGTTCACTACCGTCCCAAGACGGCCGTCCTGAACAATCTTGAGTTCGATCATGCCGACATCTTCCCGGATCTCGCTGCGATCGAAACGCAGTTCCACCATCTGATCCGCACCGTGCCCGGCATCGGCCGCGTCGTGACGAACGGCCGCGAAGACGCGCTGGAGCGTGTGCTGACGCGCGGTTGCTGGAGCGAAGCGGAGCGTTTCGGCGTGCAGGGCGGCTGGGAAACGCGTGCGGCGGAAGATGGCGTGCCCGTCGACGAGCGCTTTGCCGTGTATCACGGCGGCGAGCGCGTCGGCGTGGTGGAATGGCAGGTGCAGGGCGAGCACAACCGCATGAACGCGCTGGCCGCGATCGCCGCCGCGCGCCATGTCGGCGTGCCGCCGGCGCAGGCAGCGAAGTCGCTCGCCAGCTTCCGTAACGTGAAGCGGCGCATGGAAGTGCGCGGCAGCGTCGACGGCGTGACCGTCTACGACGACTTCGCGCACCATCCCACGGCGATCGACACGACCGTGGCCGGCCTGCGCGCGCGCGTCGGCCGCGACAATACGCGCATTCTGGCGGTGCTCGAACCGCGCTCGAACACGATGAAGCTGGGCGTGATGAAGGCGCAACTGCCGGCCAGCCTTGCCGACGCCGACCTCGTATTCGGCTACGGCGCGCCGGCCGGCCGCGACGCGCTCGGCTGGAATCTCGGCGAAGCGCTCGCGCCGCTCGGCGGCAAGGCGCAGGCATTCGACAATCTGGACGCGCTGGTCAAAGCGGTGGTGCACGCGGCGCGCCCCGGAGACCAGATTCTGGTGATGAGCAACGGCGGCTTCGGGGGCGTGCATCAAAAGCTGCTCGACGCCCTTTCCGCGCGAGGCGCTGCGTGATTCTCTATCTGCACGGGTTCCGCTCGTCGCCCAATTCGTTCAAGGCGCGCCTGCTGGCGGCGCGCATGGTCGAGCTGGGCCGTGCGGACGAATGGTGCTGTCCGCTGTTGCCGGTGTCGCCGTTCGAGGCGGTGGCGCTCGCCGAATCGCTGGTGGAGCAGGCCGGCGCGCAGCGCGTGACGCTGATCGGCAGTTCGCTCGGCGGCTATTTCGCCACCCATCTCGCCGAAAAGCACGGCTGGCCGGCGTTGCTGCTGAACCCGGCGGTGGTGCCGCAGCGCGATCTCAGCGCCTATCTCGGCGAGCAGCCGTTGTGGCACGGCGGCGGCAGCATCGTCGTCGAGCCGCATCATCTGGACGAGCTGCGCGCGCTGGGCGTCGCGTCGATCACGCGCCCCGAACGCTATTATCTGTTTGCCGCGACCGGCGACGAGGTGCTCGACTACCGCGAAATGCTCGCGCACTATCCGGGCGCACGCACTACGCTGATCGAAGGAAGCGATCACGCGATCAGCGAGTTCGCGCAATACGTCGACGACGTGCTGGCGTTTTGCGACGCCGACGACGTCGAGCCTCCCGCGCCGCGCGAAGCGGCCTGACGGCGAGGCGCGTGCGGCGGCGATCCACTCGATCCAGGCGATCCGGCGGTCGCGCCGCACGAAATGGATGCACAGGCTTTACCCCAGATTCAATCCGCGAGCGCGCCGGTATCGCGCCACGGATCCACTACCACGAACACGTTGTCGTGCCGCGCACGCAGTGACCGATCGCCGAACCGGATCGGGCGCGCCGGCAGATGCAAGTCAGAACGAGAGTATTGAGTGAACGTTTTCTTCGAGGAATCGGGCAGTTTCAAGGCGGGCAGCGTGCTGTCGCGCCAGGGCGACGCTTTTCAGGTGGAATTGCCGGGCGGCCGGCGCGCGAAGGTGCGCGCCAAGGACGTCCTGATCGAATTCGAAAAGCCGAGCGCCGCCGAACTGATGCAGCAGGCCGACGCCGCGGCGCAGGACATCGATCTGGATTTCCTGTGGGAATGCGCGCCTGAGGACGAATTTCCGTTCGCCACGCTGGGCGCGGAGTATTTCGGCGAGGGCTTCGGCGCGATCGAACGGGCCGCGCTGGTGCTGCGCATGCATGGCGCGCCGGTGTATTTCCGCCGCAAGGGGCGCGGCATGTATCAGCGCGCGCCGCAAGAGCAGTTGAAGATGGCGCTGGCCGGTCTGGAGCGCAAGCGTCAGCAGGCGCTGGTGCAGGCGGGCTACGAGGACGAGCTGAAGGCCGGCCGTCTGCCGGAAGGCTTCACCGGCGCGAAGGCGCTCGGGCTGCTCACCAGGCCGGACAAGAACACGATCGAATACAAGGCGCTCGAAGCGGCGGCCGCCGCGCGCGGCATTTCGCAGGCGCGGCTGATGCTCGACAACGGCGCGATTCCGTCGGCGCGCGCGCTGCACGAGGCGAAATTCCTGTCGGAGTTTTTCCCGCACGGCACGGGCTTCCCGCCGGTCACGCCGGGCGTGCTGCCCGAGGATCTGCCGGAAGCGAACGTGCAGGCTTTCTCGATCGACGACATCACCACCACGGAAATCGACGACGCGTTCTCCGTCGAGCATCTGGCCGACGGCCGCGTGCGGATCGGCGTGCATATCGCCGCGCCGGCGCTTGGCATTCAGCGCGGCGACGAGGTCGATGCGATCGCGCGTGCGCGTTTGTCCACCGTCTACATGCCGGGCGACAAGATCACGATGCTGCCCGACAGCGTCGTCGAAGCGTTCACGCTGGCCGAGGGCGGCCTGCGTCCGGCGCTGTCGCTGTATGTGATCGTCAATCGCGAGACGCAGGAAATCGTCGCGAGCGAAACGCGCGCCGAGCGCGTGTTCGTGAAGAACAACCTGCGCCACAACACGCTCGACGAGCTGGTCACCGAAGAAGCGCTCGCCGCGGGCACGGGCGACTACGCGCACAAGGACGACATCGCGGTGCTATGGCCGTTCGCGCAGGCGCTGTTCGAAAAGCGCCAGACCGCGCGCGCTGGTTATGGTCTGCGCCGCGAAGTGCAGCGCAATACCGACTTCAATTTCTACGTCGACGGCGAGCACATCACGATTACGCCGCGCCGTCGCGGCTCGCCGCTCGACACGATCGTCGCCGAGCTGGCGATTCTCGCCAATTCGTCGTGGGGCGCGTTCCTGCACGACCACGGCGTGCCCGGCATCTACCGCACGCAGCGCGCGTTCGGCGCGCCGACCGGTCCGAAGCGCACCCGCATGCAGACCAATGCCGCGCCGCACGAAGGCCTCGGCGTCACGCAATACGCGTGGAGCACGTCGCCGCTGCGCCGCTACGTCGACCTGGTGAATCAGTGGCAATTGATCGCGTGCGTTCAGCATGGCGTGACGGCGAAGCTGGCCGCGCCGTTCAAGCCGAAGGACGCCGATCTGTTCGCCGTCGTGCAAGGCTTCGACGACACCTACACCGCGTACGCCGATCATCAGCGTCGCATGGAGTACTTCTGGTGTTTGCGCTGGCTGAAGCAGGAGAACCGCAAGCAGGTGGTGGCGTCGGTGGTGAAGGGCGACCTGGTGCGTCTTGAAGAGATCCCGTTGCTGCTGCATGTGCCGGGGCTCGGCGTGCATGCGCGCGGTACGCGTTTGCAGATGGAAGTGATGTCGATCGACGAACTGACCGTCGAAGCTTCCGTGCGTCTGCTGCATGTGCTCGACGCGCCGGCCGTGACGAGCGGCGGCGAAGCGGAAGAAGCCGACGAGAGCGAGGAAGAGTTGATCGACGCGGCGGACGACGGCGCCGAATCCGAAGCCGAGGCGCAAGCCGAAGCGGCGCTCGACGGTACACAAGCGCAAGCGGATGGCGACGCAGGTGGCGCGGAAAGCGCGGCCGCGGATGTCGATGCCGCGACCGGCGCTTCGACGGATGCTTCAACCGATGCCGACGCAAACCGCCATGTCGCGGAGCCGGGACGATGAGCACGACGGCTGCACGCGACCGTTATGCGGTGATCGGCAATCCGGTCGGTCACAGCAAATCGCCGTTCATCCATGGACGGTTTGCCGCACAGACGGGCGAGCCGGTCGAGTATGGTCACCTGCTCGCGCCGGTGGACGAATTCGTGCCGCACGTGCGGGCGTTCGCCGAATCGGGCGGACGCGGCCTGAACGTGACGGTGCCGTTCAAGCTGGAAGCCCACGCTTTCGCCGGCACGTTATCGCCGCGCGCGGCGGCGGCGGGCGCGGTGAACACCTTGCGATTCGACGCGAACGGCGTGTATGGCGACAACACCGACGGCTTTGGTCTGGTGCGCGACATCGAGGTGAATCTGGGCGTGTCGCTGAAGGGCGCGCGCATTCTGCTGTTGGGCGCGGGCGGCGCCGCGCGCGGCGTGGTGTTGCCGATGCTGGATCGCGCGCCGCATACGTTGACGATCGTCAACCGCACAGCGGCGAAGGCGCAGGCGCTGATCGACCAGTTCGCGCAGGCCGCGCGCGATGCCGCGTGCCGGTTGAACGGCGGCAGCGCGGGGGCGATCGAAGCGGGCAGGTACGACGTGATCGTCAACGCGACGGCGGGGAGTCTCGACGCGTCGCTGCCGGAGTGCGACGACAGTGCGTTCGGCGACGGCACGTTGGCCTACGACATGATGTACGGCGCGCAGCCCACGGTGTTCATGGAGCACGCGCGCAAGTTGGGCGCGCGCGGCGCGGATGGGTTGGGGATGCTGGTCGAGCAGGCCGCCGAGGCGTTTTACGTGTGGCGTGGTGTGCGGCCGGACGGCGCGCCGGTGCTGGCGGAGTTGCGGGCGTTGTTGACGGCGCCGCCGGTTGCCTGAAGCGCGACGCGTGGGGCGGTTCACGGATTCGAGGACGGGTAAGCAGATGACGGTGACGCGGCGCGCGACCCGGCCAGGACCGGTGCGATGGATGTTTTATCTGGGCATGGTGGTGGCGATCGCGTGGTTGGCGACGCAGGCTTTTTACTTTGCACAGATCGCGATCTGGAATTACGTGAATCCGTCTTCGACGGCGTTTATGCGGTCGGATGCGTGGCGATTGTCGCAGGATAAACCGGGCTTGACGTTACAACGGACGTGGGTGCCGTATGAGCAGATTTCGCATAATCTGAAGCGGGCGATTATTGCTTCGGAGGATGCGAATTTCGTTAATAACAACGGATATGAAACCGATGCGATTTTGCAGGCTTGGGAGCGGAATAAGGCCAAGGGCAAGATTGTTCGGGGTGGGTCGACGATTACACAGCAATTAGCACGGAATCTGTTTTTGTCCCGGGAGAAGAGTTATATCCGGAAGGGGCAGGAGCTGATTATTACGTGGATGCTTGAGACGTTGATGGACAAGCAGCGGATATTCGAGATTTATCTCAACTCCGTTGAGTGGGGGAATGGGGTTTATGGGGCTGAGGCTGCAGCTCGATATTATTATAAGACTTCGGCCGCGAAGCTGACGGGTGGGCAGTCTGCGAGGTTGGCGGTTATGTTGCCGCAGCCTAAGTATTTTGATGAACATCGGAAGTCGGGATATCTTGCGCAGAGGGCGCGGGTTATTGCGCAAAGGATGGGGGCGGCGGAATTGCCGGATTGATATTTTTCGGTTTTTTCTGATTGGGGTTTTTTTTTGGCTCTTTGGCCTTTCCTTGTTTTCTTAGTGGTCTATTAGTGTCGCCCCTGTGCGGGGCAGGCACTTACTTTCTTTGCCGCCGTGTATGGACCGGAGACATAGGTAACGGGTGTACGGAGACATGGGTAACACTCTTGGCGAGCGAATCGCCTGGAGCCGGTCATGCCCTGGAATCCGAGAGACACCATGAATCTGCGTCTGGAATTCGTCCATCTGGCCTTGCAGGAAGGCGCCAACCGTCGCGACCTGTGCCGGCGCTTTGGCATCAGTCCGAAGACCGGCTACAAGTGGCTTGAGCGCCACGCGCAGGGCGGCGTTGCCGCGCTGACAGATCACTCGCGCCGCCCCCTGCAGAATCCGGCGCGCACGCCACCGTCAGTCGAGCAGCAGGTAGTCGAACTGCGGCGGGCACACCCCGCCTGGGGTGGACGCAAGATCAGCCGGCGTCTGTGCGACCTGGGCCACAGGGACGTGCCGGCCCCGAGTACCGTGACGGACATCCTGCATCGTCACGGGCTCATCGACCCGGCTGCCTCCGAGGCCGCCACGGCCTGGCAGCGCTTCGAGCATGCACAGCCCAACGATCTCTGGCAGATGGATTTCAAGGGCTGGTTCGACCTGCAGGACGGCCGCCACTGTTCGCCCCTGACCCTGCTGGACGATCATTCGCGCTACAACGTGACGCTCGATGCCTGCATTCGCACCGACACCCGGATCGTGCAGCATCATCTGCAGCGCACCTTCCGCCGCTATGGGCTGCCGCGGCGCATCAACGCGGACAACGGTTCGCCGTGGGGCAGCCCCAGCCAGCCGGGCCAGTTGACCGAACTGGCCATCTGGCTCATCCGGCTGGGTGTGCGCCTGTCACACAGCCGCGTGGCGCATCCGCAGACCAACGGCAAGGAGGAGCGGTTTCACCGCACGCTGAAGGCCGAGGTGATCGCCGGACGCCACTTCAGGAATCTGTCCAGCGCGCAGCAGGCGTTCGATGAGTGGCGCACGGTCTACAACCATCAGCGCCCACATCAGGCGCTGGACATGGCGACCCCGGTTACGCGTTATCGACCGAGTCCGCGCGCCTATCCGGAGATCCTGCCGCCAATCGAGTACGGCGAAAACGATCACGTGCAGTGCGTGAAGTGGAACGGCGAACTACGCTTCAGGAACCGGCGATTCAAGGTATCAAATGCATTGCAGAACCTGCCCGTGGCCATCCGCGCGCGCGTCGATGAAGAGAACTGCTACGACCTGTTTTTTGCGCATCACCGCTTCGGAACCATCAACCTGAACCAGCAGGAATGAGCGGATCATGTGTTACCCATGTCTCCGCACATCTGTTACCTATGTCTCCGGTCTAAACACCGCCGCAAAGAAAGTAAGCAAAGAAAGCGGCTTCACACCGCTAATTCTTAAGCGGAGCCCCCGCACAGTCCCGATAGTGGCCCATCTGGAATCCGTGTTCTCGCACATTCCGCCTCCGTGACACAGCAGTCATGCTTCCGGCAGCGCTTCGCGCGCCCCCGGGTCCATCAAACACCGCCCTCCGTCGTTCTGACCGCGGCATTTCAATCCCCTCGATTTTTCCGGCGCCTCGCCGAGGCGCAGCCGACGGCCCCACCCAACCCAAACGAAGCCACTGTTCCTGAGCGAACCGCTCCGGCGAGCGCGTGCGCGAGTCGGGATGAATGATGGCTTTGTCACTGAGGTGGAGTGTGCGGGAGCACGGATTCCAGATGGGCCACTACTGTGGCTGTGCGGGGGACCCGCTTAAGAGTTAGCGGTGTGAAGCCGCTTTCTTTGCTTACTTTCTTTGCGGCAGGCAAAGAAAGTAAGTGCCTGCCCCGCACAGGGGCGACGCCAATAGCCACTAACAAATCAAGGAAAGGCCAAAGAGCCAGACAAGGAAAAGCCAAAAAGCCAGAAAACAAGGAAAAGCCAGAAAAACCACCAAACCCCAAGCCCACGGCAACCCAAATCCCATTATATGAATCCAACACTCACATATTGGAGCTTTCAAAAAAACCCCCCTACAATCCACAACAACAACAGCGCGAACGCGCAAAAAACCGGAGACAAACCCAACCATGCCGCGAAGCCACCAGCCCGCGCTACGAGCGCAAAGCCACGCCACAGGCACGCCGGCACATCAAGGCCACCTCTCCGGCCCCGCGCTGTAAGCGCAAAAAAGAACGCCATCGAAAGCGAATCGCCATGAACAAAGCGATGCCAACTCACGCCGCAAGCGCGGCCAGCGTAGAAACAGCCGAGGCAGCGGACACCACCGCGGACACCGATCTGGCATTGCCAGCAGTCTCCGCCCAACCCGCGAAACCGCAACGCGCTGTCAACGGCCCCGCGCCCAGCGCCCACCCGCGCCCAGCCGCCGACGAAATCGCGCTGCCCAGCACGCTGCTGGACATCACCCCCCAGCAAGCGGGCACGCAAACGCTCCTGCGTGGTCTCGCCATCCTCGAAGCGGCCGCCGCCGGCGTCCGCGATCTGCGCACTTTCGGCGCCGCGCTCGGCACGACCCGCAGCACCACGCATCGGCTGGTCAGTAGCCTCGTTCAGGCGCGCTACCTCCGTCAGGTGCAAGGCGGCTACCTGCTCGGCCCCAAACTGATCGAACTCGGCACCATCGCGCTCGAACAGATGCCGCTCACCGCCGTCGCGCGTCCGCATCTCGAATCGCTCGCGGAACAGACGCTCGACACGATCCACCTCGGCGTCCGCGATGGCGACGACGTCCTGTACATCGACAAGATCCCCGGCACGCGCGGCCTCGAAATGCGTTCGCGTGTCGGCCATCGCATGCCGCTCGCGTCCACGGGCATCGGCAAGGCGATGATGCTCGACCTCAAGCCGGAGACCTGGCAGTCGCTGTTCGACGCATCGCGCCGCGCGCTCGCCGGCGTCAGCTTCAAGCCGGATAACCGTCCCGACGCGCCCACTTTCATGCAGCGCATGGCGGCCTATGCGGCCGGCGGCTATACCTTCGACCTCGAGGAAAACGAGGCGTCGATCCGCTGCGTCGCGGCACCCGTGCGCGATGCGTCGGGTGCGGTGGTCGCGGCGCTGTCGGTGGCCAGCACGATCCCGTACATGTCGCTGGAACGCATGGACGAACTGATTCCCGTCGTGCAGCGCGAAGCCCGCGCGATCTCGGAAGAACTCGGCTGGCGTGCCCCGCAACCGACTACCCGCAGGATCAAACGATGACGCAAGCGGGTTCTCCCTCTTCGGCCAACCGTCCGTCCGCGGTATTGATCGCGCTCGACTGGGGCACGACATCGCTGCGTGCCTACCTGTTCGACGCAGCAGGTCACGTGCTGGCGACGCATGCATCGACGGCCGGCATCATGAACCTGCCGCGCCCGGCCGAGGAGGGCGGCTTCGACGCCGCCTTCGAGGACGCCTGCGGCCCGTGGCTCGCACAGGCGCCCGGCGTGCCGGTGATTGCGGCCGGCATGGTCGGCAGCGCGCAAGGCTGGGTCGAAGCGCCGTACGTCGAAGCGCCGGCCAGCGCCGATGCGCTGGTGGCGGGCATCGTCCGTGTGAAGGCGGCGTGCGGCGTGACGCTGCACATCGTGCCGGGCGTCCTGCAACGCGGCGAACTGCCCAACGTGATGCGTGGCGAAGAGACGCAGATTTTCGGCGCGCTCGCCCAGCCGGCGAACACATCGGACACGGGCAGCAGCGAGATTGGCGAGAGCTACGCCGGACAGGCTCGGCATCCGGTGCACGCATCGAACCCGGAAGGCGCATCGTCCACGGCAAACGCATCGCCCCTGGCATCCAGCACCCTGATCGGTCTCCCCGGCACGCACGCGAAATGGGCCGTGGTGCGAGCCGACCGCATCGAACGTTTTCACACCTTCATGACCGGCGAAGTCTTCGCGGCGCTGCGCGAACACACGATCCTCGGCCGCACGATGCTCACGCCGGACCGGCCGGACACCGCCGCGTTCCTGCGCGGCGTGAAGATCGCGCGCGACCGCGGACAGGCCGGCGTCCTCGCGACCATCTTCAGCACGCGCACGCTCGGTCTCACCGGCGAACTGTCGCGTGAACAGCAACCCGACTATCTGTCGGGCCTGCTGATCGGACACGAACTGGCCGGCCTGGAAGCCGTGCTGATGCAGCAACAGAACTCGGTCGCGGGCCAGAGCCTGCGTCTGATCGGCAACGAAGCGCTGTGCGAGCGCTATCGCCTCGCGCTGGCGCAATTCGGCTGCACCCGGGCGGAGCTGGTCAAGCACGCCACCGAGCGCGGTCTGTGGCGCGTCGCCTCGCAGGCGGGGCTCGTCAATCCGGCCGCTCACGCGGCACGGGCCGGCTGACGCCGCGCCGACGCGCACGCACCGCTCACGAAACAAGGAATCGACATGCAACCTCACATCAATCTGCCCGCACCGTACCTGCCGCACGCGGGCCTCGCCGCCGCCTTCGACGCGTGTCCGCTGATCGCGATCCTGCGCGGCATCACGCCCGCCGACGCCGCGGCGCATGGCCAGGCGCTCTATGAAGCGGGCTTTCGCATCATCGAGGTGCCGCTGAATTCGCCGCAGCCGTTCGACAGCATCGCGGCGATCCGCAACGCGTTGCCGGCCGATGCGATCGTCGGCGCGGGCACCGTGCTGCATCCGAGCTTCGTCAACGAAGTGAAGTCGGCGGGCGGCGAACTGATCGTGATGCCGCATAGCGACCCCGATGTCGTGATTGCCGCGAAGGCGCAGGGCATGGCCTGCGCGCCGGGCGTCGCGACGCCCAACGAAGCGTTCATCGCGCTGAAGAACGGCGCGGACGTGCTCAAGATGTTCCCCGCCGAACAGCTCGGCGCGCATGTGGTGAAAGCCTGGCGCGCGGTGATCGCGGCGCAGGTGCCGCTGGTGCCGGTCGGCGGCGTCGCGCCTGACAACATGGGGCCGTTCCTCAGCGCGGGCGCGAATGGCTTCGGCCTCGGCTCGGCGTTGTACAAGCCCGGTCAAGACGTGGCGACGACGGCCTCGCATGCGAAGGCGTTCATCGAAGGTCTGCGGATTGCCCGCGCTGGAGCGAAGGCATGACACGGCTCGCCGGCAAAGCGGCTCTGATCACCGGCGCCGGACGCGGCATCGGCGCGGCGATCGCGCTCGCGTTCGCTCGCGAAGGGGCGGCTGTCGTGCTGGCGGAACTGGATATCGACACCGCGCGGCAAACGGCGGAGCGCATCCGCTCGCAAACCGGCGCGCCGGTGATCGCGGTGCGCACCGACGTCACGCAGTCGGTTTCGGTCCAGCAGGCGGTGAGCGAGGGCGAGCAGGCGTTCGGCAAGCTGGATGTGCTGGTGAACAACGCCGGCATCAACGTGTTCTGCGATCCGCTGACGATGACCGACGACGACTGGCGCCGCTGCTTCGCGGTCGATCTCGACGGCGTGTGGAACGGTTGCCGCGCGGTGTTGCCGGGCATGGTCGAACGCGGCGCGGGCAGCATCGTGAATATCGCGTCGACGCACGCGTTCAAGATCATTCCGGGCTGCTTCCCGTATCCGGTCGCGAAGCACGGCGTGATCGGCCTGACGCGCGCGCTCGGCATCGAGTACGCGCCGCGCAACGTGCGGGTCAACGCGATCGCGCCGGGCTATATCGAAACGCAATTGACGCTCGACTGGTGGAACGAACAGGCCGATCCGGCGGCGGCAAAGCAGGCAACGCTGGATCTGCAGCCGATGAAACGCATCGGCCGGCCGGAAGAAGTGGCGATGACGGCCGTGTTTCTCGCCTCCGACGAGGCGCCGTTCATCAACGCGAGCTGCATCACCGTGGATGGTGGACGCTCGGCGCTTTATCACGACTGAGTCACGACTGATCCACGACGAAATCGCAACTCGACAGCAACGCAGCACCAGAAACCGCATCACCGAGAAACCGCAGCACCCGCAGCAAAGGCACCACCGTTTCACCGGACGACGCGCTGGCCGCGTGTGTCACGCCCGGAACAAGAAGACGCGGCCACTACCTTCTCGTTACCAATTAGTCAGGAGACAGCATCATGAAACGTAGAATTTTCCTCACGCTGGCAGCAGCGGCGGCAGGTGTGCTCTTCAACGCGCCGGTCGCGCAGGCGGCCGATCCGGTCAAGATCGGCTTCCTCGTGAAGCAGCCGGAAGAGCCGTGGTTCCAGGACGAATGGAAGTTCGCCGAAATCGCCGCCAAGGAGAAAGGCTTCACGCTGGTGAAGATCGGTGCGCCGTCGGGCGAGAAGGTCATGAGCGCGATCGATAACCTGTCGGCCCAGAAGGCCCAGGGCTTCGTGATCTGCACGCCCGACGTCAAGCTCGGACCGGGCATCGTCGCGAAGGCGAAGGCCGACGGCCTGAAGATGATGACGGTCGACGACCGTCTGGTCGACGGCTCGGGCAAGCCGATCGCGTCGGTGCCGCATATGGGCATCTCGGCGTACAACATCGGCAAGCAGGTCGGCGACGGCCTCGCGGCGGAAATCAAGAAGCGCGGCTGGGACATGAAGGACGTGGGCGCGATCGACGTGACCTACGAACAGCTGCCGACCGCGCATGACCGCACCAGCGGCGCGACCGACGCGCTGGTCGCCGCCGGCTTCCCGAAGGCGAACATCATCGCCGCGCCGCAAGCGAAGACCGACACGGAAAACGCGTTCAACGCCGCCAACATCGCGCTGACCAAGAACCCGCAGTTCAAGCACTGGGTGGCGTACGCGCTGAACGACGAAGGCGTGCTCGGCGCGGTGCGCGCAGCGGAAGGCCGCGGCTTCAAGGCGGACAACATGATCGGCATCGGCATCGGCGGTTCGGACTCGGCGCTCAACGAGTTCAAGAAGCCGACGCCGACGGGCTTCTACGGCACGGTCATCATCAGCCCGAAGCGCCACGGCGAAGAAACCTCGACGCTGATGTACGACTGGATCACGCAAGGCAAGGAACCGCCGATGCTCACGCTGACGACCGGCATGCTGGCCACGCGTGACAACGTCGCGGACGTGCGTCAGAAGATGGGTCTTGCGGCGAACTAAGCGGTTGGAGATGGGGCTGGAGTCGGCGCGAGCGCCGGCTCCGGTTGACCGCCGCGGTGCGGCATGGGATCAGAGTCAGCGCTAAAGCGCCGACTCTGATCGACCGCCGCTACGCGGCATGGGACGGGAGTAAGCGCTAAAGCGCTAACTCCCGTCGACACAGGAGGCGAAGTGTCAGCGACGCTACGTTTTGACAATATCGGTAAGGTTTTTCCAGGCGTGCGCGCGCTCGACGGTGTGTCCTTCGACGTCAACGTCGGCCAGGTGCACGGCCTGATGGGCGAAAACGGCGCGGGCAAATCGACCCTGCTGAAGATTCTCGGCGGTGAATACCAGCCCGACTCGGGCCGCGTGATGATCGACGGCAACGAGGTGCGCTTCACGAGCGCGGCCTCGTCGATTGCCTCGGGTATCGCGGTGATTCACCAGGAACTGCAATACGTGCCCGACCTTACGGTCGCGGAAAACCTGCTGCTCGGCCAGCTGCCGAACTCGCTCGGCTGGGTCAACAAGCGCGAGGCGAAACGCTTCGTGCGCGAACGTCTCGAAGCGATGGGCGTGGCGCTCGATCCGAACGCGAAGCTGCGCAAGCTCTCCATCGCGCAACGGCAGATGGTCGAAATCTGCAAGGCGCTGCTGCGCAACGCGCGCGTGATCGCGCTCGACGAACCGACCAGCTCGCTGTCGCACCGCGAGACCGAGGTGCTGTTCAAGCTGGTGCGCGATCTGCGCGCTGACAACCGCGCGATGATCTACATCTCGCACCGCATGGACGAGATCTACGAACTGTGCGACGCGTGCACGATTTTCCGCGACGGCCGCAAGGTGGCATCGCATCCGACGCTCGAAGGCGTGTCGCGCGACACCATCGTCAGCGAAATGGTGGGGCGCGAGATTGCCGATATCTATAACTACTCGGCGCGGCCGCTCGGCGAAGTGCGCTTCGCGGCCAAAGCGATCGAGGGTCACGCGCTCGCGCAGCCGGCCAGCTTCGAGGTGCGGCGCGGCGAGATCGTCGGTTTCTTCGGCCTGGTGGGCGCGGGCCGCAGCGAACTGATGCATCTGGTGTACGGCGCCGATCACAAGAAAGGCGGCGAAATCACGCTCGACGGCAAGCCGATCAAGGTACGCAGCGCCGGCGAGGCGATTCGCCACGGCATCGTGCTGTGTCCGGAAGACCGCAAGGAAGAAGGCATCGTCGCGATGGCGACCGTGTCGGAGAACATCAACATCAGTTGCCGCCGCCACTATCTGCGCGCGGGCATGTTCCTCGACCGCAAGAAGGAAGCCGAGACCGCCGACCGCTTCATCAAGCTGCTAAAGATCAAGACGCCCAGCCGCCGTCAAAAGATCCGCTTCCTGTCGGGCGGCAATCAGCAGAAGGCGATTCTGTCGCGCTGGCTGGCGGAGCCCGATCTGAAGGTCGTGATTCTCGACGAACCGACGCGCGGGATCGACGTCGGCGCGAAGCACGAAATTTACAACGTGATCTACCAGCTGGCCGAACGCGGCTGCGCGATCGTGATGATTTCGTCGGAGTTGCCGGAAGTGCTCGGCGTCTCGGACCGGATCGTCGTCATGCGCCAGGGCCGGATCTCCGGCGAACTGGCGCGCAAGGACGCAACCGAACAGGCGGTGCTGGGTCTCGCGCTGCCGCAAAGTTCAACCGCATTACCCGGAACCCAGACCGCCGAACAGGCAGCCTGAACCTTATTTGGACGCAAGTCCGGCAACCCGTGGGGAACGGGAGGAGTCTTCAACATGCAAGCCAGAGAAAACCTCGCGCAACAGGCCGCCAAAGGCGCCGCCGATGCGCTGATTCCGCAGTCCAACGACAAGGCGAAATGGTGGCAGCAGATCACCGAATACAGCCTGATCGTGATCTTCGTCGTGATGTTCGTCACGATGTCGCTGACCGTCGATCACTTCTTCTCGATCGAGAACATGCTCGGTCTCGCGCTGTCGATCTCGCAGATCGGCATGGTCGCGTGCACGATGATGTTCTGTCTCGCGTCGCGTGACTTCGATCTTTCGGTGGGGTCGACGGTCGCGTTCGCCGGCGTGTTGTGCGCGATGGTGCTCAACGCCACCGGCAACACCTTCATCGCGATCATCGCCGCGGTGGCGGCGGGCGCGGTGATCGGTTTCGTCAACGGCGCGGTGATCGCGTATCTGCGCATCAACGCCCTGATCACCACGCTCGCGACGATGGAAATCGTCCGCGGCCTGGGCTTCATCGTCTCGCACGGCCAGGCGGTCGGCGTGTCGTCGGACACGTTCATCGCGCTCGGCGGCCTGAGCTTCTTCGGCGTGTCGCTGCCGATCTGGGTCACGCTGCTGTGCTTCATCGTGTTCGGCGTGATGCTCAACCAGACCGTGTACGGCCGCAATACGCTCGCGATCGGCGGTAATCCGGAAGCGTCGCGTCTCGCCGGTATCAACGTGGAACGCACGCGTGTCTACATCTTCCTGATCCAGGGCGCGGTGACGGCGCTGGCCGGCGTGATTCTGGCCTCGCGTATCACGTCGGGTCAGCCGAACGCCGCCGAAGGCTTCGAGCTGAACGTGATTTCGGCGTGCGTGCTGGGTGGCGTGTCGCTGCTCGGCGGACGCGCGACGATTTCCGGCGTGGTGATCGGCGTGCTGATCATGGGCACGGTCGAGAACGTGATGAACCTGATGAACATCGACGCGTTCTATCAGTACCTCGTGCGCGGCGCGATCCTGCTGGCCGCCGTGCTGCTCGACCAGTTGAAGAACCGCGGCTCGCGGGATTGAACTGCCGGTCCGTTAAACAGAAATAGCTCTAAAGGAATCGAACGATGTCGTCTCCGGCCAATGCAAACGCCCGTCTCGCGGATACCGCGTTCGCCCGCTATCCGAGTCTCGTCGACCGTACGGTGTTGATCACGGGCGGCGCGACCGGCATCGGCGCATCGTTCGTCGAACATTTCGCGGCGCAGGGCGCGCGCGTCGCGTTCTTCGATATCGATGCGAGCGCGGGCGAAGCGCTTGCCGATCAACTCGGCGATTCGAAGCACAAGCCGCTGTTCCTCGCCTGCGATCTGACCGACATTGACGCGCTGCAAAAAGCGATCGCCGACGTCAAGGCCGCGCTCGGCCCGATCGAGGTGCTGGTGAACAACGCCGCGAACGACCGGCGTCATACGATCGGCGAAGTCACGCGCGAGTCGTTCGACGCGGGCATCGCGGTGAACATCCGTCACCAGTTCTTCGCGGCGCAGGCGGTGATGGAAGACATGAAGGCCGCGCGGCGCGGCTCGATCATCAACCTCGGCTCCATCAGCTGGATGCTGAAGAACGGCGGCTATCCGGTCTACGTGATGTCGAAGGCGGCCGTGCAGGGTTTGACGCGCGGCCTCGCGCGCGATCTCGGGCATTTCGATATCCGCGTCAATTCGCTGGTGCCGGGCTGGGTGATGACGGACAAGCAGAAGCGTCTGTGGCTCGACGACGCGGGCCGCCGGTCGATCAAGGAGGGCCAGTGCATCGACGCGGAGCTGGAGCCCGCCGATCTCGCGCGCATGGCGCTGTTCCTCGCCGCCGACGACAGCCGCATGATCACCGCGCAGGACGTGATCGTCGACGGAGGTTGGGCGTGAGCGGGGACGCCAACCACGCCGAGTCCGGCGTTCGCGGGACGCAGCCGGCCGCGCTGCTGCTCGACACGAAATGCACGCTCGGCGAAGGCGCGACGTGGTGCGCCGCGACGGGCCGTTTCTACTGGGTCGATATCGAAGGCGCGCGGTTGTGGCGTCACGATCCCGCCGACGGCCGCAGCACGTTCTGGCGCATGCCGGAACGGCTCGCCACATTCGCGCTGTGTGCCGATCCGCATTATTTGCTGCTCGGGCTCGCCAGCCACCTCGCGTTCTTCGATCTGGCGACCGGCGAAATGCGCCGCATCGTCGACGTGGAGCCGGGGCTGAATACGCGCGTGAACGACGGCCGTTGCGACCGTCAGGGCCGTTTCGTATTCGGCACCAAGGACGAAGGCTCGCCGCTCAAGGCGGTGGGCGGCTTCTACCGTCTGAATCGCGATCTGTCGCTGGAGCGTCTCGCGCTGCCGGCGCCCGCGATTTCGAACAGCATCGCGTTCAGTCCGGACGGCGCGACGATGTACTACTGCGATTCGCCGACGCGCGAAATCCGCGCGTGCGACTACCGCGCCGACGGCAGCGTCGCCAACGACCGCCTGTTCGTACGCCTGACCGATGCGACCGGCGAACCCGACGGCTCGACCGTCGATCGCGATGGCGGCTTGTGGAATGCGCAATGGGGGGGCCGGCGCGTGGTGCGCTACGGTCCGGACGGCGTGGAAACGGAGCGCGTCGACGTACCGACCGCGCAGCCTAGCTGTGTCGCATTGGGCGGCGCGGCGCCGACGCAACGTGTTGGGCGCGCGCAACTCGGCACGCTGTACGTGACGAGCGCCCGCTGCGACCTCGACGCAGCGGCGCTGAGCGGCGATCCGCACGCGGGCGGCGTGTTCGTTGCGACGGTCGCGCGGCGTGGTTTGCCCGAACCGGTGTTCCAAGGCGCGCCGGCATAGCGCAGAATGACGCAGCCGCTTTCGACAGGATGCGGCGGCGGGCGGCGCTCCATGCCGCTTGCGTAGTTGGAAGCCAACCGCGGCAAGCGGCGACAAACGGCAGCAAATAGCAGCAAACCGATGCATGCCGACGCATTCGAACGAGTCGTATTGAATCAGTAGCAGATGCCGCGATTCCAGTGCCAGCAGAACGTCGGCATGCAGGAAGTACCTCGAGGCGACCGGTTCAAGAAAATCGCCCAACAGCATCCGTCAGCCATGACGGCAATGTCACAAGCCTCTCGATGGAGCCAGATATGACTGTTGCGAATCTTGTTTCCGGCGCACCGCCGACCACCCAGAGCCGACGCTCGCGACTCGCGGCGGCGGCCAATCCGGTACTGCCGGGGCCGAGCACGTCGGCGGTGGCGGTCGGCGAAAGCAGCGGCGGCGATGTCGCCTGCATCACGCTCGCCAACGCGCATTTGCGGCTCGACGTCGCGCCGACCCTCGGCGGTGGCATCACCCGCTTCGACTGGCGCAACGACGGCGCGCTGACGCCGGTGTTCCGGCGCTGCCGTCACGTCACGGCCGACACGCAGCCGAACCAGTTGGCCTGCTATCCGTTGTTGCCGTACTCGAACCGCATCGGCGGCGGGCATTTTCATGTGGCGGGGCGGCGCGTCGAGGTGCCGCGCAATCGCGCCGACGAACCGCTGCCGATTCACGGCGACGGCTGGCAGTCCGCGTGGCAGGTGGCCGAGGCCACGCGCGAAAACGTGCGGCTGACGCTCGATCGGCGCGACGGCAAGCCGTATGCGTATCGCGCGAGCCAGACCTACACGCTCGACGGCCCGACGCTCGTCATTGCATTGGAAATCGAAAATGCGGGCCGCGAGGCGTTGCCGTTCGGGCTCGGCGTGCATCCGTTCTTCGTGCGCGATGCGGACACCGAACTATCGGCGGCGGCGGGCGGGCTGTGGCTGTCCGGCGACGACTGGCTGCCGCAGCGCCACGTGCCGGCGCCGCCCGCATGGCAATTCGGCGTCGCGTATCCGTTGCCGGAGACGATGGTCAATCACGCGTTCACCGGCTGGAGCGGACAGGCGGCGGTCGTGTGGCCGAAGCGGCGTCTGTCGCTGAACATCGCCGCCGATACCGACTACTACGTGCTGTACACGCCGCCCGGCCAGGACTTCTTCTGCTTCGAGCCGGTCGATCATCCGATCAATGCGATGAACCTCGCCGGCGGCGCGAGTGAAAACGGCATGACGATGCTCGCGCGCGGCGAACGGCTCACGCGCACGTTCCGCTTCACCGTGGAACGGACGGGATTGCGGTCGATGCCGGGCGCGCGCGGAGCGAAGCGGCGCTAACGGAAGGCAGGGGGCGCGGTGCGCTGGCGCCGCGCTCATGTTGCCGGTGCCGCGCTGATGCCGCTCATGCTGCTGATGCCGCTGATGCCGCTGATGCCGCTGATGCCGCTGATGCCGCGCCCGTCGCGGCTCGCCGTGCAGGACGGGTAAAATACCGGCCACTTCCGTTCACCTGCTCGCCGCGAGACTCCCATGTCCCATTTCATCCCGACACTCAACGACGCCTGGCTGCGCACGAATTCGCTGTTGTGCGTCGGCCTCGATCCCGAGCCCAGCAAATTCCCCGGCGCGCTCGCCGGCCGCGCCGATGCGATTTTCGAGTTCTGCCGCACGATCGTCGATGCGACCGCGCCGTACGCGTCGTCGTTCAAGCCGCAGATCGCGTACTTCGCCGCGCATCGCGCGGAAGATCAGCTCGAAGCGTTGATCGCGCACATTCACGCGAACCATCCGGGCCTGCCGGTGATTCTGGACGCGAAACGCGGCGACATCGGCAGCACCGCCGAGCAATACGCGCGTGAGGCCTTCGAGCGTTATCGGGCCGACGCGGTGACGGTAAATCCGTACATGGGCTTCGATTCGATCCAGCCGTATCTGGAGCACGAGGGCAAGGGCGTGATCGTGCTGTGCCGCACGTCGAACGCGGGCGGCTCCGATCTGCAATTCCTCGAAACCGGTGGACGCCCGCTGTATCAGGTCGTCGCGCAACTGGCGGCGGACAAGTGGAATGCGAGCGGACAGCTGGCGCTGGTGGTCGGCGCGACCTTCCCGAAGGAAATCGAAGTGGTGCGCGGGATCGTCGGCGATATGCCGTTGCTGATTCCCGGCATCGGCGCGCAAGGCGGCGACGTGCAGGCCACCGTCAATGCCGGCCGCACCGCGAACGGCACGGGCATGCTGATCAATTCGTCGCGCGCGATCATTTATGCGAGCAAGGGCGATGATTTCGCCGACGCGGCCGCGAAAGCCGCGATGGAAACGCGCGATCGGATCAACGCGTTTCGTTGAGTGTGTGGGCGGAGAGCGGGCCGCGCGAGGGCAGTGGTTCTTCGCTCAAAGCGCCGCCGCGCCGTGCAATGGCACCGCCCACTTGCGCTTCAAAAAAGGCCGGCTAGGCAGCCGGCCCCAGCCTTTCGATCAAGGTTGAATGTCGCGGATGGCGCGACTTCAACGCATCCATCTCCGCCAGTTCGAATTCGCTGAATTCGAACCCCGGCGCGACGGTGCAGCCCACCAGCGCGTAAGTCGTGGGATCGGCACATTCGGCGGCGAACCATAATCCGGCCGGCACCATGGCCTGAAACACCGCATCCGGATGCGTCAACGGATTTCCCAGCCGATGCGTGACCAGCGCGCCGCTTTCATCCAGCACATGAACGTTCAGCGGCGCGCCGGCATAGAAATGCCAGACTTCGTCGGACTTGATCCGATGCCACGCGGAATGCGCGCCATCGCATAACAGGTAATAGATCGCCGTGGATGCCGAGCGCGTCTGCGCCGCGCTCCCTTCACGCGTTACCCGCTCCGCCGACCGGTACGTCTCGCGGAAAAATCCGCCCTCGGGATGCGGCTTCAGATCGAAGCGGCGAATCAGTTCGTCTTTGGCGACGTTCGCGTGCGATTCGGACATGGTTTCTTCCCTGCAAGCGCGTCCGCGCGGACGCCCGGTGGATTCGTTTCAGTTCGATTCGATCAATGTTCGCGTTCGTCGAGCAGCGCCAGCACGCCGCGCAGCGCATGGGCCGCGGCCTGCACGCGGATCTGTTCGCGATCGCCCTTGAAAATCTTCGTTTCCACCGACGTATGCAGCCGGTTGCTCCAGCCGAACGACACCATGCCGACCGGCTTGGTCTCCGTGCCGCCGCCAGGGCCGGCGACGCCGGTAATCGACAGCGACACCTGCGCGCGGCTGTTGCGCAGCGCGCCTTCGGCCATCGCGCGCGCAACCGGCTCGCTGACCGCGCCGTGTTTGTCGATCATGTCGGCGGGGACGCCGATCATTTCGCTCTTCGCCTGGTTCGAGTACGTGACGAAGCCGCGTTCGAACCAGCCGCTGCTGCCGGAAATATCGGTGATCGCGGTCGCCACCATGCCGCCGGTACAGGACTCGGCGGTGACGAGCATCAGGCGTTCGTCGCGCAGACGGTTGCTCACGCGGATCGCGAGTTGGTGAACGACGGAATCGGTAGGCATGGCGTCTATCCGGAGTGACGGAGTAACGGAGTTACGAGGCAGCGGGCGAAGTCCGGCGGCATCGGGCGGCCGCCGGGTGAAGTCAGGCGATCAGACCGACATGCGCCAGAGCGCTATCACGAGCAGCGTGAAAAATGCGGCGACCAGGTCGTCGAACATGATGCCAAAGCCACCTTTCAGGCGGCGGTCGAAATAACCGATGGGCGGCGGTTTCACCATGTCGAAGAAGCGGAACACGATGAACGCCCACAACTGATCGGTCAGCGTGGCGGGCGTGACCATCAGCAGCACGAGCCAGAACGCGACGATCTCGTCCCACACGACCGGCGACGGATCGTCGATACCGAGCCGCTTCGCGGTAAAGCCGCACAGCGCGATGCCGCCGATAAAACCGAGCACGATCAGCACGCCCCATTCGGTCACGGTCAGATAGCGGCTCAATACGATGAACGACGCCCACGCGAACAGCGTGCCGACGGTGCCCGGCGCGACCGGCGACAGGCCGCTGCCGAAACCGAGCGACAGAATATGCAGCGGATGCGACAGCATGAAACGCGCGCTCGCACGGCGCGGCGGGCGCGGTGCCTGCGGATCGGGTGCGCTCGGCTCTTGCGGCGCCCGTGGAGGCTGGCCGCCGATGAGTTCGTCGGCGGGACCGAGCGGAGGATCAGTCTGCATGAAAGTGGTCGAAGCCTTGCAAGGTCAAAGTGAGCGGCGCGCCGGCGGCGTCGCGCCAGTCGATCGCTGGGGCTGCCGGGGTTGCCGCGCCGGGAGCGCTTATTGTACCGATGCGCGTGACCGCCACGCCTGCCTCGTGACCGGCTGCTTCGACCGCGGCCCGCGCCGACGCAGGCGCCGTGAAACACAGTTCGTAGTCGTCGCCGCCGGCGAGCGTGCAACGCCGCTGGATCTCGGGCGGCAGACGGCGCAGCGCGTCCGAGCGCGGCACCGCGTCGGCATCGACGGTGGCGCGTACGTTGGAGCGTTCGAGGATATGCAGCAGATCGCCCGCGAGTCCGTCCGACAGATCGAGCGCCGCGTGCGCGATGCCACGCAGCGCCAGACCGAGCGCGACGCGCGGCTCGGGACGTTCGAGCGCGCGGCGAAACGACACGGCGTCGGCGGCATGGGCGGCGGTCCATTCGTTGCGCAGCACGCCGAGACCGGCGCGCGCGTCGCCGAGCACGCCGGAGATCCAGATGTCGTCGCCGGGTTGCGCGGCGTCGCGGCGCAGCGCCATTCGCGGCGGCACGCTGCCGAACACGGTGATGCACAGATTCAACGGGCCGCCGGTCGTATCGCCGCCGATCAGCGCGCAAGCGTGGCGTTCGGCCAGTGCGAAGAGGCCTTCACTGAACGCGGCCAGCCAGGCTTCGTCGGCCTTCGGCAGCGAAAACGCCAGCGTGAAGGCTTGCGGGCGCGCGCCCATTGCCGCGAGATCCGACAGATTCACCGCGAGCGCTTTATGGCCCAGCGCCTCAGGATCGACATCGGCGAAGAAATGACGGCCTTCCACCAGCATGTCCGTCGATATCGCCAGCATTTCACCTGCCGGCGGCGCGAAGAGCGCGCAGTCGTCGCCGATGCCGAGTGTGCCGCTCGCGGCGTCGGACGAACGAGTGGTTGCTGTGGCCGCGCGGCGCGCGAAAAAACGGTCGATCAGGGAAAACTCGGAGAGCATGGTGACGGTAGGTGAGCGGATAAATGCCGTGAACCGCGGCGAACGGCGCGCATTGTACAAAGTGGCGACATCCGCCTTTCGCTCTATTACGGTCGCGGCAGTTGTACCCGTTTTGAAGGAATTGGCCCGGCGATTGGGGCTACAATGCCGTCGAACGTCTATTCTAATCTGCCCTTCGAAGCCCGCCTTATGTCGACTCCCGTCAATAGCAAACTCCGCGAAGCCGCTCTCGATTACCACGAGTTCCCCACCCCGGGGAAGATCGCGATCGCCCCGACCAAGCAGATGATCAACCAGCGCGATCTCGCGCTGGCGTATTCGCCGGGCGTGGCGTTCGCGTGCGAGGAAATCGTCGAGAATCCGCTGAATGCCGCGCGTTTCACCGCGCGCAGCAATCTTGTCGGCGTGGTCACGAACGGTACCGCCGTGCTCGGTCTGGGCAACATCGGGCCGCTCGCGTCGAAACCGGTCATGGAAGGCAAGGCGGTGCTGTTCAAGAAGTTCGCCGGCATCGACGTGTTCGATATCGAGCTGAACGAATCCGATCCGCACAAGCTGGTCGACGTGATCGCCGCGCTGGAGCCGACCTTCGGCGGGATCAACCTGGAAGACATCAAGGCGCCGGACTGCTTCATCGTCGAACGCGAATGCCGCAAGCGCATGAAGATTCCGGTTTTCCACGACGACCAGCACGGCACGGCGATCGTCGTGGCGGCGGCGATCACCAACGGGCTGAAGGTGGTCGGCAAGGACATCAAGGACGTCAAGCTGGTGTCGTCCGGCGCGGGCGCCGCGGCGCTGGCCTGTCTGGACCTGCTGGTCGATATCGGCCTGCCGCTCGAAAACATCACCGTCACCGATCTGGCCGGCGTCGTCTACAAGGGCCGCGTCGAGTTGATGGACCCGGACAAGGAGCGCTTCGCGCGTGAAACCGACGCCCGCACGCTCGCCGAAGCCATTCCGGGCGCGGACGTTTTCCTCGGCCTGTCGGCCGGCGGCGTGCTGAAGCAGGACATGGTCAAGCAGATGGCCGACAAGCCGCTGATCCTCGCGCTGGCCAATCCGACGCCGGAAATCCTGCCGGAACTCGCGCTCGAAGTGCGTCCGGACGCCGTGCTGTGCACGGGCCGCACCGACTATCCGAACCAGGTGAACAACGTGCTGGTGTTCCCGTTCCTGTTCCGCGGCGCGCTGGATGCGGGCGCGACGACGGTCACGCGGGAAATGGAAATCGCGGCGGTCAATGCGATCGCCGAACTGGCGCGTCAGGAGCAGAGCGATATCGTCGCGACCGCGTACGGCATTCAGGATCTGTCGTTCGGTCCGGAATATCTGATTCCGAAGCCGTTCGATCCGCGTCTGATCGTCAAGGTCGCGCCGGCTGTCGCGAAGGCCGCGATGGACTCGGGTGTCGCCGAGCGTCCGATCGAAGACATGGATGCGTACGAGCAGCATCTGCAGCAATTCGTGTATCACAGCGGCACGACCATGAAGCCGATCTTCCAGGTCGCGCGTGGCGTCGAGCCGGAGAAGAAGCGGATCGTGTTCGCGGAAGGCGAGGAAGAGCGCGTGTTGCGCGCCATGCAGATCATCGTCGACGAAAAGCTGGCCAAGCCGATCCTGATCGGCCGTCCGGCGGTGATCGAGCAGCGCATTGCGCGTTACGGTCTGCGGCTGATCGCGGGTCAGGACTACACGGTGGTCAACACCGATCATGACGAGCGTTACCGCGACTTCTGGCAGGAATACTTCAAGATGATGTCGCGCAAGGGCATCACCGAGCAGATGGCGAAGCTCGAAATGCGCCGCCGCACCACGCTGATCGGCGCGATGCTGGTGAAGAAGGGCGAGGCGGACGGCATGATCTGCGGCACGGTCAGCACCACGCACCGTCACCTGCACTTCATCGATCAGGTGATCGGCAAGAAGGAAGGCCGCAAGGTCTACGGCGCGATGAACGGCCTGGTGCTGCCGAACCGCCAGATTTTCCTCGTCGATACGCACGTGAACGTCGACCCGACGCCCGAGCAACTGGCCGAAATCACCATCATGGCGGCCGAAGAAGTGCGCCGCTTCGGCATCGAGCCGAAGGTCGCGCTGCTGTCGCACTCGAACTTCGGTTCGAGCAACGCGCCGACCGCGCAGAAGATGCGCGATACGCTGGAGATCCTGCGCGAACGCGCGCCGGAGCTGCACGTGGACGGCGAAATGCACGGCGACGTGGCGCTCGACGCGAACCTGCGCCGCGAAGTGCTGCCCGACTCGACGCTGGAAGGCGACGCGAACCTGCTGGTACTGCCGAACATCGATGCGGCGAACATCTCGTACAACCTGCTGAAGACGGCGGCCGGCAACAACATCGCGATCGGTCCGATGCTGCTGGGCGCGGCTCAGCCGGTGCACGTGCTGACCGCATCGGCGACGGTGCGCCGGATCGTCAACATGACGGCGCTGCTGGTCGCGGACGTGATCGCGGCACGCTGAGCGGGCCCACATCGAGCGGGATGCCGAGCGGCGCGACGGCCTTCGTCGTGCCGCCCGGTTGAACCGGAGCGGCGCGGGTGGTCCGGCGTCGCGCAAAAAAATGGCGTGCCCGCAATGGGCACGCCTTGGGTGAACTGGGGAAAGTCACCCGGAAATGGCAATCCGCACAATCCAGCCTTCAACGCATTCGACCATCCGGACGCCCGCCGTCAGGTGAGCGGCCGGTTGATCGCGCAGCCGAATCGCAAGCCGGATTCAGCGCGATCCGCGCGTGTTGGCCGAATCGGGCTAAAGTTTAGCCCGGTTGGGATAACAATTCTGTCAAAAGTCGTCAAAGTCAGTCTGGTGGCCCGTTTCGCGCGATCGAAGCGGCTCGGCCGCCCGGTGAACGTTGATTCCAAAGGCTATTAGCGATACCCTTACGACTTTCATGGTCGTCAAACTCGTGATCTAACAGCGGGGAACCCTGAGACATGGCACGCAAGTGGCTTGGCATGAAAGGCGTGCTGATCGGTGCTGTAACGCTGTGCGTTTTATCCGGTTCCGTGCCTGGCGCGTTGGCGCGCGACACCACGGCGCCCGGCACGACGAACGCTCAGGTGCAAGGCACCATTGCGCTGGCGCAATTGCCGCGCGAAGCGGTCAATACGTTGAACTTGATCGCCGCCGGCGGGCCTTACCCATATGAGAAGGACGGCATCGTATTCGGCAACCGCGAACGGTTGCTGCCGCCCCATCGGCGCGGTTACTACCACGAATACACCGTACCCACGCCTCGCGCACGCAATCGCGGGGCACGTCGCATCGTCTGCGGCGGTCCGCTAAGGCGAACCGACAATTGTTACTACTCGGACGACCACTACACCAGTTTTAATCGTATTGTTGAATGACATCGGGATGAACGGCATGAGCGACAACGTCTACGCGCACGACACCGGAGTCGCGACGGATCTTTTCGCGGCCGGCGACGGCAATTTGTTCCAACGCGTCATGCAGATGCGCGCCGGCGATCAGGGCCGCGAGAACCAGAGCGAAACAGGCACTGTGGTTTCATCGAACGAGGAGCCCATGAGTCTTTTCAAGACCGTACGACCGAACATCGTACAGTCCATCCGCGCGTTTCGCGTGCAGGATCTGGCCGACGAGGCGAACCAGCTCGGTCAGCATTTTCTCTATGCGTACTGCGCGAACGCGCTGTCCAAGCAGGAAGTGCTGGAGACCATCGCGACCTCGTTCCTGTTTCCGAAGCACTTCGGCAAGAATTACGACGCGCTGTACGACTGCCTGACCGATCTCGTGCAGAAGGCCGGCGAACAACCGGGCTTCGTGATCGTGCTCGAACAGTTGCCGATTGCGCAGAAATTCGACAAGGAAGGCCGCGAGACCCTGCTCGACGTGTTCCGCGAAGCGGCCGAGTTCTGGGCGGAACGCAAGGTCGCGTTCCGGGTGTTCTACTCGTTCGCTTGACGTTGATTTAGCCGGCGGCTTTCTGGCCGCAGCGGTTGAGAAAAAAGGCCCGCCGAATGGCGGGCCTTTGCTTTTGTGGTGTGCTTCGTGCGCCTGGCGGCGCGTAGCCGGTTGATGCTGAGCGTCGAGGTGTCTGGGCGTGTTATCGCGTTGAGCGCTGCGCCGGTGACCCGCGCAATGACCGGCGTAATCCTCGCCGTGTCACCAGCCTCCCCAGCGCGCGGCTAGCGCCGACAGCACGGCGATCCCCGCCGTTTCGGTACGCAACACGCGTGGCCCGAGGCCGACGGCGGTGAAGCCGTGCTCGGTTGCCGCGGCTTCCTCGGCGGCTGAAAAACCGCCTTCCGGGCCGACCAGCACGGTAACGCGGCCTCGCGGCGGTTCCGTGGGCAAGGCCGAAAAACTGATGCTCGCACGCGGCGACAGCAGAATCCGCAACTCGCCGTCTTCCGGTATGCGCGGCAACGCGCCGAGCCAGGTGGCGATTTCGCGCACCGGCATGACCTCGGGCAGGCGATTACGCCCGCACTGTTCGCACGACGCTCGCACAATGCCTTGCCAGTGCACGTGCCGCCGCTGCGCACGCTCGCCGGACAGCCGCACGACGCTGCGCGTGGTGGTCAACGGCATGAAGCACGACGCACCGAGTTCGACCGCCTTTTCGATCAGCCAGTCCATCTTGTCGCCGCCGGCGATACCTTGCGCAAGCGTGAGGTGATAGGGCGTTTCGATTTCGATGGGACGGAATTCGCGCACGACAACCTTGGCCGAACGCCGTTCGACCTCGACGAGTTCGGCGCTGTATTCGCCGCCCTCGCCGTTGAACAACGCGATCGAATCGCCCGGTTGCAGGCGCAGAACAAGAATATGGCGTACGACGTCATCAGGAAGCTGCGTGATGTCGTCGGTTTGGAGCGACATGCCGACGAAGAAGCGAGGCATCAGGGAAATACTCATTGGTTCAGGAGAGATGGCGCGCGAGCGCCCAACGGTAGCCGTCCAGATCTTCGACCTGGGCGAAGCGGTCGCCCCAGAACTGGTCCTGGGGCTCGCTCAATGATTTGGCGCCGGCCGCGAGCGCCCGGTCATAGACCGCGTCGACGTCGTCGACATAGATGTAGAACGATTGCGGCGCGATCGCGCCGGCGCTCTTCGGAGTTTGGGCCGCCGAGCCGAACGCGCCTTCCGGCGCGAACATCACGATCAACTGGCCCTGGTAGGTCATCTCGACATGCATGACCGCGCCGTCGTCCTCCACGCTGTCGCGCAACTCGAAGCCGAACGCCGCCGAGAAGAACGCGGCCGATGCACGGGCGTCGCGCACCGTCAGATAGGGGGTCAACCAGGGCACACCGGCTGGACGGGAGGCGGTCATGGGGTTCTCCGGATCGATGGGTTTGGCGGGACGCATGCTGCCGGGAGCGGTGGACACCTGCGCGATCGATGCGTCGTCGATCGCGCGGTTCGACCGAACCGCGCATTGTGCCCACGCTTTAGCTCGTTGGCTTTAAGAATTGACTTAGTTTATCGCGCACGGCGCGCGATGATGAGAACAGTCCGGCATGTACTGCGTTGTCGTAGTACTTGAGGTGGGCGTCCAGACCGCGGGCGGCGAAGCGCGCATGGCGTGCGTCGAGCGTGTCGCGGTCGATGGCGGCCACGTCGAGGGTGTCGCTGGCGGTGGCCATCATCCACAGTGCGCCGTAGAGCGGGACGAAGGCGCTCATCGTGCGGACCTGCGCGAACGACGCGCGCAAGCCGTCGAGCAGCGCGGCGACACGTTGCGGATGGAAGTCAGGCGAGCCGAGATGCATGGAGAGGGCGGCGGTTGGACTCATCGTGCGTTTGAGTTGGGCGTGGAAGGCCTGCGTGTACAACGCGGCCGCGGGCGAATCCGGCGGCGTCAGGTCGAATATCACCAGATCGAAACGCGCCGGTTCCGCCGTGGCGACGTACTGCGCGGCGTCGCCGATCACGAGCTCGACGCGCGGGTCGTCGAATGCGCCGCCGTGCACCTCGGGCAGGTGCTCGCGCGTCAGCCGCACCACGTCGGCGTCGAGTTCGGCCACCACAATGCGTTCGATGCTCGCGTGCCGCAGCAATTGCCGCGCGGCGCCGCCGTCGCCACCGCCCAGCACGAGCGCGTGGCGTGGCGACGGGTGCGCGAGCGCGATCGGGTGGACCATGCATTCGTGGTAGATGAACTCGTCGCCGGTCGCGGTCATCGGCCGGCCGTCCAGCGTAAAGAGCCGGCCGAGCAGCGGCGTGTCCCAGACCTCGATCCGCTGATACGGCGAATCGACGCAGGCAATGCGTTGCGCATGCGGAAATCCGTAGACGGCGTCGGGACTCGGGTGGAACAGCAGCGGATCGTTCACGGCGGGCAGGCTGGCTGTGGATGCAGCGCGGCAGGTTGGCATCTTTCCATTTTAAGCGGCGGGCGGGCGCACAACGTCGCGATACCGCCGCCATACCTCCGCCGTTTCGCCACCATACCGCCACCATACCGCCGCGCCCCCACGTCACAGGAAGACAGACAGCCGGTCACTCGCCGCCCCGCGCAACCACGGTCCGCCAGCCTCCCGGCGATACGGCCGCCGCCCGCGTGCCACCACGCGCCTGGCCCGTTTCCGCTCAGGCCCCGGGCAACGTTCTGTTAGAATGTCACGCTTTCAGCCTTGTCCGTTTGCTCTGCCCGTTTCGCGTCTCCTGGCGCCGCACCGTGCGCCGAAGCGGACTGGCCGCCGAGCATCCGGGACTCAAGCGCGCATCGCTTTCTGACTCTGTCTCCGGACTCGACATGACGACCCCGTCTCCCGCACCCACCTCCCTGATGGCCAACGCAATCCGCGCGTTGTCCATGGACGCCGTTCAAAAAGCGAACTCCGGCCACCCCGGCATGCCGATGGGCATGGCCGAAATCGGCGTGGCCCTGTGGTCGCGTCATCTGCGCCACAACCCGAAGAACCCGCAATGGGCTGACCGCGACCGCTTCGTGCTGTCGAACGGTCACGGCTCGATGCTGCTGTACTCGCTGCTGCACCTGACCGGCTACGACCTGCCGATCGACGAGCTGAAGAACTTCCGCCAGATGCATTCGAAGACGCCGGGTCACCCGGAATACGGCATCACGCCGGGCGTCGAAACGACCACCGGCCCGCTGGGTCAGGGGCTGGCGAACGCGGTCGGCATGGCGCTGGCCGAGTCGCTGCTTGCCACCGAATTCAATAAGCCGGATGCGAAGATCGTCGACCACCACACGTACGTGTTCGTCGGTGACGGCTGCCTGATGGAAGGCATTTCGCACGAAGCCTGCTCGCTCGCCGGCGTGCTGAAGCTGAACAAGCTGATCGCGTTCTACGACGACAACGGCATCTCGATCGACGGCGAAGTGGTGCACTGGTTCCACGACGACACGCCGAAGCGCTTCGAAGCGTACGGCTGGAACGTGATTCCGAACGTGATCGGCCACGACGTCGACGCGGTGGACGCCGCAATCAAGCAAGCGAAGCAATCCGACAAGCCGACCCTGATCTGCTGCAAGACCGTGATCGGCGAAGGTGCGCCGACCAAGGCCGGCAGCCACGACTCGCACGGCGCGCCGCTGGGCGACAAGGAAATCGCGGCCACGCGCGAGGCGATCGGCTGGAAGTGGGAGCCGTTCGTGATTCCGCAGGAAGTCTATGCGGCATGGGACGCGAAGGAAGCGGGCGCGCGCGTCGAGTCAGAGTGGGACAAGGCGTTCGCCGCCTATCAAGCGAAGTATCCGCAGGAAGCCGCCGAATTCACGCGCCGCATGGCCAAGCAATTGCCGGCCGACTGGGCGGAAAAGGCCAAGGCGATCGTCGCCGGCGCCAACGAGCGCGCGGAAACCATTGCCACGCGCAAGGCGTCGCAACAGGCTATCGAAGGTCTGTCGGCCGTCTTGCCGGAACTGCTCGGCGGCTCCGCCGACCTGACCGGTTCGAACCTGACCAACTGGAAGGCGGCCAAGCCGGTCCGCGTGAATGCCGAAGGCCAGGCCGCCGGCAACTACGTGAACTACGGCGTGCGCGAGTTCGGCATGAGCGCCGCGATCAATGGTGTCGCGCTGCACGGTGGCTTCAAGGCGTTCGGCGGCACGTTCCTGACGTTCTCCGATTACAGCCGCAACGCGCTGCGCGTCGCCGCGCTGATGAAAGCGCCGTCCATCTTCGTGTTCACGCACGACTCGATCGGCCTTGGCGAAGACGGTCCGACCCACCAGTCGATCGAACACGTCGCGAGCCTGCGCCTGATTCCGCATCTGCAGGTGTGGCGTCCGGCCGATACGGTCGAAACGGCGGTGGCCTGGACCCACGCGGTCGAGCATCACGGCCCGTCGTGCCTGATCTTCAGCCGTCAGAACCTGCCGTTCTCCGAACGCACGGACGCGCAGATCGCCAACATCGAGAAGGGCGGCTACGTGCTGCGCGACTGGAATGACGAAATCCCCGCGCGCAAGATCATCCTGATCGCCACCGGTTCGGAAGTCGAACTGGCGCTCAACGCGGTCGAGCCGCTGGCGCGCGAAGGCATCGGCGCTCGCGTCGTATCGATGCCGTCCACCACGGTCTTCGACAAGCAGGACGCCGAGTACCGTGAACGCGTGTTGCCGCAAGGCGTGCGCCGCGTCGCGATCGAAGCGGGTGTGACGGATTTCTGGCGCAAGTACGTGGGCCTGGAAGGCGGCGTGGTCGGGATCGACACGTTCGGCGAATCGGCCCCGGCAGGCGTGCTGTTCAAGCATTTCGGCTTCACCGTCGAGAACGTGGTTGCGACGGCGAAGGCCGCACTCGGCTGATCTTCGGCAAGTCTGGCCGCGGCGGTTGCGGCCAGACTGCGAATGCAGCAGGGTAGAGACGTATTTTTTTCAGCCATCAGGAGATAGACCATGACGATTCGCGTCGCAATCAACGGCTACGGCCGGATCGGCCGCAACACGCTGCGCGCCTTCTACGAAAACGGCAAGAAGCACGATATCGAAATCGTCGCCATCAACGATCTCGGCGATGCCAAGACCAATGCTCACCTGACGCAATACGACACCGCGCACGGCAAGTTCCCGGGTGAAGTGTCGGTGGACGGCGACTACCTGGTCGTCAACGGCGACCGGATCCGCGTGCTGGCTAACCGCAATCCGGCCGAACTGCCGTGGGGCGAGTTGAACGTCGACATCGTGCTGGAATGCACGGGCTTTTTCACGACCAAGGAAAAGGCGAGCGCGCACATCAAGGGCGGCGCGAAGAAGGTGATCATCTCGGCGCCGGGCGGCAAAGACGTCGACGCGACCATCGTCTACGGCGTGAACCACCATGTGCTGAAGGCATCGGACACGGTGATCTCGAACGCATCGTGCACGACCAACTGCCTGGCACCGCTCGTCAAGCCGCTGAACGACAAGATCGGTCTGGTGAACGGTCTGATGACCACGATCCATGCGTACACGAACGACCAGGTGTTGACGGACGTTTATCACGAAGACCTGCGCCGCGCGCGTTCGGCCACACACAGCCAGATCCCGGCCAAGACCGGCGCTGCGTCGGCGGTCGGCCTGGTGATGCCGGAACTGAACGGCAAGCTGGACGGCTACGCGATTCGCGTCCCGACGATCAACGTGTCGATCGTCGACCTGTCGTTCATCGCCGAGCGCGACACGACGGTCGAGGAAGTCAACGCGATCATGAAGGAAGCCTCGGAAGGCTCGCTCAAGGGCATCCTCGGCTACAACACGGCGCCGCTGGTGTCGATCGACTTCAACCACAACCCGGCTTCGTCGACGTTCGACTCCACGCTGACCAAGGTGTCGGGCCGTCTGGTGAAGGTGTCGAGCTGGTACGACAACGAGTGGGGCTTCTCGAACCGCATGCTGGACACGGCTGTGGCGCTGGCGAATGCCAAGTAAATCGGCTGCATGATGGTTTGTCCGTGTTGCAGGTGAAAGCCTGCGGCGGCGGACAAGGCAAAGAAAAAGCCGCTCCCTGGAGCGGCTTTTTTGCGTCTACAGTCCGTGCGATCGAGCGGCCACTGCTGCGCGTCGACGACTTAAGGCGTCGGGAAATATACCCCCGCGCGCTGCGCCGCGTTCGCGATATGCGTCTCGATCGCCTTACCCGCCGCCGCGGAATCGCGCGTCTTCAACGCATCCAGAATCGCGCGATGTTCGGTGTACGTGGACAGCACCAGTTCGCGCCGGTAGAACGGCATCCGCTGGCTTTCCTTCATGATCTCCGCGCTACTGCTCAGAATCGATTCGATCGCCGCGTTGCCGGCGATATTCACCACGCGCATGTGAAAGTCGTAGTCGAGGCGTGCGGCTTCGTCGAGCTCGTCGCAGGCGAGCGCCGTCTGCATGGCCGCAATGTTGTCCTCGAACCAGGCGAGATCGGCGTCGCTGACGGCTAGCGCCGCCATCCGCGCGACGAAGCCTTCCAGCGCATAGCGCATCTGATACGTGTCCGGCAGCGACGATTGCTCGGCGAAACGCCACGATTGCGCGGCCGTGGCTTGTGCGCTTTCCACGTAGACGCCTTTGCCGGGCCGGATCACCAGCAGGCCGAGCGCTTCGAGCGTGGAGAGCGCTTCGCGCAACGACGCGCGGCTGATCGCCAGCTCCTCGGACAACTGACGCTGTGCCGGAAGCAAACTGCCCACCGGATAGACGCCCGCTTCGATCCGTTCGCGGATGGTCGCGATGGCGGCGTCGGTGACGGTATGGGGGACGTTCTTCATGGCGGCTCACTGGATGCGCGGTCTGACCAGCATTGTATTACGCGAGCCAAACGCTCGCGCCGACGATCTTCCGAAACCCGCGACACCGCTGTGATCCGGCGATAAACGTTCCGGAAACGGCCTCAAAAACAACGGGTAAACACTGTTCTCTGAAAACTTGACGCCAGTATATCGGCTTCCTACTATCTGCCATAACAGTACTGGTCGGACCAGTCTGAACAGATCAGCATCACAACCAGGAGAAAGCCGTGTTGAAGTTTTTCAATTCGCTGTTTGGCCGGGTCGTCATAGCGCTGGTGGCGGGCATCGTGATCGGCGCTGTGTATCCGCATTTCGCGCAGTCGCTGCGTCCGCTCGGCGACGGCTTTCTCAAGCTGATCAAGATGGTGATCGGCCCGATCGTGTTCTGCGTCGTGGTGAGCGGGATGGCGCATGCGGGCGATCTGCGCAAGGTCGGCCGCGTCGGTTTGAAGGCGGTGGTTTATTTCGAGGCAATGACCACCATCGCGCTGGTGATCGGCGCGGTGCTCGCCTATGTGACGCGCCCTGGCGTCGGCATGAACATCGATCTGCATTCGCTCGATCCGGCTTCGCTGTCCACCTACACCGAAAACGCGAAGAGCCTGAAGGACACTGCGGGCTTTCTGCTGAAGATCATCCCCGATACCGCGATCAACGCGTTCGCAACCGGCGACATCCTGCAGATACTGGTGTTCTCGGTGCTGTTCGGTTCGGCGCTGTCGCTGCTCGGCAATAAGGCGCAGCGCGTCAGCAGTTTGATCGACGAACTGTCGCAGGTGTTTTTCCGCGTGATGGGTTTCATCATCAAGCTCGCGCCGCTCGGCGTGCTCGGCGCGATCGCGTTCACCACCGGCACCTACGGCGTCGAATCGCTCAAGCAGCTCGGCATGCTGGTGCTGGTGTTCTACGCGAGCTGCGTCGTGTTCGTGGTGGTCGTGCTGGGCATCGTGATGCGCCTCGCCGGCTTCAGCCTCTTCAAACTGATCCGCTATCTGCGCGAAGAACTGTCGATCGTGCTCGGCACCGCGTCGTCGGATGCCGTGCTGCCGCAGATCATGCGCAAACTCGAATGGATGGGCGTGAAGGATTCGACTGTCGGCCTCGTGATTCCGACCGGCTATTCGTTCAATCTCGACGGCTTCTCGATCTATCTGACGCTTGCGGTGATCTTCATCGCGCAGGCCACCAACACGCCGCTCTCCCTGCATGACCTGATCGTCGTGGTGCTGGTGTCGCTGGTGACGTCGAAGGGCGCGCACGGCATTCCCGGCTCGGCGATCGTCATTCTCGCCGCGACGCTTTCCGCGATTCCGGCGATTCCCGTGCTCGGCCTCGTGCTGATCCTGCCGGTCGACTGGTTCGTCGGCATCGCCCGCGCGCTGACCAACCTGATCGGCAATTGCGTCGCCACGGTGGTGGTCGCCGTCTGGGAAAACGACATCGACCGGGTACGCGCGCATCGCGTGCTGAATCGCGACGCGGCGCTGCAATACGTGCCGGCCGGCGACAGCGCGGATCTCGAACCGGCCGCGGGCGACCACGCGCCGGCATTCCAATCTCTTTCGTAACCTGAGGCAACCTGAGCGACATCATGGCCAATCCGATTCTCGATCCCAACGCGCCCGCTTTCACGCGCCGCTACATGAACCTCGCCGATCCGCGTCTGGGCGCGAAGGCACTGCACGCGAGCGACGAATTCTTCGCGCCGAAGGAACGCATGCTGGAGCCGCAGCCGGCCGTGTTCATCCCCGGCAAATACGACGATCACGGCAAATGGATGGACGGCTGGGAAACCCGTCGCAAGCGCACCACCGGCCACGATTACTGCGTGATCCGGCTCGCGCGGCCGGGCGTGGTGCACGGCGTCGATCTCGACACGAGTCACTTCACCGGCAACTTTCCGCCGGCCGCTTCGATCGACGCGTGTCATGCCGACGGCGACGTGCCGCCCGATAACGCCGACTGGCAAACCCTCGTGCCGGCCACCACGCTGCAAGGCAACCAGCACCACTACGTCGAAGTGCAGGACACGCGCGCGTTCACGCATCTGCGGGTGAATCTGTATCCGGACGGTGGTCTCGCGCGTCTGCGCGTATATGGTCAGCCGAAGCGCGACTGGGAGCGCGTCGAGCGCGGCACGCTGCTGGATCTGGCCGCCGTCGAGAACGGCGCGTATCTGGTCGCGGCCAACAACCAGCACTTCGGACCCGCGTCGCAGATGTTGATGCCGGGCCGTGGCGTGAACATGGGCGACGGCTGGGAAACGCGGCGCCGTCGCGAACCGGGCAACGACTGGGCGATCGTCGCGCTGGCGCGGCCGGGCGTGATCCGCAAGATCGAAGTCGACACCGCGCACTTCAAGGGCAACTATCCGGATCGCTGTTCGCTGCAAGCGGCCTCGGTAACGGGCGGCACCGACGATTCGTTGATCACTCAGGCGATGTTCTGGCCGGAACTGCTCGGCGAACGCAAGCTGCAAATGGACCACGTGCACACGTTCGACGACGGCATCGCGTCGCTGGGGCCGGTCACCCATGTGCGTTTCAATATCTTTCCGGACGGCGGCGTGTCGCGCCTGCGTCTGTGGGGCGACCTCGCATAACGGAGGCGCCCGATGAAAACCTTGCAGATGGAACGCCTGACGCGCGCGGCCTTCGCGCCGTTCGGCGACGTGATCGAACTGGAAGGCGCGCGCCATTTCGCGATCAATGGCGGCACGACCGAGCGCTTTCACGATCTTGCGTGCGTCGACGTGACGGAGCAGGGCGGCCGTCCGCTGATCAATCTTTTTCGCGCGCAACCGCGAGCGTGGCCGGTCGAGATCGCGATGATGGAGCGGCATCCGCTGGGCAGTCAGGCTTTCATTCCGTTGACGCCGGGACGCTATCTCGTCGTGGTCGCGCCGGCCGGTGAGTTCGATCCGGCGCAGCTGCGCGCCTTCTGGACCGACGCATGGCAAGGTGTGAATTACGCGAAGGGCGTCTGGCACCACCCGCTGCTGGCGCTCGATCGCGTCAGCGATTTCGTGGTGGTCGATCGCGGCGGCGCGCAGCCGAACTGCGACGAACTCGCGTTGACCGAGCCCTGGCGGCTCGTGTTCGAAGCGAGCGCGGAGGTGGCGGCGTTGGTGGAGTAGCCGCTGCGGCCTGCGCGCCTTTGCATCGCATGCGAAAAAAAGACCCGGCCGATTCAACTCGGCCGGGTCTTTTCTTGCCCGCCAGTCCGCGCACCCCGACGCGGCCGGCTTGCGCTCATCAAGCGCTAATGCGTATCAACGCGCATCAATGCTTGCGATGCGGGCAGTTCTCCTTGATGCATGCGCCGTAGAGCGCCAGCGCGTGTTCCTGCAGCTTGAAGCCGCGCTCTTTCGCGATGGACTGCTGACGGCTCTCGATCTCGGAGTCGAAGAATTCTTCGACGAGCCCGCAATCGAGGCAGACGAGGTGGTCGTGGTGCGACCCTTCGTTCAATTCGAACACCGCCTTACCCGATTCGAAGTTGCTGCGCGACAGCAGGCCAGCCTGCTCGAACTGCGTCAGCACGCGATACACGGTTGCCAGGCCGATATCGAGTTCTTCGTGCAACAGGTTGCGGTACACATCTTCGGCGGTCAGGTGACGCACCGGGCTGTGCTGAAAAATCTCAAGGATTTTGAGGCGCGGAAGGGTCGCCTTGAGCCCGATATTCTTGAGATCGGTTGGATTGGTCATGACAAGGGATCCCTAGAGTACAATGCTGGGCTCTCATAGTAATGTGTTTTTGCCGTTCTGGTCATCTTCGATGGAATGAAACTCGCGCGGCTCGTCAGTGGGCCCGCACGGTGAGTGAAATGATTTCAAAATCTCAATTGATCTACCGGGGGAGCCGCATGCGGGGTACCTTGATCGCTGTTGCGACTGTCGCGGTTCTTGCCGGATGTTCCACTTACGACAGCCTGACACAGCGTGTCGCCCAAAGCATTACGCCGTACCGTATCACGGTGGTGCAAGGCAACTTCGTTTCGAAGGAAGCAGCAGCGCAGATGCAGGTCGGCATGTCCCGCGCCCAGGTGAAGCAGTTGCTCGGCACGCCGTTGCTGACCGACATGTTCCACGCGGACCGTTGGGACTACGTGTTCTATTTCAAGCGCGGCTCGACCAATGTCGTGCAGCAGCGCGATTTCGTCGTGATGTTCGCGGGTGACCGCGTATCGAGCTGGACGGGCGGCGAAGATCTGCCGTCCAACCTCGAGTTGCTGGCGGAAATCGACGGCGACAAGCTCGGCAAGAAGAAGGCCGCGGCGGCCGTCTCGGCAAGCAGCGCGAGCGCGCCGGTTGCGGCTAGTGCGCCGGCTACGCCGGCCGCGGCTGCCGCGCCGGCTACGGACGCCGCCTCGGTGCCGTCCACCGACGCCAACGCGGAAGCGGCGCAGGCCGCCAATCGTGCGACCGGCGCGGTGCCGTCGGTCAGCTCCGCGCGTCCCAGCGTGCCGAGCGCGCCGACCGCGAGCGGTGGCGGCATCCCGTCTACGGGCCCCACGGCCTCGGGTCAGCCGCAATTCCAGTTCCATCGTCCGCCGCCACCGCAGAATGGGAATACGGACAACAGCAATCCGGTCGGCCCGACGACGGGCGCGCAAGGCACCACCAATGGCGGCCCGACGTATAACGCGCCCTTGACCGCACCGCCCGCACCGGCGTCGGGAACGGGCGGCTGATCGCGCTGTCCCTGTCTTGATCAGGCATCAAGACGGATTGGACGTGACCCGCGGCGTCCGGACGGTTTGTCCGGCGCCGCTGTTCCCCGCATCTGGCGGGGTTTTTGTTTTTATCGAACCCTCGAAGCCATGAAAATTGCCATCGCAGGCGCATCGGGCCGTATGGGCCGCATGCTCATCGAAACCGTTCTCAACGATCCCGACGCGACGCTGTCCGGCGCGCTCGACCGCGTAGGCGCACCGCAACTCGGCCAGGACGCCGGCGCGTTTCTCGGCAAACAGACGGGCGTGCTGCTGACCGACGACATCGAGCGCGTGTTCGCCGAGTCCGATTATCTGATCGACTTCACGCGCCCCGAGGGCACGTTGACGCATCTGGAAGCGGCGCAGCGCCACAACGTGAAAATGGTGATCGGCACGACGGGTTTCGACAATGCGCAGAAGGCGCAATTGCGGGCGGCGTCGGAGAAGGTCGCCATCATGTTCGCGTCGAACATGAGCGTCGGCGTGAACGTCACGTTGAAACTGCTGGAGTTCGCGGCGAAGCATTTCGCGACCGGCTACGATATCGAGATCATCGAGGCGCATCACCGTCACAAGGTCGATGCGCCCTCCGGCACCGCGTTGACCATGGGCGAGACGATCGCCAGCGCGCTCGGCCGCAATCTCGATGAATGCGCGGTCTATAGCCGCGAAGGCGTGACGGGCGAGCGCGATCCGTCCACCATCGGTTTTTCGGCGATTCGCGGCGGCGACATCGTCGGCGATCACACGGTGCTGTTCGCGGGTATCGGCGAGCGGATCGAGATCACGCACAAATCGGCGAGCCGGTTGTCGTATGCACAAGGTGCGCTGCGCGCGGTGCGTTTCCTCGAAGGCCACGCAAACGGTTTCTTCGACATGCAGGACGTGCTCGGTCTGCGCGACGCGGGCTGAACGAAGCCGGCGCAGCGAATGCGCCGGGCGCGAGTTGCGGACGCTGCGGCGCTGCGGCGCGCGCAATGAGGCACTTTTCCACGGCGAGGTCAGATGGCGGGCAGCAGCGGCATCATCCATTACCTGCAAACCAGCGACGCGATCACACATGGCGTCGCTTACGTGCTGCTGGCCATGTCGATTGCGAGCTGGTGCTTTCTGATCGTCAAAAGCTGGATGCTTACGCGCGCGAGGCGTCAGGCGGGGCCGGCCATCGCGCGGTTCTGGCAGGCGCCCACGCTGTCCGAAGGCGTCGCGGCGCTAAAGCGCGCGGATCGCGAGCGCGTGTTCGCGCCACTCGCCGAAGCCGCGCTGCATGCCGCGGAGGTCGACATTCCGGGCGCGTTGCTCGCGCGCGTCGAACGCGGCGAACGCGTGTTGCGGGCGCTGCGCCAGGCGCTCAACGCGTCGCAGCGGCGGCTCGAATTCGGCCAGGTGTTGCTGGCGTCGGTCGGTAGCACCGCGCCGTTCGTCGGACTGCTCGGCACCGTGTGGGGTATCTATCACGCGCTCGGCAGTATTGCGGCGAGCGGCCAGGCGCAGATCGAGAACGTGGCCGGTCCGGTCGGCGAGGCGCTCATCATGACCGCGTTCGGTCTCGTCGTCGCGATTCCGGCGGTGCTCGCGTACAACGTGCTGGGACGCATCGGACGGCAGTTGTCCGAGGAACTCGACGGCTTCGCGCACGATCTGCACGCTTATGTGTGCGCGCCGGCCGAGCCGCGCGAGACGCCGGCGCGGTCTCAGCAGGCTTCGACTCACTGACGCCGTTTCGCGCAGCGACACGGCTGACCGGCGAGCGCGGGCGGCACCGCCGCGAGCAAGCGCGATCGAGCGTGGATAGATGCTGACGGGCCCATCAGGCGCCAGCCGAACCAGCGCATGCAGGCAGAAACAAGCGCGAGCGCTGCCCAACCTCAACAACTGCGAAGCAGGCGCACGAACGCGAAAGCAAACGCAGGCAAACGCAAGCACGGCAAGCACCGCAAGCAAACGGAGGCGACATGGCATTCGGCGGACTCGAGAAAAAGCAGGCGGCCGCGCCGATGGCCGACATCAACATGACGCCGTTGATCGACGTGATGCTGGTGCTGCTGGTGATCTTCATCATCACGGCGCCGCTGTTCACGCACGCGATCCGGCTCGATCTGCCGAAAGTCGCGGCCGCGCCCGCGCGCCAGACGCCGCAGACCATTTCGCTGTCCATCGACGCCGCCGGCAAGCTCTATTGGAACGGTGAGCCGATCACGCTGGAACAGATGCGCACCCGCTTCGCGCAAGCCGCGAAACGGGCGGCAACGCAGGCGGCAACGCAGACTCAAACCCAAACAAATACACAGGGCGGACAGCAACCCGGCGCAACCGCCCAGTCCAGCTCGCCGGACGCCTCGGATCAACCCGAAATCCAGCTACGTGCCGAGCGCGGTACCCGTTACGAGGTGATCGCGCAGGTCATGGGCGCAGCGCAGCAGGCCGGCCTTGAACGCATCGGTTTCGTGACGGATCCGCCGCCGCCGCGGGACGGAATGCCGCAGCGCCCCGCGCCATAGACGCCGCGCGGCGCACCCGTCCGCGAACGGTATAATCAGCCCTTTCCCCCGCAGAGGGGAAACGACGCCATTTCATTCAGCAGAGCACCAGAGCGGCCGGTGCGAAAGCACCGAACCCAGCGATCCCATCACACCATGCACGAAAAATACGTTCCCTCCGACGTCGAATCCGCCGCGCAAGGGCAATGGCGCGCCATCGACGCGTACAAGACGACGGAAACCACCGACAAGCCCAAGTTCTACTGCGTCTCCATGCTGCCGTACCCGTCGGGCAAGCTGCACATGGGCCACGTGCGCAACTACACGATCAACGACGTGATGTACCGCTATCTGCGGATGAACGGCTATAACGTGCTGATGCCGATGGGTTGGGACGCGTTCGGCATGCCGGCGGAAAACGCGGCGATGGCCAACAACGTGCCGCCCGCGCAATGGACCTACGACAACATCGCGTACATGAAGAAGCAGATGCAGTCGATGGGCCTCGCGATCGACTGGTCGCGCGAAGTCGCGACGTGCAGCCCCGACTACTACAAGTGGAACCAGTGGCTGTTCCTGAAGATGCTGGAAAAGGGCATCGCGTACAAGAAGACCGGCACGGTGAACTGGGACCCGATCGATCAGACCGTGCTCGCCAACGAGCAGGTGATCGACGGTCGCGGCTGGCGCTCGGGCGCGCCGGTGGAAAAGCGCGAAATCCCGATGTACTACATGCGCATCACCCAGTACGCGGACGAACTGCTGAACGATCTCGACGGCCTCGGCTGGCCCGAGCGCGTGAAGATCATGCAGCAGAACTGGATCGGCAAGAGCTTCGGCGTGAACTTTGGCTTCCCGTACGAAATCGACGGCGAGCAGAAACTGCTGCGCGTGTTCACCACGCGCGCCGACACGATCATGGGCGTGACCTTCTGCGCGATCGCCGCCGAAC